>CALNBV010000058.1 GCA_937874515.1 uncultured Paenibacillaceae bacterium | reverse complement strand
ATTTTAAGAAATTGATTAGGATCGCATTCTAGCTTTTTTCACTGTTCAGTTTTCAAAGATCAAGCCGCCTCATCAGTGGCGACTTTTATAATTTATCACATTAGTATTTTGTTTGCAAGACATTTTTTAATTAAATTCATCATTTTTCGTAACAAACGAAAACTATGTTAGAAAAACAGTAAAATACCTCTAGTTTTGATGAAAAGTTGGTTCCGTTGTCCCTTGTTTTGCATTCACATAACGGGCAGCAACAAAAAGGAAATCAGATAGACGATTAAGGTAGCGCATAACCAGGGGGTTAACCTCATTCTCTTTTTTTAATGCAACAGCACACCGTTCTGCACGGCGAGCAATCGTCCTTGCGACATGAAATGAAGCTCCGCTTGGTGAACCCCCTGGCAAAACAAAGTTAGTAAGGGCTGGAAGAGATTCTTCCCAACGGTCAATAGCATCCTCTAAATGTTTTACATCCTCTTCAGTAATTGACCAATTTACTTTTTTTCCCGCCGGTGTCGCCAATTCAGCGCCAATATGAAAAAGTTTTGTCTGCACAACATGGATAATTTGCCTTACATCATCCCACATAGGGTCCTTGGGTAAATAAGAAACTGCCTGGCCAATCATTGAGTTGGCTTCATCACAAGTTCCATAGGCTTCAACCCGTAAATCTGTCTTAGCTACACGAACACCATAAAGTAAACTAGTGTCTCCCCCATCCCCTGTTTTAGTATATATTTTCACGTCTGCTCCTCCTTCTAATAACCCTTTAT
This sequence comes from uncultured Paenibacillaceae bacterium, assembly GCA_937874515.1. GTDB lineage: Bacteria > Bacillota > Bacilli > Aneurinibacillales > Aneurinibacillaceae > CALNBV01. The sequence continues at coordinate 37,560 of CALNBV010000058.1, read as the reverse complement.
ACAATCTACGATATTTTTTAATTGAGTAAGGTTGCCAGTATGAAAATGCTCGAGGTTCTCACGGAACACTCCTAACGCTCTTTCTATATAGCGGGAAGATCGCCCTGACACATGGGGTGTAATAATACAATTATTCAATTCCCACAAAGGGGAACTTTCTGATAAAGGTTCTTCTGTAAACACATCTAAAACAGCCCCTTTAATTTTTCCCTCTTTTAAATGTGTAGCTAACGCTTCCTCATCAACCACTGAACCCCTGGCAATATTAATAAACACCGCAGTTGATTTCATGCAAGCCAATTCACTTTGACCTATTAAACGATAGGTTTCTCGGGTTGAAGGCACAATGGCTACAATATAATCACACAAAGGAAGAAATTGATGTAATTGTTCGGGCTTATACATCATTTCACAATATGGATTTTCTCTTCCACTACGGGTTACTCCCAATACCTTCATGCCGAATATCTGGGCCCTTTTTGCGATTTCTTCTCCAATTGCTCCTACACCAATAATTCCAAGGCTTTTATCATGTAATTCATCCACACGAATCCTTGGATCCCATGTTTTGCGTTGCTGTTTCTGAAAGGTTTCATTTAAACTCCTTGCCACCTGAAGCATAGCGGCAAAGGTATATTCAGCCATAGGAATTTTATGAATCCCTTTCACATTTGTTAGTAAAATTGAGGATTCATCCAAATAAGATAAGGGCATTTTATCAACGCCGGCCGTCAATACTTGAATCCATTTTAAATTTTTATACTGTTTAAGGTGCCCTTCCGTAAGGTCTTCACCATAAGTGACTAAAACATCCGCGAGTTCCAATTCAACTCCCGCCTCTTCTTTGGAAGTGAAAAAAGAAAAAGAGACTTGGTCAAATTGGCTTCGAAGCACTTCCTGGTGGCGCTCACTTATTTTAGCGGTGAAAACAATTTTCATATTTCCATCCCTTCCCTTTCCTAATCCATAAAACTACTCCTTACGAGCTACAATAATCAACTCTGTACTTTCAGGGCCAAATGGGGTTTTATGAAAATCCCCATATTTTTGCAATACCTTAAATCCAGAAAGTTTAAGTAAATGGTGTAATTCGAAAGGATAAACATAACGGATATGTAAAGGTGAGATAATCCGTTGAATCACCTCACCTTTTACACTTAACCTTTCGTATTGGCGAATAATCTCTGCAATTTGCATAAAATGATCAAATCGGGTATAGTCCCAAACCGCAAGACGGTCTTCACTCCCAGGAATATCATAAATACCCCTAGTAGAACTTTTATCATCTTCTTCATATAAATTCTTTATATGAGGAACAAACACGTTTAAAGCAATAAGTCCCCCGGGACTCAGATGACGATATATATTACATAATGTATCCAATTGTTCTTGTACGGTGAGTAAGTGAAGGAAAGATCGATAAGGAATAATGATAAGGGAAAAAGTTTCTCGAAACCTGAATTCCCTCATATCCCCTTCAACAAATTGCATGTGATCCCCTATGCGTGCCATTTTCCCTTTCCGTTTCCCTTTGTCTAACATAAAGGGATTAGAATCAAGCCCGACAATTTCCTTCTCACTCCTGGCAATAGGAATGGTTACCCTCCCAGTGCCACATCCCAGTTCAAGAACCTTCCCTTCAACTTCTTCCGCAAGATTCACATAAAATTCAACATCATGCTCTAAGCCACTGGAAACAATATCGTAATAATCAGGCCAATCATAATGGGAATCCCCCATTTTATTCCTCCTAATTATCCATATTTACAATTAAAGGTTTTCTTCAATCAATGCCAGCGCTTCTTCAACATGGCCTTTCACTTTCACTTTACGCCATTCTTTGACCAGGTTTCCTTCTTTATCGATAACAAAAGTAGAACGTTCGATTCCCATATACTCTTTGCCGAAATTTTTCTTCATCTTCCAAACCCCATAACTTTCTGCAGCCTGATGCTGTTCATCAGCCAATAACAAGAAAGGCAAACCGTGTTTATCAATAAATTTATGATGGCGTTCTAATGAATCAGTACTTACCCCTAAAATCACTGTGTTCAAATCCCCGAATTTGCTATGTTGATCTCGAAAGTCACAAGCTTCTGTTGTACAACCTGGTGTCATGTCTTTTGGATAAAAGTAAAGAATGACGTTTTTTCCTAAAAAATCATGAAGAGAGACTGTTTCTCCATTGCTTGCAGGCAAAGTAAAATCAGGTGCTTTTTGTCCAATTTGTAATTGTTCCATATGTTTATCTCCTTTAATCATATTTGTTTACGAACCAGCCCCCCGATAGTTTTTCACTCCAATATTCCAAATGGTGATACCCAGAAAAAAGAAGACAATTCCTATAACAGGGGTTAAATATAAATAAAACGCAAACTCTTCTTTTTTCAAAAAATAAGAGGCAGGATAGACTCCTACAAAAGCAAAGGGAAGAATCCAGGTTAAAATGAACTTGATTACTTTATTATAGATGTTCACAGGATATCTCCCGTAATTTTGAATATTCCATATCATAGGCGTTATCCCTGTTTTTGAATCGGAAAAAAATCCAATAGCAGCAATCCCTGTATACACGCCACCATAAACCAATGCCGCCGAAACCACCAGACCAAGAAAGATGAAGGGATCATACCAGGCAATTTCCATACCCATATCAAAAGCGGAATACCCCATAATGACCATACCTGTAATTGCCCCTAACAACGAGGGAGGATCCATGGTTTCTAACATCACTTGAAATAAATTATGGGCAGGGCGGGTTAAAACCCGGTCCATTTCTCCTTTTATGATATACTTCTCCTGAAAATTCCACAGGTTAAAAAAGGTTCCAAAAACCGCATAAGGCACTAGAAAAAAACCATAAATAAAGAGGATTTCATTTTTATTCCATCCTTCTAAAAAGGCAGTGTGTTGAAAAACAACAAGAATAAAAACTAAATTCGTAGTTTGAAAGATAAGATCCGAGAATATCCCATTTAATAAATCTGTACGATATTCCATACGGCTTTTGAAATATTGCTTCATGTAATACCAGAATAAAGATAGATAATGCATATTTCATCACCCGCCCTGTATGACTAGATTTTTTTTCGCTTGCCACCAGAGCATTCCAATAGGAATCCATAATAGTAAAATCCAAAGAAACTGTTGTCCTAAAGACAGAAAAATTTGTTCACCCTGTATCCCACCAGTAAAGATCATTCCTGGTAGGTAACTAATGGCCTGAAAGGGCAAATAGTTTAAAATGGCCTGTGCCCATTCAGGATACAAACTTATGGGCAAAATCAAACCAGAAAACAAGTCTACCAATACCCGTTTCGCACGCATGATCCCTTCGTTATTATAGAAGAAAAAAGTCAACAAACCCGTGATTAAATTAATCTGAGTATTGATAAAAAAGCTGAATAATAAACTAATTCCATACCAACCCCAAATTGAAAATCCAGAAGGATATTGAATAGGAAAAATAAAGGTAATGATAATCATTCCTGGCAATGAGAAAAAAAGAAAACGAAAGATTCCTTCGCCCATGGCCTGCATGATTTTAGTTGCCAGGTAATGATAGGGTCGAATTAATTCGATGGCGACCTTCCCTTCTTTCACTTCCTGAGCCATTTCCTGGTCAATATTATTGAAATAAAAAGCCCTGGCCATCCAACTAATCGATACATAGGTTACCATTTGCAAAGCCGTAAGCCCTCCCATGGTTACCTTATCCCCATAAATCGCATTCCATAAAAAATAATAGGCGCCAATGTTTATACTATAAACCGCAATACCACTATAATAATTCACCCGATAAGCTAGCATCATCAGAAAACGGATGCGAATCATTTCTACATACATACTAAACATGGGCGAACCCTTCCTCGTAAATTTTTCTAACCACTTCTTCTGTAGACATGGTTTCAATTGAAAGATCTGTTACTTCAAAGGATGGAATGATTGCCTCTAGCAAATGGGATACGGATAAATCTTCACTGCGAAAAACCCCTCGGTATTGCATGGGGTGAATCTGTGACCAACTAACAGGTAAACCAAAGGTCACACTTTCCAACTTTTCCAATGAGACCGGATAAGGGAAATCAACAAACACGGCTTTTTTGCTGCCCATTTGTTCTTTTAATTTGTTCAGTTCCCCATCATAAATTACCTTTCCTTCATCAAGCATGATCACTCTTGAACATAAAGCTTCTATATCAGAAAGATCATGGGTGGTTAATAAAACTGTTGTCCCATATTCTTTATTCATTTCCTTTAAAAAATCACGAATCTTCAGTTTTACCAGAACATCTAATCCAATGGTTGGTTCATCCAAAAATAAAAGGGGAGGATTATGAATAAGAGCTGCCGCCAATTCACAGCGCATCCTTTGCCCTAAACTTAATTTCCGAACAGGTCTCGCCAATAAATCCTCAATGTCCAATACATCAATCACATGTTCCATATGCCTTTTATAATGGGCATCTGACACACGATATACTTTTTTTAATAGGGTGAAGGATTCTTGTACAGCAATGTCCCACCATAGCTGGCTCCGTTGCCCAAAAACAACGCCAATTGTTTTCACGAAATTTTCCCGTTCCCGGTGTGGGTCCATGCCATTTACCCTCAAAAAACCTGAGGAAGGCTTTAAAATCCCTGTGAGCATTTTAATGGTCGTTGATTTACCTGCACCATTTTCACCAATATACCCTACCATTTCGCCCTCATTGATTGCTAAATCAATAGCATCAACAGCCTTTATATTCATATAATTCCGACTAAATAAATCGCGAAAAGCCCCCATAAGGCCACTGCGACTTTTATAAGATTTAAACTCTTTCGTGAGTCCCCTGGCCTCAATCCGCAACATAACCTGTTACCTCCGTGAAAAAGTAATAACCTTCTATGGCTTTCACCGAAGGTATTTATCTATTATAAACATTTTCCTTCAACTTCAGGAAAAAAATCTTTAAGATGAATATGTAGCTTTACATCGATTAGGAGGATTGCAATGAATATCAGTAAATCTGAGCAATATTATAGGGAAGCTCAAGAAGTAATTGTTGGCGGTGTAAATAGCCCATCCCGTTCCTTTAAAGCAGTAGGCGGTGGGACGCCCATCACCATGGAAAGAGCCCAGGGCGCTTATTTTTGGGATGTGGATGGAAATCAATACATCGATTATCTGGCCGCATATGGTCCAATTATTACAGGACATGCTCACCCACACGTTACCAAAGCCATTACAGAAGCCGCTAAAAACGGAACATTATACGGTACTCCTACTCCATGGGAAACCCAGTTTGCGCAAAAAATACAAAAAGCCATCCCTTCCATGGAAAAAATCCGTTTTAATAATTCAGGAACAGAAGCAGTCATGACTACCATAAGAGTAGCGAGAGCCTATACAGGAAGAAATAAAATAATAAAGTTTGCCGGATGCTACCATGGCCATTCTGACCTTGTTTTAGTTGCTGCCGGTTCTGGCCCTTCTACCCTCGGCATACCTGACAGTGCAGGAATCCCTCAATCCATTGCTAATGAAGTGATTACTGTACCTTATAATAATTTAGAAACATACCAAGAAGCGATAAATAAATGGGGTGACGAAATTGCCGCTGTGCTTGTTGAACCCATTGTCGGGAATTTCGGCATCGTATCCCCAAAAGAAGGTTTCTTGGAAGAAGTAAACCGTATAACCCACGAAGCAGGCGCTCTTGTCATTTATGATGAAGTCATAACAGCGTTCCGTTTCATGTACGGAGGCGCACAAAATTTATTAGGTGTTACTCCCGACCTAACTGCCCTTGGAAAAATAATCGGAGGAGGACTTCCAATCGGTGCCTATGGCGGACGAAAAGAAATCATGGAAACTGTTGCTCCATTAGGCCCTGCTTATCAAGCAGGAACCCATGCTGGAAACCCCGCTTCTATACGGACAGGAATGGCGTGCCTGGAAGTATTAGAGCAACCTGGCGTTTATGAAGAGTTAGACCGTTTAGGGGCATTATTAGAACAAGGGCTTCTTAAGGGAGCAAATAAAGCCGGAATCCCCGTTACCATTAACCGTGTAAAAGGCGCTCTAGCTATGTATTTCACGGATCAGCAGATTGAAAATTACGAGGATGCCAAAGGTACTGACGGGGAAGCCTTCGCAACCTTCTTCCGCAATATTCTTAAAGAAGGCATTTGTTTAGCCCCATCAAAATATGAAGCCTGGTTTATTACCACCGCTCACACAGAGGCTGATATTTACCGAACAATCGAAGCAGCAGAAAAGGCATTTATAAAAATGAGTTTATAGGGATTTTTTATTCATCTAATTAACAGCATAAACCCATCTAAAAAAGGTATGGATAAATCCATGCCTTTTTTTTATTATCTTAATATAAACATTTATGTGAGCTTTCTTAACATGCTTTACATAATTACTTATATTTGTTTTACAATTGAATATTTAGTCACTTTCTATCTAATTTGCAACATTTTTATGGTATCGTGTATGCTACTGATATTTTGTGTTTTCAAAATTTTCCAAAAGCAATAGCGAACAAAAATCCCATCAATCCAGTAAATTGTTCGGATTTTGTTCCTTGCCCCTATATAGAGATTTTGATGAGAGAGAATGACAAAAAAAGAAAACCGGAGGTGAAGGTCAGTCAAACTGACCCAATACGATGAAGAAAGTTGATTTCGGCCTTTTCCAAAATCATCTCATGGAAGAACATGATAGCTGTGGGATCGTCGCTATAATTGAAAAAGATGGAAAGCCAAGCCGTGATAATATTGGGAAAATAATTGATGCCCTAATAAAAATGGAACATCGCTCTGGTTTTATTGACGGTGAAGGAGATGGTTGTGGGATTTTAACAGATATTCCCCGTGATCTCTGGTCCAAGAAATTAGCAGCTGCATCTAAATCAGCACACCTAGCACTTTCTCCAACTTTTACTGTCTCTCACATCTTTGTACCAACCAAAGGACATAGCGCTGAAGATGTGATGAATGATATCCGTCAGATGTTTGCGGATTCCCATTTAATCATTGAACTTGAACAAGCTCGAGCAGTAAATAGTGAAGTCCTCGGCAAAAACGGACGAGCTGATGAACCGATTTTTTGGCAATTAGCTTGTGATTATAAAGGAAGTACAAAAACCGAGAATGCCCTCTTCGAATTATTGATTGCCATTGAAAAGAAACACAATGTACATGTTGCTTCATTAAGCAATCACAGTGCATCTTATAAAGTAATGGGAGCGGCCAACATTCTGCCAGAATACTTCCAGGATATTCAACAACCAGAATTCGCTTCATCTGTTACTGTTGGTCATAACCGTTATTCTACTAACACCCTTTCTAACTTCTTCCGGGTGCAACCTTTCACCATCTTAGGCCACAACGGGGAAATTAACACTATCCGTAAATTGGAAGATGAAGGTCAAATGCTTGGTGTTGACCTGGTTGATGGCGGCAGTGACTCCCAAAATATGAACCGTAATATTGAAAATATGATTCACCGTTATGGTTTATCCCTTTTCGAAGCTATGGAAAACCTTTTCCCGCCGATCATTAATGAAATGAAAAATCTTCGCCCAGAACTTCAGGATTTATATGCTTATTTCCGCCAAACCTGGGGACATTTCGCCCAGGGGCCTGCAGGGATAGTTTCCCGCTATGCTAATGAGTGTGTATTTGGTGTAGATGCTCTTGGCCTTCGTCCTGTTTGGATGGTTGAGAGCAAAACCTCTTTATATTTCTCTTCTGAGCAAGGGGTTATCCCGGTTTATGAAATGGTTAGGGAACCAAAACCTTTAGCTCCAGGGGAAAAAATTGGGGTTCAATTAAACCCAGGACATCCTGTTAAAGTCCTATCTCATCATGAAATGCAAGAGCTTGTTTACCAGCTGGCTTCTGACCGTGTAGATTTCAAAGGATTCGGCAAACACCTGGAGTTTACCCAATTTGAAACAGCTAAAGTTCCTTACGAAGATATTGATGAGGTAACAAATCAACAATATGCAGCCTTTGGTTGGGAACGTGAACATATTCAAATGGCGGAGCAAATGGCTTCAAATGGCGCTGAACCCATACGTTCTTTAGGACACGATGCTCCATTGGCTGCCATCAATCAAGAACGGCAAAACATTGCTGACTATATCAAAGAAAGTGTTGCAGTCGTTACTAACCCTGCCATTGACCGTGAACGGGAAATCGAACATTTCTCTACCCGTGTAATTCTTGGCGGACGCCCTGCTTTCTACCCTAATGGTAAAGCAGAGGATTCTATTGAATTACCTTCTCCAATTTTAATTGAAGGGAAATCTTCACAAGAACTTCCACAACACTTACACACCCTCTCTTTAGAACAGTTAATGGAGCATTATGCAAAGGAAAGCCAGGCCAGTATAATCCCCATGTTCTTTGGAGAAAAGGAAAGTATTCCAGAAGCTCTTAATCGGATTGCTAACGATGCTATTCAAGCTGTTGAAAAAGGCGCCCGCATCCTTCTGTTAGATGACTCCCTTGTTCATCAGGACAATAAATTCTTTATCGATCCTCATTTAGTTGTTGCAAAGCTTGACACAGTCTTGAAAAACAATGGAGAAAAAGGAAATAGTCTTCGTCGTCAAGCAAGCTTGGTGCTTCGTTCTGGTGCCATTCGCAACTTACATGACTTGGCGATTGCCATCGGCCTTGGAGCTGACGCTATTTCACCTTACCTGTTGTTCGCAACAGTGTTTGGAAAAGATGGCACAAAATCCGTTGAAAATCTATATACATCTTTAAATAAAGGGCTTGAGAAAGTAATTTCTACAATTGGGATTCATGAACTTCGGGGTTATGCTCGTCTCTTCTCTTCTATTGGGCTTCACAAAGAAGTTGCAGACGTTCTTGGCATTGTAAACTTCTGTGGAAGTGAACATGCAGGCACTTCCTTCAAAAACCTTGAAGAAGATAGCCGTACCCGCTATGAAGATCATGCAAGTGGATCAGCAAAACCAGCAAAATTGTTCCATCTATGGCCAAGGATTTGGAAGTCTATTAGTGAAGTTGCCAATGGCGTTCTTCCTTACAACGAATACGCTACGAAACTTAAGGATCAAGAAACAGCAAATCCTGTAGCGATTCGCCATTTAATGGATATTAAAAAAGTAGCAAAACCAGTAGATGTTGAGAAAGTAGATATCTCCATTCAACATCATAGTTTGCCATTTATTATTTCTTCTATGTCCTTTGGATCACAAAATGAAATTCCTTTTCGGGCATATGCAGAAGCTGCTGACCAATTAAACATGATTAGCTTAAACGGTGAGGGCGGAGAAATTAAAGATATGTTAGGCAAATACCCCAATTCCCGTGGACAACAAGTGGCTTCAGGCCGTTTCGGGGTTAACATTGAACTTGCCAACTCTACCAACTTGCTTGAAATTAAAATTGGGCAAGGGGCAAAACCTGGCGAAGGCGGACACTTACCAGGAAAAAAAGTTACAGCGAAAATTGCTGCTGCACGTAACGCTACCATTGGTTCAGATCTGATTTCACCATCGAACAACCATGATATTTACTCCATTGAAGACCTGGCACAAATGATTACGGAATTAAAAACCGCCAATGCTCAGGCAAAAGTTTGCGTGAAAGTTCCCATTGTACCTAACATCGGCACCATTGCTGTAGGAATTGCTAAAGCTGGTGCAGACTACATTACATTAAGTGGTTTTGATGGCGGTACTGGTGCAGCTCGCGTTCATGCCATCCAACACGTTGGCCTGCCTGCTGAAATTGGGGTTAAAGCAGCTCATACTGCCCTTATTGAAGCCGGACTTCGTAATAAGGTTGAAATTTGGGCTGACGGTGGTGTGAAGAGCGGGATTGATGTTATGAAATTAATCCTTTTAGGGGCTAACCGCGTTGGATTCGGTACCCTTGCTATGCTTGCTGTTGGATGTACCACTTGCCGTGGCTGTCACCTTGACACTTGCCACGTTGGTATTGCAACCCAAATCGAATCTGAAGAAGAAGCACAAGAACATGGCCTTCGCCGTTTTGTTCCGCGGGTATTAGAACGTTCCGTCGAAAACTTGAAAACCCTCTTTACCTCCTTGGGTGAAGAAGTTAGACAATTAACTGCTGAACTGGGTGCAGTAAAACTGCAAGATCTTGTTGGCCGTGCAGATTTAATGCAACAGGCACGGGGATTAGAAAAAATGGATCTATCCTATATGCTTGCTAATGCAACCTTTGCCTATGAGCCAGTGAAAGTCGAATCTAAAGTTCTTGCTGGTGTAGGTGGGGAAAGTATTGTTGAAACCGATCCATACGCTTCGCCTACTACACCTATTAACGAAACCTTTACCAATGTATTAAGTGACCAGCGTGTACTTGGAAGCCGATATTCCGGGGCAAGGGTTAAACCTCACCTTGATGGAAGCTATATCAATCTTCCTGAAGTTCGCCTAACTTTTGATAACGGTTGTGTCCCTGGTAATGGTCTTGCTGCTTTCAACGCAGAAGGAGTTAACATTCTCGTTAAAGGTGGCGCTCAGGACGGCGTAGGTAAAACAGGCTTTGGTGGTCGCATTGCTATTATGAAGTCTCCTAACGCGAATGGAGAATTCATTAACGGTTCTGTAGGTAAAAGCTTCGCCTATGGTGCACAAAAAGGATTGTTCATTGTTCAAGGGAATGCAGATGCACGGGCTTGTATTCGTCTCTCTGGGGCTGATATCGTCTTTGGCGGTGAAATTACTGAACCAATCAACGATGAATTGGCGGGAATTGGCGCGCGGGCTAACATTAAAGGTTTTGCTTTCGAATATATGACTAATGGCCGTGCTGTTGTTCTCGGTGACCCAGGTCCATGGATGTGCTCAGGGATGACAGGGGGTACAGTTTACCTTCGCCTTGTTCCAGAAATAGGGTTAGACCTGGCTGCCATTCAACGCCGGATTGCAAAGGCAGCAAAAGTATCTCTCCTCCCTCTTAACAATACGGGAAAAGAAGATTTGAATGATCTCCTTGGAGAATACATTGCTGAATTAAAAGCAACAGGTCAAGAAGAAAAGGCAAAAGAAATTCAAGTCCTTCTTGATAACGCTGAGCAACATTTCATCATGATAACACCAACTAAAGAACAAGCTGATCCTTCTATCGCTACTGAATAAGAAAACCATGATACACAAGGAAAACCTACTTTCTATTAAGAAGAGTGGGTTTTCTTTTTGCCAAAATATCGTTTATACTTCTTCAAAGAGAGAAAAACTGGGAGGCGTATATACGTTGCAGAAACAAATCGTCATTTTTTGTGATTTCGATGGAACAATCACTGAAAAAGATAACGTGATTGATGCCATGAGGGAATTCGCTCCCTCTCAATGGAAAGATATTGTGCAAGAAATGTTTGATGAAAAAAAGTCGTTAAGAGAAGGGCTTGGCGCCCTTTTTGAATTAATTCCTAGCGAACAAAAAGAAGACCTGGTGGGCTTTATTGTAAATAAAGCAATCATTCGAGAGGGGTTTGCTGACTTCCTTTCTTTTTGCCGGCAAGAAAACATTCAATTTCTTGTGACAAGCAACGGGATTGACTTTTTTATTGATCCTATTCTTAAACCTTATATAGATCAAATTGATAATGTTTATTGTAACTCGAGCGATGACACGTCTGATACGATTAAAATAGTATGGCCCCATCCTTGTGATGAATATTGCAAAGCAGATTGTGGCATGTGCAAATCATCCATTATTCGTTCTTATGATGATGAGAAATATTATAAAATCGTCATCGGAGACAGCATCACAGACCTGGAAGGGGCAAAAAATGCGAGTTGGACCATTGCCCGCTCATACCTTTTAGATAAGTGCCAGGAACTCAATCTTCCCCATGACTCCTTTACCACCTTCCATGATTGCATTAAGGTCGTAAAGAAAATTAAAGAAATGTAAAAAAAATCACCTCTTAAGGATTAGCATATCTTAAGAGGTGATTCTGTTTTTAACTTATTGGCTCCAAATTTTGTACCGTAAACAAACGATAATAGTCCCCCTGACGAAGCATAAGCTGTTCATGGGTTCCTTCTTCTTTGATTTGACCATTCTCAATCAAAATAATTTTATCAGCATGGGTAATCGTCGATAAACGGTGAGCAACAATAAAGGTGGTTCTGTTTGCCGCAAGACGCTCTAAGGATTGTTGTATTAAATGTTCTGATTCAAGGTCTAAAGCGGAAGTCGCTTCATCAAGAATAAGAATCTCAGGGTCTTTCAAGAACACTCGTGCTATGGCGATCCGCTGTTTTTGCCCACCAGATAATTTAACCCCTCTTTCCCCAATTTCCGTGTCATACCCATTGGGCAAATCCATAATAAAATCATGAGCATTGGCAGCCTGTGCAGCAGCAATCATTTCTTCATCTGTTGCATCTGGATTTCCCATTAAAATATTCATCCTTACAGAATCGCTAAATAATATATTATCCTGCAATACCAGGCCGATTCTTGAACGAAGGCTTTTTTGGGTAACGTCCCTGATATCCTGGCCATCAATAAGAATTTTTCCATTTGTGACATCATAGAATCGGGGAAGCAAACTAATGAGGGAGGATTTTCCCCCACCACTGACTCCCACTAATGCTACTGTTTCTCCAGGGTTTACACGCAAATTAATCCCCTTTAATACTTCATCATCTGTATCCTTATACCGAAAATAAACATTTTGAAATTCAATAAACCCTTGCACATCTTTTAAGGATTTCGCATTGGGTTGATCCTCAATTTCATATTTTGTATCTATGAATTCAAATAACCGATCCATGGAAGCCAGAGCCTGGGTGAGTGTGGTTGAAGAGTTTACCAATCGTCGCAATGGAGAGTACAGGCGATCTAAATAGGAATAAAAAGCAACCATCGCTCCCAGTGTTAAATTCCCCTGCAACACTAGATAACCGGCAAAAGCAATCACCAGTAATGGAGCAATATCCGTTACTGTATTAACAACAGAATGGGTTTTAGCATTCCAGGATGTATGTTCAACCGCTTTGTTTAAAAAAGACTGGTTTTTATCATTAAATTTTTCTTGTTCATATTCTTCTAAGGCAAACCCTTTTATGACAGGAATCCCCTGCACCCGTTCATGAAGATGGGCTTGTAAATTAGCTAGGGCCTGTGATCGTTGCCGTGTAAGGGAACGTAAACGGGAATAAAAGAATTTAACCGCAAATCCATAAAAGGGAAACATACAAATGGATACCAGTGTCAACTTCCAATCCATTGTAAACATAAAGGCTAACGCAATAAGAATGGTAATGGTATCTAACCAAACATTCATTAATCCTGTTTCAACAAAACTCTTTGTTTGTTCAACGTCATTAATGACACGAGATATAATTTCTCCTGCCTTATGATTGTGAAAATAGGAAAGAGATAATTTCTGAATATGGTGATAGGTCTTGTCTCGAATATCATACAGAACCCGATTTGATACCCATTGGGCTAAATACTGCCTCCAATATTCAATAGGTGCTCTGACAACAGTAAATAAAATAAATACACCAATAATGACGGTAGTAAGGGAATTAATTTTTTCCTCCATACTGAGTTTAGCCAGTAGGACATCATCAATTATATATTTCAACAATAGGGGCATCGCTAAAGGAATGCCAAACTTAATAATCCCCACAATAATCGTTAAAATAATCCACTTCCAATAGGGCTTTACAAACAACATATATCGTTTAATTGCGTCCAAAGGATCACCTCAAATTTAATGAATAAAAACTCCCTTCCAAAAGAAAAGGAGTTTTTTAACGTTGCAGGATGTGTTGATACCGATCATACCACTTATCTACAAATCCAGGATGGAAAGGGCCCCGCTTTTCTTCAATCCAATGGACGACTTCTTGCACACCTTTATACACATGGTGCACAATATCCTCAGGATAATGCATTAGTTTCCGACGAACTGCGAACTCATCCCGATCTAAAATGGTATAACTCATATCAGGAAAAACCTTTACATCCAAATCATAATCAATATAGGTTAATACATTATTTCGGAGGTTAAAAGGAGAGCCAATGTTACAATAATAATATATTCCATCATTTCTTATCATAGCAATGGTGTTAAACCATTGTCCCCTGCCAAATGTGCATATTGCAGGTTCTCTAGTTCTCCATTCTCTTCCATCGGATTCTTTTACCTTCACATGATTATTGCCGCCAATTAATACTGCATCACTAAGGTGAAGGAGCAATGTTTTGTCCCAGGAACGATGGAAAGATTGGTCATGTTTATAACTTTCTATACGAATTGGGCTACCAGGTACTGTCATTACTCGCTCCTTTCCGTTGCAAAGTAAAGTAAAGCTAATTATTCCCTTCTATTTTTTTAGAAAGGGTAAAATATTTCTTTATTTCATATCCCATAGCATTATAAAAAGGCAAAACTTGTGTATTTTCCTGATTAACCATAATGAAAATTCGACTTACTCCCTTTTCGATAAACCGTTTCTCAAGAGCTTCGACGAGTTTGCGTCCAAATCCTTTCCCTTGATACTGGGGGTCAACGGCCAATCGATAAAAGTATCCACGGGATCCATCAATGGTTCCCACGATAACGCCTACTGCCTTTTCATCATCTTCCGCAATCAATACCAATTCACTATCCCAGGCCAATTGTTTGGCAAGGGCGTCCAAAGATTCTGTTTCCGTTTGTTCCAGTCCGGTTTCTTGCCATATTTTCTTAATATATATGTAATCCCCTAAGCGAAACGAACGTATAAGCACAAATATGTACCTCCCTGCCAGTCATCTTTTATTATTTTACACCAGTCCATCTAAATTGTCGCCTAAAAAGCAGGGGATGGCGTCCTTTTACAGTAAAAAAAAATGTCTGCATGATGCAGACAGTAAGAATAACTATTACATTTATTTATTTTTTAAGTATTGTTTCCAACAACAAAACATTTTTTTTAATTCTATTTCTTTCTCATTTATTTCTTCTTTTGTTTTCGATATGGTTTCGCCCAGTGCGTTAAGTGCTTCGTCTACTTGTTTAATGCTATCCAAATCCACTGATTCATCCGTTAGTAAGGAAGCTCGCTGACGTTTGAGGTCCCATTCCATCCAGTGATACTTAGATAGCATTTCTTTATTAAATTCAAGATTGTCTACCATTTCTGCTTCCCAGGTTAAAACCCCTTCAAGTGAATACATCGTTCGAGCCCCCTTACATACTATTTTTTCGAATGCAATCACTACATATTGTATTCTTGGCAGATTATTAAAAACCTTTTAATCTATCTTGATATTTATGACAAAGTTATGACCTGTCTATCAGTATCACCAGGGGAAAATACATCTAAACAAGAATAGAAATCCCACCATCAACAATAATGGTTTGGCCCCGAATCATAAATGCTTCATCTGAAAGAAGGAACAAGACTGCGTTGGCTAAATCATCAGTTGTAACTCCCCGGCCTGCCGGTGTTCTTGTTGCTGCATCACCAAGAAGTTCATCTCTATTAGGGAAATGTTTCAATGCATCCGTATCCACAGCTCCACCAGATACAGCATTTACAACAATATTCTTTGGTGCTAATTCTACAGCTAAATAGCGAGTTAAAGACTCAACGGCAGCTTTAGAAACACCAACTGTAGTATAGTTCGGTATTACTCGCTGTGCTCCTAAACTGGAGAGAGCAACGATTTTACCCCCGCCATTCTTCTCCATTAATTTAGCAGCTTCTTTAGCACTAAATAGGTACGCACGGCTATTAATATTCATTGTCCAATCCCAATGGGATTCTTCTAATTCCATCAAAGGCCGTAAAACCCCTGATGCTGCATTACTAACAAAAATGTCTAAACGGCCGAATTCCCGGTCAATTTCTTCAAACATTTCTTTAATATTGTTAACATCGCCTACATTAGCTTTAATAAGGTGTACTTTAACACCTTTTTCTTCTAATTCGGCGGCAGTTTCCCTTGCTGCACTTCGATTGCGTAAATAATTAATCACCAAGTCATATCCTTGATCTGCTAATCTTAATGCAATTTCTTTTCCAATGCCCCTCGTCCCACCAGTAACGAGAGCAACTTTTCTCTCTGTCATGAATTAACCTCTTTCCTATAAACTTTCTTTATACATAAAAAATTATAGCATAAGAAAGAAATAAACACCTTACATCTAGGATTAACATTGTTAATCTTCCGTTAACATGTTTTACAACCTTTCCATACTTTTTATATTATTTAGTATTGATATTTGAAATGAATACGATATAATAATTATTGTAAAGAACAAACAATTAATATGGATTGAACTGAGGAGGATTGTAAAAATGGCTAAATACGAATTACCTGCACTCCCTTATTCTTACGATGCATTAGAACCGCATATCGATGCGTTAACTGTGGAAATTCACCATGACCGCCATCAGGCGACATACTTAAATAATTTAAACAATGCCCTTGAAGGACATGAAGATGTAGCTCAAGGAAAAAGCATTGCAGATCTCTTAAGAAATATTAACGATGTACCAGAAAGCATCCGTACAGCTGTTAAAAATAATGGTGGCGGTGTTTATAACCATACTCTTTACTGGAACACTTTAGGACCAAACGGTGGCGGCCAACCTACTGGCGAACTTGCTGATGCTATTAATGCTGCATTCGGCAGTTTCGAAGACTTCAAAGGAAAATTAACGCAGGCTTCCGTAGGTCGCTTTGGTAGCGGTTGGGGCTGGCTCGTTGTAAACGGCGAAGGAAATCTTGAAGTAATCAACACTCTTAATCAAGATTGCCCTCTTTCAGAAGGAAAAACACCTATCCTCTGCTGCGATGTATGGGAGCACGCTTACTATCTTAAATACCAAAACAAACGTCCAGATTATGTGAATAACTGGTGGAACGTGATTAATTGGAACGAAGTAAGCAGACTTTATAACGAAGCAAAATAAGATATGTAAGAAAAAAGCTTTCCTGCGACAGGAAAGCTTTTTTTATATTTAGGAAACTATTTTTATAAAAATACGTAGAAAAATTTAGTATATACTAATGATATAGTTTATTGATGAATTGGAGGGTATCCTTAATGGAAGTGACATCTATCGCACGGGTCCAACAACGCTTCATACAACGGGTATTCAACTGGATGTTTGTTGGCTTATTAATGACCGGGGCTATTGCATTTATTCTGGAAAACAATAACAGAGCGATTGCCTATTTTTCAGAACATACGGGTGTCGTATTCGGACTTTTAATTGCTGAACTTGCTCTGGTCTTTTTCCTCGTAGCAAGAATTAATAAAATGTCTGCAACAACAGCCACCTTATTGTTTTTTCTTTATGCTGCGTTAAACGGGGTTACTCTTTCTCTCGTCCTCTCGGTTTACACCACTGCATCTGTTGTATTAACTTTCGCAATAACTGCTGGCATGTTTGGAATTATGGCAGTCTTAGGTTATGTGACGAAAAAAGACCTGAGTAAACTGGGCTCAATCTTCCTTATGCTTTTAATCGGACTCATTTTAGCAACCCTTGTAAACTTATTTCTGCAAAGCAGCGGCTTAACTATGATTTTAAGTTACCTGGGCGTGATTATTTTCTGTGGTTTAACCGCCTATGATATGCAGAAAATCAAACAAATGGGCCAATCAAATAGTTATTCCGGGGATATGGTAACCAATGCAGCCATTATTGGGGCACTAGCGCTTTATCTGGATTTCATCAACTTATTCTTGTATCTCTTACGCATTTTTGGAAACCGTGATTGAACAAAGCAAATTGAGATATTAAAAGAGCCGCTTAATCACTAGCGGCTCTTTTTAATATAATCAACAATTTTTCGATGGGATACGGAAAAAGGGAATTCCTTCATCTCTGCAATTGTCACCCATTTAAACTCTCTCCGTAGCTCAAGTTCATTCTCCAAACCGATGAAAGAACAGGGGAAAAGATGAATATTCCATTGCAAATGGGAAAAAACATGGGAATAAAGAAGAACTTCTTCTTCTGGTATTGTTCTCACACCAAAATTTTTATATAAAAACTTGCTTAACTCTTCTTGCATCTTTTCATTTTCCAAAGATCCTTCAACCCCGGGAAACTCCCAGAGGTTTGCCAACAATCCTTCTGCAGGACGCTTACAGATTAACCATTGATTCTCTTGATTGCGAACCAATCCCACAGCCATTTCTACACTTTTACCCTTTTTGCTTTTCTTTTTAACAGGCAACGCTTCTTGCATACCCTCTTTTACTGCCTGACAATGTGTATGCACAGGACAGGTCAGACATTGCGGGGACTTTGGTGAACATACCAGGGCACCTAATTCCATAAGGGCCTGATTAAAATTAGATGGATTCCCTGTGGAAATAATTTTTCTGACTAGCTCTTCAAAAACTTTTCGAGTTTTCGTTTTGGTTATATCTTCTTGAATTAAAAAAACTCTTGATAAGACACGCATTACATTTCCATCTACAGCAGGTTCAGGAAGACCGTAGGCAATGCTAAGAATGGCACCTGCCGTATAAGGACCAATCCCTTTTAATTTATGAATTTCTTCCGGGGTATTGGGGACAACCCCTCCATATTGTTCTTTCACTTCACGAACAGCCGTATGCAGGTTTTTCGCCCGGGAATAATACCCTAACCCCTCCCAAACACGATAAACATCTTCTAAATCTGCCTCTGCCAAATCTTTAATAGTAGGAAACCGTTCCATAAATCGATCATAATAAGGAATAACCGTATCCACCCGGGTTTGTTGCAACATAATTTCTGATACCCATATTCGGTATGGGTCTTTGTTCTCTCTCCATGGCAAGGACCGTTTTTCCTGTTCAAACCAGGTTAAAAGATCCCTTTGAAATTCTTTTTCTTTTTCTTTCAAACTGCTTCTCGCTCCTTCAATCATACTTATCTGCGTACAAAGGCCCACATATTGATTTTGTCTTTGCCACCCTCAACACAGTTATTAATTGCCTGCCAGAATACCCCTTCTTGGGCATCTTCCAATACCCGCTTCCGTTTTAACTTTTGATAATTGCTCATTTCTGGTACTTGGAACATTTCTACGAATAAATTAGGTTGATCCGCACCTTCATAAACTTTAAAGTCTACTGCCCCAATTTTATGTAAAACAATTTCTAAATCTTTCACTTTTCTTAGATACTCTTCTTTTTTCTCCTCTAACACTTTATACTCAACAAAAACTTGAATATTTTCCATTCTTTCCACGAACCTTTCCTATTTTTTATGTTATAAATGTGATAACATAATGAACAAATCCCGATTTTATGTAAAACAACTAAACTTTTTTATCCAAAACCATTATAATAATTTTAACACGCAAATCTCATGCTAAAGATAATAAATTTTTTCTAATTTTAAATTGGGGGTCGTACATTGGACACAGGTACCCACTTTGCAATGGGTTTTGGTCTCGCAGGTCTCGCTTATCTCGATCCGACAGTCGCTAGTCAGCCGGAGCTAGCAAATGCCGTTTTACTTGGTACTATCTTAGGCTCACAGGCTCCAGACATTGATACAGTTTTAAAATTGAAAGGTAATGCAATTTACATTCGAAATCATCGTGGTAATACCCACTCTTTCCCCGCAGTATTGATTTGGGGTGGTTTAATTAGTGCCATTCTTTATGCATTCTCACCAGGTATTTCATTTCTCCATTTATTTTTATGGACCTTATTAGCGGTTATGGTTCACGTAGGTATGGATATCTTTAATGCTTATGGAACCCAGGTTACCAAACCCGTCAACAAAAAGTGGCTTTCACTAAACACTATTAACATTTTTGACCCATTCATCATGGGTATTCACGTTGTAGGATTTATTTTATGGAAAATAGGTTATCATCCAGGGCATGTTTTTGCTGGGATTTACGCAGTGATGATTGTTTATATGATTCAAAGAGTCCTGGCCTATCGTAGTACGATTCAATATGCGCAGAATTATCTTGGCATAAAAGGACGTTATACCCTGTTACCTTCCCTAATTTGGGGCAGATGGAGACTTATCGTAGAAAACGATCAACGGTATTATGTAGGGCAAATTAAAAATAAAGAAATTATTCTACACGATTCATTTGATAAACATGCAGAAAAAATTGAACCCGTACTGGAAAAAGCAAAGAAAGATAAAAATATTAGTGCCTTCCTTTCCTTTAGCAGATACGCTCATGTAACCACCAACGAACTGGAATATGGATATGAAGTGAAATGGATTGATCTTCGTTATCGAACAAAAACCCATTACGCCTTTATAGCCATTGCCCACCTTGATAAACAATTGAACATTCTAGACTCCTATACAGGTTGGGAATATCGAGAACACAAGATTAGTGAAAAACTGGTCTATGCATTAGACGAAAATTACTTGCGCCAAAGGTATTAATAGAAAAAAGCATCGAAAGAATCTCCCTTTCGATGCTTTTTCTTTATTCACTTTATTTTTTCTTCTTCTTAAGGTTTACGTTGCCCATTTTACGGGTCATTTGGTTTAATTGTTTTTGATTCAAGTTAACACCCATGGAACGAGCGAGCTGTTGGAGTTGTTTTTCATCCATCTGCATGTTACCCATTTCCCTTTTAAAATACCAGGTACCACCGTAGAATCCTCCAACCAATCCAAGAATTAAAGTAAGAATAGGAATGATTATATTCCAAGCCATCCAATTTCGTCCCCTTCTGCTATATATTGCACGCAATACAAGTGTAATTTTACCTATAATCACATATGAAAGCAAGATGGTTTAACCAGGTGTATAGAAATGTTGCGTGTAGTAATAATTATACACACCTGCACCCAATCTTTTTAAATCAGGATTTAACAAACTGTGACGATGTCCTGAACTATTCATCCAACCATACACAGCCTCAATGGCATCTCGATACCCCATAGCAATATTTTCTGATGCGACACGAAACGTAATTCCCTGTTCTTTCATTAAATCAAAGGGCGTTCTTCCATCAGAAAAGGAGTGGCTGAAATAATTATGATCACTCATATCTTTGCTGTGTTTTAAAGCTGAACGGGAAGCAAGATCACTCCATCGTAATGGACCCACCCCTTTCTTGTTCCTCTCAATATTACTTAATAATAATATCTCTTCTCCTTGATCCCGATTCACTTTAGCCATATCTGTTTTATATTCAGGGAATTTAGGAGTATATAAGGAGCGATATTGATAACCAAAGAAATTCTTTACTACCAATTCTTCTGGTTTAATAATACGAAGTCCCAAAAGTCGATTGTTATCAAGGGTATCATAATAAGCAATCAGGGCGTGTTTTCCCCGCTTATAAAGGACCTTTTTATCTAAATCGTTTGTAAAGGTAATGGAGGCTTTATAAATAATCCATTTAGGGTTTGGATTAAATTCCAGCATCTTCTCTACTTCAGCTCGGGTCATGCCCGTAGTAATTCCCCCATAATTCACCTTTTCCTGATTATAAAAAATCTCCACCACTTCATTATTCCTTAATCCAATCCAAAGCTTTTCATAAATCCACCAGGTGGTTTCCTCAATGCCTGCATAAATTTTCTGGGGCTCCCCGAATTTCCCCTTGATTAGTTCACCAGAATCCCCAAGATTAATCCCTTCGATGGTATAGGGTTTTGCACTAGGAGCTGATATCGACGGAAAATATTCAGATATATATTCAGCAACATAATCTTTTATGGTCAAGGGGTTCACTGTGGCAAACAAAAGGATTATCCCTATTAACAAGAGGGCTTTCAATAATGTTTTAATTTTCAAGGCATTCCCTCCCCGTCCTAGAGTAAATAAGATTAAGCAACAAGTTCTATATTGGCACAGTTTTTCCTTTCGATAAAGATAAAAAAATTAAAGAAAGGTATGGATGATTACCATCCATACCTTTTGTATGCCTTATACCTTTTTAATAAACGCCTCAATGCGATCCAAACCTTCTTGAAGGACTTCCATGGAATAGGCATAAGAAATCCGGATAAAACCTTCCCCATACTCTGAGAAGGCATCTCCAGGAACTACTGCTACTCTTGCTTCTGCAAGGAGCCGGTCTGCAAATTCTTCAGATTTCATTCCAAATTTTTCAATGGATGGAAGTATATAGAAGGCCCCGTTAGGCTTCTCAACTTCAAATCCCATATCGATTAAACGATTGAACACATAATCTCTTCGCAAACTATATTCTTCTCGCATGGGCAACCCATCGTTAAACCCTTCTGTAAGAGCTGCAATGGCGGCATACTGGCTAACGGAACTAGCACAGGTCACATTATACTGGTGCACTTTAAGCATATGCCTGGTTAAATAAGCCGGGGCAAAGGTAAAGCCTATTCTCCACCCTGTCATGGCATGGGACTTGGATAAGCCGTTAATAATAATGGTTTTATCCCGCATGGTCGGAAAGGAAGCAATGGATACATGTTCCCCCTCATAGACCAGTTCACTATATATTTCATCAGAAAGAACAAAAATGCTTTTGTCTTGAATTAAATCAACGATCTCCCGCAAATTCTCCTTTGTTAAAACACACCCTGTAGGGTTGGACGGAGAAGGAATAATAATGCACCTTGTTTTATCAGTAATTTTTTCTTTCAATAATTCAGCACTTAGTCTAAAACCATTTTTACGAGTATCTATGTATACAGGAACTGCACCACACATGGTAACAAGAGGCTCATACCCTGGGTAAACAGGTCCAGGTAAAATGACTTCTACCCCCTCTTCCAAAATGGTTCTTAAGGTTATATCAATGGCTTCACTAGCCCCACTTGTAGTAATGACTTCATCTTTCGGGTTATAACTTAACCCGTATTTATTTTGCATATAGTCGGCCGCTGCAATTCGCAATTCTAATAGACCTGCATTGGGTGTATATATGGTTTTATTGTCTACAATAGCTTGAATCGCCGCTTCTTTAATATGTTCCGGCGTTGTAAAATCGGGTTGGCCGATGGTCAAAGAGATGGCATCAGGATAATTCATCACTTTATTATAAAACTTTCGGATTCCTGAAATTTTAATACATTGTACTTTTTGATTAATAAGGTGCTCCACCTGCCTACCGTCCTTTCTCATGTAAAAAAAATTACGTTAGTACTCATCATACTACTTTTTATAGGGCAATTCCAACAATGAGAAAATAAAAAGGGAGTGGAAATCAAACCTTTCCACTCCCTTTAATTCAATTAGCCTAATGCCTTTTTAAGTACATAAGAAACGATACGATCTACTGACTCTTCAAAGTCTAATTTGTTTGTTTCCACAATAATCTCTGGATTTTCAGGTTCTTCATAGGGTGCAGAGATGCCTGTAAAATTCGGAATCACACCTTCCCTGGCTTTACGATAGAGCCCTTTGGGATCCCGTTTTTCACATTCATCTACTGGGCATTTAACATATACTTCAACAAATTCATCCTCACTAACCAATTCCCTGACCATTTGCCGATCTTCTTGATAAGGAGAAATTAAAGCCGTTAGGACAATAACACCTGCATCAACAAATAATTTTGCAACTTCCCCGGTACGGCGAATATTCTCTTTACGGTCTTCAGCGGTAAATCCTAAACCCTGATTCACGCCCTGACGGATATTATCCCCATCCAGCAAATAGGTGCGTATTCCCTTCTCAAAAAGTCTTTTTTCAACGGCATTAGCTAGTGTTGATTTACCAGATCCAGATAAACCAGTAAACCATAGGATAAAACTACGATGATTATTTAAGCGTTGACGATCCTTTTTTTCAACAGTTGTAGGATGCCAGACAAGATTAAGTGATGATTTCATTTTTGCCCCCCCTATTTTAAGGCCGGATGGGCCGCTGACTTTAATCCTTCAATCAAAACCTTTACAACCTCAGGCCGACTAAACTCTCTCGGTGGTACAATGCCCTCCGATAACATTTGCCGCACCTTTGTTCCTGATAAGCTGACATGATGTGATCCATCATGGGGGCAAGTTTTATTCGATGCCATCCCTTCACATTTTGTACAGAAGAAACTGTTCTCAAAATAAAGAGGGGTAATGCCAAGCTCATCAATAGTAAATTCCTCAAATATTTTCTGAGCGTCATAAGTGCCGTAGTAATTTCCTACACCTGCATGGTCACGCCCTACAATAAAGTGGGTACATCCATAATTTTTGCGCACAAGGGCGTGAAAAATAGCTTCCCTTGGACCTGCATAACGCATGGCCGCAGGGAAAACAGATAAATGAACTCGATCTTTCGGATAATAATTTTCTAATAATACCTGATAGCTTTTCATACGAAGATCAGCAGGGATATCATCAGCCTTGGTTTCCCCTACTAATGGATTTAAAAACAATCCGTCAACGGTTTCTAATGCAGCTTTTTGAATATATTCATGGGCACGATGCACAGGATTCCGGGTTTGAAAACCAACCACTGACCTCCACCCACGTTCTTCAAACACTTGCCTTGTTTCAATTGGATCTAATTCAAAAGTTGGGAAAACACCTTTTGTTGTTTGTTCCACATAAATAATAGGACCAGCAACATAAACAGGGCCACGTTCCATTAATTTTTTAACACCTGGATGATTTAAGTCTGTCGTACGATATACCTTTTCAGCTTCAACCTGTTTATCTGGCGCAAATAACTCTTTAATTTGCAACACGCCATAAACAGTTCCCTCTTTCACTAACTTTACTTCTTCTCCTGCTTTTAATTGCTTAGCCTGTTCTTCAGAAACTGGCAAAGTAATGGGAATAGACCATACATCCCCATTGGCTAAACGCATGTTTTGGACAACTTGAAGATAATCATCTTCACCCATAAAACCAACTAAAGGGCTATACCCTCCATTAGCAATTAATTTTAAATCTGAAAGAGCAATAGAATCTAATTGGATTTCTAAATGAATCGATGAATAATCATAATCGGGGTTTATTCTATTTATTAATTTTCCCCCGTGTGGAATACTTTGGGACATCAATTTCCTCTCCTTTGGTTATTCAGGCGACTACAAATGTAAACCGCATTCTGTTTTTGTAAATCCCGACCACCGGCCGGAACGGGAATCCCCTTCTTCAGAGACAGGTAATGTACATGTTGCACAACCAATACTGGGATATCCTTGATCATGCAACGGATTATAGGGCAGTTGATAGGCAGTGATATAGTTCCATACATCCTCCCACTTCCAGTGGATGAGAGGGCATATTTTTATGGATTGAAACTTTTCATCTTTATTTACGAATTGAACTTGGGCCCGTGATGGGGATTGATCTCTACGCAATCCGGAGATCCAGGCCTTTCCCCCGTACAATGCTTTTTGTAATGGTTCCACTTTACGTAATCGGCAGCAAACATCCGGCGTTTTCTTCCACAGTTCCTTGCCGTACTCTTCTTCTTGCTGTGTTAAAGTAATGGCTGGTTCAATCTTATTAATTCTTAATTGGGGATACCTCTCTTGCACTTCTTTAATTAACTGAAGTGTTTCAGGAAAATGCATTCCTGTATCTAAAAAAAGAATGGAGGCATCTGGACGAACACGGGAAATAAGGTCGATTAATACCATACTTTCTGCCCCGAAACTACAAGAATACACCAATCCATCTCCGTACTGATCGTAAGCCCAACGTATCATTTCCAGTGTATCTAAACGGTCGAGAAAATGATTAATATCTTCTGCAGCCCGATCATCCCACGAAGAATAGAGTATTGAAAAATGATTGTTATTCATGCTATCCCCCGTTTTTTTACATTTTCTTGGTATACACTATTCATTGCCTAGCGGCTTGTGCCTTAATTAATTCCTCCTGGAAGGTTTCTAATCCAACCCTTTGGGCAAAATCGAAGAATTTCTCCCCCTCTTTTTTACTTTCATTAAAGAATTGCACCAACTCGTGGACAACATATTTAAGGTCTTCTCCCAACACTTTGCCCTTTAACTTTTTATTAAAGGATGCACCTGGCCCCAGGGTTCCGCCAATATAGATTTCAAAGGCATCTTTCATACCTTCTGGGGTTTTCAATAATGAACCTTGAAAGCCAATATCAGCAATTTGGCGATGTCCGCAAGAATTGGGGCAACCAACCATGTTTAAACGAAGGGGTACATCGAGCTGTAACTGCTCATCAAGGTAATTTACCACTTCATTAAGACGGGCCTTAGTTTCTACGATGGCCAGGTTGCAAAATTCATTACCTGTGCACGACACTGCAAAAGCGGTAAACTTTTTTGGAAAGGGGGTTAGGCGCTGGAATACTTTTTCCTCAAGAAGGTTCTCAACTTTTTCATTTGGAATATTGGCAATGATGATATTTTGAGAATTGCATGTTCTTAGAGAGCCATCCCCGTATTCTTCGGAAACGCGAGCCAACTCTAACAATTCATCTGCACTGAAACGGCCAACTGGCAAGGACAAGCCTACATAACTTAACCCTTCCTGTTTTTGCCCATGTACACCAGTGAAGTTTCCCGCATTCCAACCAATGGTTTTATCTTCACCCCTTGAGGGCAACTCACCCACATATTCCTCCACTAACTTCTCCTTAAACTTTTCTGCACCCCAATCATTTACGAGAAACTTCAGTCTTGCCTGATGTCTTTTTTCCCTGTAACCATAGTCACGGAAAAGAGAAGTAACACCCACTGCAACCTTCACTACATTTTCTGGAGTCACAAAAGCATCCAATTGTTGTGCCAGGAAAGGTTTCGCTGACAGTCCTCCGCCGACCCATACATGGAACCCAACCACTTCTTTTCCATCAATAATTTTTACAGCAGGGGTAAAGGCAATGTCATTGATTTCTGCATGGCCAGGATTATTAATATTCGAAGAAATAGAGATTTTAAATTTCCGTGGAAGGTTGGAAAAATCTCGATTCAACAAAAAAGTTTCGCTTAATTGGGCCACCAAAGGTCGGGTGTCCAATAATTCGTTGGGGTCAATCCCTGCTAAAGGATTTCCTATAATGGTCCGGGGGCAATCACCACAAGATTCGAAGGAAGATAACCCAACACGATCTAATCGAGCAAAAATATCCGGAAAGTCTTCAATTTGTAGCCAGTGGAATTGAATGGCTTGACGGGTGGATATATCCACTAATTCTCTGCCATAGTCTTTGGAAATCCCCGCAAGTACTCTCGCCTGTTCACTAGTAAGGTTTCCAGAAGGGATTCGTACCCTCATTAAAAAGAACCCATCACTTTTGGGCTTTTGTAAATACACCCCAGCCCACTTTAATAAATCAAACTCACTTTCAGGAATGGACGCAAACCCTTCTTTTGCGTATTTTTCAATGTCTGCAAGAACATCCAGACCATCCCTACTTAGTTTTGCAATCTCAAACTTGCTCAACTTATCCTTGTTATCTGCCCATCTGGCTACATAACCCATTTTTCATTCCTCCTTTTGATCTCTTCCTGATGACGTTCAAACCAGGCTAATTTCTCCCTTAAGGCAACTACTTTCCCTACCACAATCATCGCAGGAGAGCATACCTTTTCGGCCACTGCCTTTTCCTCAATGTCCAGAAGGGTTCCGGTTACCGTCTTTTGCAGCTGTAAGGTTCCTTCTTGCACTAATGCAACAGGAGTTTGATGAGAAAGACCAGCCTGAATCAATTGGGTACAAATTTTCCCCAGATTAGCCAATCCCATATAAATGACAAGGGTATCAACAGCTCTCGCCAACTGATCCCAATTCACTTCCTTGTCTCTATCCCCACTTCTGTGTCCCGTTACAACTGCAAAAGATGAGCCATATTCTCTGTGTGTGACAGGGATTCCGGCATAAGCTGGTGCAGCAATGCCTGACGAAATTCCAGGGACCACTTCAAAGGGGATTCCTGCAGAAACGCAAGACTCAGCCTCTTCTCCGCCCCTGCCAAAAACAAAAGGGTCTCCTCCTTTAAGGCGAACCACCTGTTTTCCTTCCTTTGCCTTTTGAATGAGCAATTCATTAATTTCATCCTGAGGGATGGAGTGATTCCCTGATGCCTTCCCACAGTAAATTAACTCAGCACCCAGCTTCGCATAACGGAGCAACGAAGGATGAATAAGGCGGTCATAAATAATGGCATCAGCCCTCTGTATTAATTCCATCCCCCAAACGGTAATTAATTTTGGGTCACCAGGTCCTGCACCAACTAAATAGACCTTCCCTGTCATATTAAAACCCCTTCCTAACCATAAATTCATATATGTTTACTATGTTATATACACAAAATAGAAAACCTGGCTGATGCCAAGCCTTAGTTGCAATTATACAATTATAATTTTATTAACTCCCCTTAAACAAATTAATCCTATAATGTTTATATGAATTATATTTGATAAAAGCACTTTTTTCAACAGGGAATCATTAAAAAGTTTTTTTCGTATGATTGAATCAAGAGAATGTTTCAAAAAGGAGACGTTTTTATGAAAAAAAATTTTGCACGGGTAAACACGCCGTTGCCTGGTCCTAAAGCATCTTTGCTCCTTGAGAGAAGAAAAAACATTGTCCCAAAAGGAATTAGCAATGGAATTCCTACTTTTATATCTTCGGCAAAAGGAGCCATTCTTACAGATGTTGATGGAAATACATTTATTGATTTTGCAGGCGCCATCGGATGCATAAATGTAGGCCATTGCCATCCTAAAGTTACCAATGCACTCCATGAGCAAATCCAACAGTATGTCCATCCAGGATTTAATGTCATGATGTATGAGCCCTATATTCTATTGGCGGAAAAATTAGCGGAAATTGCCCCTGGTCCCTATGAAAAACAAGTGATGTTTGCCAATAGCGGAGCGGAAGCAGTAGAAAATGCAGTGAAAATTGCCCGTAAATACACAGGAAGGCAAGGAATTGTTGTTTTTCAAAGAGGGTTCCACGGACGCACCTTATTAGCAATGACGATGACCAGTAAAGTTCATCCCTATAAGTTTGGATTCGGGCCCTTTGCCCCTGAAATTTATAAAGCCCCCTATCCCTATCCCTATCGCAGGCCCCAGGGAATGTCAGTAGAGGAATATAGTCAGCATGTCATTCAAGAATTTAAGACCTTTCTTCTTGGTGATGTCGCGCCTGAAACCATTGCTGCAGTGGTGATGGAGCCTGTCCAGGGGGAAGGTGGCTTTATTATCCCTCCCTCCTCCTTCGTTCAAGGAATTTCTGAAATCTGCAAAAAACATAACATTCTTTTTATTGCTGATGAAATTCAAACAGGGTTCAGTAGAACGGGAAAATATTTTGCCATGGAACATTTCGGTATCATTCCTGATTTAATTACCGTTTCGAA
This sequence comes from uncultured Paenibacillaceae bacterium, assembly GCA_937874515.1. Taxonomy (GTDB): domain Bacteria; phylum Bacillota; class Bacilli; order Aneurinibacillales; family Aneurinibacillaceae; genus CALNBV01. Next base: position 8,319 of record CALNBV010000058.1, on the reverse strand, counting down.
ATCCCTGGGGGCAGGCATGCCTATCAGCGGAGTCATTGGCCGTAAAGAAATAATGGAACGCTCCAATCCCGGAGAATTAGGGGGCACCTTCGCAGGCAACCCCCTTGGATGCCGTGCAGCACTGGCTGTGCTAGACATTATAGAAAAGGAAAACTTAAATCAACGGGGCATGGAAATTGGAAAAATCCTTATGGAACGCTTACAGCGGCTTATGAACCAATACGATATAATAGGAGAAGTACGGGGATTAGGGGCGATGTGTGCCATTGAATTTGTTACATCCAAGAAAGAGAAAGAGCCGAACCCTGCCATTGTTAAATCGATTATAGGAGAAGCCTATGGCAGAGGGTTAGTGACATTAAATGCAGGATTGCATGGTAATATTTTGCGCTTTTTAATGCCTTTAGCCATTACAGACCAGCAGTTAACCGAAGGGTTAGATATTTTAGAAGAAGCCATTGAAGCAGTTGCCACTTAGCCTTAAAGGAGGTTTTGTTTATGTTATCTCTTCCAAGAAAAGATTTGTATCTAAATGGATGTTATACGAAAGCAAACAGTTATAAAACCTTATATTCACCTCATACCGGTGAGCCCATCGGGGAAATAGCAATGGCAACAAAGGAAGATATTAAAAGGGCAATCTCCTATGCTGTCCAAGCAAAAGATACCATGGCCAATCTCCCCGCTTACCGTAGAGGTGAAATCTTACAAAAGGTTTCCTACTTACTAGCAGAACGAAAAGAAGAGGCCGCTAAAATCATCTCCCTGGAAGCTGCCAAACCCATTACTGCAGCAAGATCTGAAATTGCTCGAACCATTGAAACCTATCAATTCGCTGCAGATGAAGCGCGGCGTTTACGGGGTGAAACCATTCCCATGGATGCTTCGGCCATGGGAGGAAACAGAGTAGCCTATACCCTGCGAAAACCCGTTGGAATTGTAGGGGCCATTACCCCCTTTAATTTTCCCTTCAATCTAGTTGCCCATAAACTTGGCCCAGCCTTTGCCGCAGGGAACCCTGTCATATTAAAACCCTCTAGCCAAACCCCTCTGTCCGCTTTTTTTATTGCCGACCTATTTCGGGAAGCCGGGTTGCCTTCTGGGGGATTACAAATTGTAACAGGTCCTGGTTCTGTAGTGGGAGACGAAATGGTACTGGATCCCCGGGTCAAGGTCATTACCTTTACCGGAAGCCCGGAAGTGGGAAAACAAATTAGAAATAAAGCAGGATTAAAACGAGTGATTCTTGAACTGGGATCCAATTCTGGCTTATACATCGATGAGGGTGTTGAGCTTGGGCCCATTCTAAAACGAACGGTAACGGGAGCATTTAGTTTTATGGGGCAAGTGTGCATTTCCTTGCAACGAATTTATGTCCATCGTTCTTTATATCATGATTTCTTGAAGGAGTTCGTCAAGGAAACCCAAACCTTAACCATTGGAGATCCATTAGATGAGAAAACAGAGATCACATCCCTAATCTCCCATAAAGATGTGGAGAGAATTGGCGCCTGGATTCAAGAGGCCATTGATGCTGGAGCAAGGGTGTTAACAGGAGGGATAGAAGGAAACATCGTCGAGCCCACTGTCATTGTTGATGCTCCACCCAAAGTAAAAGTATGTTGTCAGGAAACCTTTGCCCCTGTAGTCGTTATTGCACCGGTGGATTCTTTTGCAGAAGCAATGGAGGCTATTAACGATTCAAACTACGGATTGCAGGCAGGAATCTATACGAACAATATGGAACATGCCTTTCTTGCAGCAGAAAAGTTAGACGTTGGCGGTGTTATGATTAATGATTTCCCTACATTTCGGGTGGATCAAATGCCTTATGGGGGGGTAAAAGATAGCGGAATGGGCAGGGAAGGAATCCAATATGCCACAGAGGAAATGACAGAATTAAAATTGGTTTGTTTTAATCGGAATTCATGAACACTATGCAAATTGTGCATCTTATTAAAGAAGTGTTCCCAAAGGCTGAAGTAATTATTTTCAATATCATACTTAAGAGGCGATTATGAAATGAATTTAGTACTATGGAGTTTTGCTACGATCTTATCTTTAGTTTTTTCTATCCGTATCCTGATATTGTGGACAATAAAAAGAAAACCACAATACATGGCATGGTTTATAGGCTTTTTCTTTTATTTCTTTAGCGCTTTGGGCAGCACCCTCTCCTATATTACAGGTTGGGACCCAACCCTTTATCGTATTTGGTATGTAGCGGCCGCATCTCTTGTGGGCTTTCTAGGGGCCGGCCAATTATATTTCACTGTAAAACCCAAATGGGCACACGTATTCCTGGGAATCATCATTATTATTACAATAGCCATGTTTATTAAAGTCTTTAATTCTCCTTTAAATATGGATTTATTAAGCCAAAAAGGAGAAATTGGAGGAGCAGCACTGCCTGGTGACGCACGCATATACTCACCCATGATTACAATCCCAGGTAGCCTGGCCCTTATTATTGGATCGATTTATACCTTTATTCGGCGCAAATCCAAGGCAGGCCTATGGATTGGTTTAGGTTCCCTTATTTTGGCTACTGGCGGACAGATTACCCGTTTAGGATTTACAGAAATATTGCCCCTTACCAACAGCTTAGGGATTACCCTTGTTTTCTACGGATTTGCCCTAACAACACGGCGTAAAACCATCCCTAGTCCTTCAACACAAGGTTAAAGATGTTATGAATCAACCATGGACCTTATGGTCTTATTTTAAAGAAAACTTGGCTGGCGCCAAGTTTTCTTTATTATGATTCATTATATGAAATCGATTAACTTAATCCCACTCAACATAATTAATACAGAAATAAGAACACGTAAATAAAAGGTGGGAATTCTTGTGGATAATCGGCTTCCCATAAGCACCCCAGGTATAGAACCTATTAATAATTGGAAAACAACAGGAAAGTTCACATTTCCAAATTGAACATGTACTAACCCTGCCGCAGTCACCAATAATAATGCATGGAATATATCAGTCCCCACTACATCTTTGCCCTGTAAATGAAAAAAGTACATTAAGGCTATAGCAAAAAGTGAACCACTCCCAATGGAGGTTAAACCGACGATAATCCCTAAACCAAAGCCAATGGAAATCGTTAAAAATCGCTTATCCTGTAAATCCTTTACTTGCCACTTATTCAAAGACCCTTTATCTTTCTTTAAAAATCGGCCAACAATCATCACCAATGGAATACAAACTAGTACAATTCCTAAGGCTTTCTTTATAATTTCATCTGCTCCGCCAAAATAAAGATCAATCCAGTGAAGTGAGACCGCTGCCAACACAGCTCCTGGTATACTCCCAATAGCAAAAAACAGAGCAATCTTCAGCTGCACTGTTTTCTGTCGCAAATGTTGCCACGCTCCAAAAAGTTTGGTAATCGAGTTATAAACCAAATCTGTACCTACAGCAAGGGAAGGGTTAAATCCAATAAAAATTAATATAGGTGTAAGTAAAGCTGCTCCTCCCACTCCTGTAAGTCCAACGAGGAATCCAACGAAAAGGCCAATAATCGTCAGCCCAAAATCCACGCTTTTTGTTCACCCTCCTCCGATATCGCCTAAGATAAAAACTATCTTATTCATCATCTTCGGAGAATGTGCCCATTTTATATCCTTTTTAGCGCATCCATAGAACGAACAATATGGTTCAAAATTTCCTCGATATCTTCCATGTTGCTTTCATTAATTTTTCGGTGAAAATCTATGGTCACTTTAATTTTAAAATCATCACTAACCGCGGTACCTGATTGATACATAAAAGAAACTTCCTGTGTAATCACCGGCCGATAAGACCAAATTTTTAAAAGGGTTTCCTCTATTGAACTGCATTTTTCCGGGTCTTCAACAAAGGTATATAAGACAACAGTAAGTACACAACCTATTGAATCAGTATGTTCTGCTAACTCCAAAATTTCCCCAGCTAAATCATAGGTATCCGCTTTTAAATGGATAACAGCCTTAATCCGGTCTTTTTCCGATAATTTAAATTCTAGTTGAAACAATCGGGACATACGGGATAAATCCACCGAATCAACACGGTTCGTTACCTGGATTAACCCTTGCAAATCTAAATCATATATACTGCCTTCTAGTACAACTTTTATGTTTTCAAAAATTGTAGGATCAAACATAGTTTATTTTAGACGCCCTCGCTTTTCCTTTTTCTCCTGCCTTCGTTGTTCTTCTTCCCTGGCTTCCTTTGCCGCAATTTGATCGAAGTCTACTTTAAAACGTCCTTTTGAGACTTGAATAATGACAGTTGTAATTGCAACAATTAAAATTGAACCGATAATAAGGCCAAAAACAAATAACATAATCATAGTTGGTGATGAGAACATAACCCCGATATTCAATGTAAGCCACGCCTTTCCATTCATAATCGCCTTCATTTTACCATTGAAAAAAGGTAGGTTCCACTTTTTGCATTTCTTTCTTCTCTTCGATATGATTAGTACTACAGTTTAAGAAAAGTTAGCGAAAACAAGGGGAGGAAATAGATGCTTGACCTATGTTTGCTTGGATGCGGAGGAACAATGCCACTTCCTGATCGATTTCTTACATCCTTGCTTGTATCTTATAAAGGAAGACGGCTTCTCATTGATTGTGGTGAAGGTACTCAGGTTTCTATGAAAATGGAAAATACCGGGTATAAAAACATAGATGCAATCTGTTTCACCCACTTTCATGCTGACCATATCACAGGGCTCCCTGGTGTGTTACTAGCTATAGGAAATGCAGGGAGAACAGAACCCCTCGCTCTTTATGGACCTAAAGGCTTAATAGAAGTAATCAAAGGATTAACTGTCATTACCCCTTTTCTCCCATATGAGCTTATATTAAAGGAATTGCCCATAAATGAGGGAGCCTCTTTTCAGGTGGGTGAACTTTTTTTATCCACCCTGCCCGTAGAACACTCCCTGACCTGTATTGCATACCATATCGAGGTTAAACGAGGGCCTGTTTTTTTGCCTGATAAAGCAAAGGATTTAGAAATTCCCCCATATTATTGGAAGTATCTCCAAAGAGGAGAAGAAATTGAAGTGGAGAATAAAAGGTTTCTCCCAGAACAGGTTTTAGGCCCTCCCAGAAAAGGGCTTAAACTAGGGTATGTGACTGATGCGAGACCCAGTGATGCCCTTGTTGATTTCCTTAAGGATTGTCATCTCCTTATTTGTGAAGGCATGTATGGAGATGATGAAAAATTGCCAGGGGCCATTACTTATGGACATATGTTATTTTCCGAAGCAGCCCATCTGGCAAAAAAAGCCGGGGTCCACGAACTATGGTTAACCCATTTCAGTCCTTCAATGCCCGACCCAGAAAATTACTTAGAAATTGCGACAGATATTTTTCCAAACACAAAAATTGGATTTGATCGAAAGTCAGAAAAATTAACTTTTACTCCTTAGCACTGCTAAGGAGTTATTTTTGTTTTTATTCATAGTATGTTACAATTTTTTTAACACGATTCCACTATAACATTGAGGTGTTCTATGCCATCATTACGACGTACTATTCCTAATTCATTTACATTATCCAACCTTGTATGTGGTATTTTCTCTATTTCTTTTGCAATGAATGAATACTATTCCATGTCTTCTCTACTTATCTTTCTCGCCGCACTCTTTGATCTTCTTGATGGAAAATTAGCCCGGATGCTTAAAGTGGATGATAATGAAATAGGCATTGAATTAGACTCTCTGGCTGACATTGTTAGTTTTGGCGTTGCGCCAGCCATTTTAGTTTACTCTATGTTAACCCATCAAACCCAACATGCTTCATTTCTATTAAATCTTGCTTTTATTTCCTTTCCCATTGCAGGTGCATGGCGCCTCGGAAGATTTAACGTATCCCCAACACGAGGGTATTTTTTAGGGGTTCCTATCACCCTGGCAGGATTAATTGTTGCTGCACTTGCCTTTTTCGGGATTGCCAACCCTTTTATCATGATGATCTTAGCCGCTTTAATGGTAAGTAAGTTGCGACTTCCGAAAATATAAATACATAATCTTCCTCTCTTTAATCCAAAGTAAAGAGGAAGGGAGCGAATCAATTGCGCAACAAGAAGTTTTATCAACTTATTCTTTGTCTCTTTATTCTTTTAGGTACACCACAGGTATTATTAGCAAAAGAGAAAAGAATTTATGACCCGGAAATTACACCCTTTTTATATAAGTTGTTTAATGACCGAAACCAACTATTAATTACCAATCAACCTCAATCCATTAAAAAGTATTATTTAACAGATGAAAAAGCCAGTGTTTTTGCTTTGCAACACGAAGTGGTCCGCAGCCAATATTTAACCACCTGGGCAACCAAAAGAGGGGTTAAAATTGTAAACGCCATCGGAGCTAACCACATCGAAAGAATTGATAAACCAGGAAATATTGCCCGAGTTCATCTATATGAAACTGTAAAAATCTCATATATTTATCCCAATTCGCCAGATAAACCACAGTTCTTTGGCATTGGAACCCGACACCGCATGAAATTGAAAAAGGTAAATGATGAATGGTTTGTTTCTCGTGAATCGTATATCGATCCTATAGAAGAGGATTATAGTTTTATTCCTTCAACCATTGAAAACATGCCCGAACATATTCCCTCCTATAACCCTGAAGAGTATAGAAAAGTATACACGGGAAACCGCAGATATAAACGGGAAAAGGCAATCATTTATGCCATTAAATATGCTGGTGCAGCATGGGGGGCGGGAAATAATCATCGCTATAACCCAAAATATAAAGATTTTACTTATATGGGTGGAGACTGTACTAACTTTGCCTCACAGGTTTTAGGGGATCCCCAGGAAGGTGGCGGATTGCCTATGAATAGTCAATGGTATTATCAGGGAAGCGGCAGTAAAGCATGGGTTCATACAGATTCATTTAAAAAACATCTTTTAACGAATGGATATGGACACTTAATTGCGGAAGGATCTTTTTCAGAGGTACAACAACCAACAAAGGTGAATCCGAAGGGTGCTTTGGCCAGGTTACAACCCGGGGATTTAATCGGATATGAATTAAAAGGGAATATTGATCATTTCTCTATTGTGGTTGGACGAGATGACAATGGATATGTATTAGTAAATTCTCACACAGGTGATCGAAATCAGGTCCCCTGGGATCTTGGATGGGATAATAAGACTAAATTTATTCTCATTCATATTAATGACTAATCCCATTATAAAGGGCACTGAAAAACATACGTTTTTCAGTGCCCTTTTCTTTTTATATATGGGGGATGTTTTTTTCTGTTTCAGCAGGTTCAATATGGATTTGGGCATATTTGACCCGGTGTTCTTTCGCTAATATTTTTTCAATTTTTTCCGTAATATTATGGCTTTCCACAACATTTAAATTCGGATTCACATCAATAATGACATCCAAAAAAATATGGTTCCCATGCTTTCTTCCTTTTAAATCTTTAACCACTTTTACACCAGATACTTTGCTGATACTTTCTTTGATATGAATCATTTTTTCTTCATCATCAAACCCATCTGTCAGATTAAGGGCAGCTTCCGAAAAAATCTCCCAGGCAGTCTTAATAATGATAATCCCCACAACAAAAGCCGCTAAAGGATCCAACCATGGCATATGAAACTGGGATCCTAAAATCCCTACAAAAGCGCCAATACTGACAAAAGCATCCGATAAATTATCCTTTGCTGCGGCCATTAATGCCTGATTTTTAATCTTCTTTGCAAGTCTAAAATTATATTGATATACGAAATACATTACCAAAGCACAACCTAAAGCAACCCATCCAGCCATTAAGTCTGGTGCTCTTTTATCCGGTTCAAAAAAAGTAAGGAAGGCTCCTTTTAATACTTCTAACCCAATCACTGCCATTACAAATGAAGCGAATAAGGCAGCTATGGTTTCTGAGCGAAAATGCCCATAGGGATGTTCCTTATCGGGAGGTTTCTGAGAAAATTTCAATCCAATAAGAACCGCTATAGAAGCAATAATATCGGTTGTGTTGTTTAAACCATCAGCCGTTAATGCTTCTGAAAAAAATAAATATCCTATAACTAACTTCAGAGAAGAGAGAATAACATAGGCTACAATACTGACCCAGGCTCCTTTTTCTCCCTGCTTAATATCTGCGTATTGCTCCATCTAAAAACCTCCATTTTTTATAGCAGATATTATAGTATCACTCAAAAACCCTTTAAGTCTAGAGCAACATTTTTGCCCATGTGCAACTTTTATTATTATTTCACTCATTCGCCTCAGGCATCCATGCCGGTACATCGCGATTCTCTTTTTTCTTTCTGCCTGCAAAAGCAAAGTAG
>CALNBV010000057.1 GCA_937874515.1 uncultured Paenibacillaceae bacterium | reverse complement strand
GGCTGATAAAGTTTCCAGTGTTCTGAAATACGACGGTAACCCGTTCCTACCTTCTGAAGTTTATAACAGAGTTAAGGAGTTGTTGTAGAATGGCGACCTTCAAAGATTTCCGTAACAGTGTAAAGCCAAACTGGTGTCCGGGTTGTGGAGACTATTCTGTACAAGCTTCCATTCAACGTGCAGTAGCTAATCTTGGCAAAGAACCAGAAGAAGTAGCAGTAATCTCCGGGATCGGATGTTCCGGCCGGATTTCTGGATATATTAACGCTTATGGTATTCATAGTATCCATGGACGTGCTCTTCCTATTGCTCAGGGCGTTAAAATGGCAAACCGTGATTTAACCGTAATCGCAGCAGGTGGAGATGGAGATGGTTTCGCCATTGGGACAAACCATACCATCCATTCGATTCGCCGTAATATGGATATTACCTATATCGTAATGGACAACCAAATTTATGGTTTAACGAAAGGCCAAACTTCACCTTTGTCTAACGTTGGTTTCGTAACAAAATCTTCCCCAAAAGGGTCTATCGAACAGCCTCTTTCTCCAATTCAATTGGCGATTTCTGCAGGTGCGACTTTTGTTGCTCAAACCATGTCCAGTGATTTAAAAGGCATGACTGATATTATTGAAAAAGCAATTCAACATAAAGGTTTCTCTCTTGTTGTTGTATTCAGCCCATGTGTAACTTTCAACAAAGTGAACACGTATGACTGGTACAAAGAAAACGTGAAGAGCCTTGCTGACATTGAAGGATATGATCCTCATGACCGTATTGCCGCTATGCGCGTATTAATGGAACATGATGGATTTGTAAGTGGTTTGATTTATCAAAACACTGAACGTGATTCTTATGAAAACCTTGTTAAAGGGTTCAGTAAAGATCCACTTGTTAAACAAGATCTTAAATTAGATGAAGAATACTTCAACAAATTAGTAAGCGAATTCATGTAAGATTGAATAAAACCCTGCAATGGAATATCCATTGCAGGGTTTTTTGTGTTTAATAGTTTGAAAGGTATCGAAGGTTCCTTCTGGCATGATTTGATTCGTAGCATCTATTTTTATATTGACAATAGGGTTATCTCCTTGTTAATATACCATTAGGGGTATAGATACCCCATGGGGTATAAAAAGATGATAAAGGGAATGTACGGAGGAGGAGACTTATTGACTTTAGAACTGATCATTACATTATTTCTAATAGGTTTTATCGGTTCCTTTATTTCTGGATTGGTGGGAATTGGTGGTTCGATTATTAAGTACCCCATGCTTCTTTACATACCTCCTGCCTTAGGATTGGTAGCCTATACGGCACATGAGGTATCAGGAATCAGTGCTGTTCAAGTGTTTTTTGCAACCATATCCGGGGTTCTGGCCCTTCGCAAAGAAAAAGTAATAAACTATTCCCTGGTGGCCTATATGGGTTCTGCCATTATTGTAGGCAGTTTTGCTGGTGGGTATGGCGGTCAATTTCTTAGTGGGGATACTATAAATTTAGTATATGGAATTCTGGCAGTTATTGCAGCGATTATGATGTTTGTTCCCAAAAGAGGATTGGATGATGTTCCTTTAGAGGAAGTTACATTTAATCGAACATTAGCTGTAATTGCTGCATTGATTGTAGGAACATTATCAGGAATTGTGGGAGCGGCAGGAGCTTTTATCCTTGTGCCAATTATGCTCCTCATCTTAAAAATTCCTACCCGAATGACCATTGCATCTTCCCTTGCTATTACTTTTATTTCATCCATAGGGGCAACCCTTGGGAAAGTATTGGCTGGGGATGTTCTATTATGGCCATCCGTGATTATGGTTATTGCTAGCGTTATTGCTGCACCAATAGGCGCGAAGTTGAGTACTAGGGTAAAAACAAAATACCTTCATATTATTTTGTCCCTACTGATTTTGGGAACCGCAGTGAAGGTTTGGTTAGATATTATTGGATAGAAATTAAAATGAGGTGAATGAAATGGAATTTCAAGCTCTTGTAGATGCGAAAGGTTTAGCTTGCCCCATGCCTGTGGTAAAAGCAAAGAAAGGGATTGAAGGTTTAGAAACTGGTGAAATCCTGTTGTTAGAAACCACAGATCGGGGGTCTTTAAAGGATTTCCAGGGGTGGGTGAAAAGAACCAATCATGAATTACTCAAGGTTGAAGAACACGAAGGATTCTTTCGTTTTTATGTAAAAAAAGGGGAATAACACTCTTTTTTTTCTATAATAATATACCTATATGGGTATACGCATAAAATTGATGGAGGTGGCCGATTTGTCAAAGAAAATGGCAATTTTGGCGAGCAATGGCGGGATTTTTGACGCTTATAAAGTATTTAATATTGCTTCAGCAGCGGCAGCAATGGAAACAGAAGTGAGCATTTTTTTCACCTTTGATGCAGTGAATTTAATCCATAAAGAGATGTACAACAATCTTCCAAAACCAGAAGGAAGAGAGGGAATTGATGAAGCCTTAGATAAAGGAAATGTTCCTGCAATTCCAGATTTAGTTGAAATGGCAAAAGAGTTAGGTGTAAAACTTATGGTTTGCCAAATGACTATGGATCTATATTCCCTTAAACAAGAGGATTTAGTCGATGGCGTTGAACCAGCAGGTGCAGTAACTTTTATCGATCTTGCCTTAGATGCTGACGTAACCTTTAGTTTTTAATTCCACTTTTAATAGATACAAGGAGTGAATAAAATGAGTACTATTAAAACAATCACTGCAGCGGAACTTCACCAACAATTGGAGAAGGGTGAACACCTATTTATTCTGGATGTTCGTAATGAAGAAGATTTCAATGATTGGAAAATTGAAGGGAAAAATGTTCAGTTCCTTAATATCCCTTATTACAATTTCCTTGAAGAAGATGAAAGCATCTATATAGATATTCCTTCTGATAAAGAAGTGATTGTGGTTTGTGCAAAGGGTGGGGCCTCTGAATTTATCGTGGAAACACTGGAATCAAGAAATTTTAAAGCTTCCCATTTAGAAGGTGGAATGTTGAGCTGGAGCCAGTTTTACTATCCTGTTGTGGTTAAGGATGAAGATGTGAAAGTGATTCAATTAAATCGTCCTGCAAAAGGATGCCTCTCCTATATGGTGATTTCAGAAGGGAAAGCATTGGTTGTTGACCCGGCCCGCCATGTTGATGAATATGTAAAAATAGCGGCAGCAGAAGGGGTTACCATCGAACACATTGTGGATTCCCATCTCCATGCAGACCATTTAACGGGAGGGCCTGAACTTGCCAAACAAACAGGTGCAAACTATTATATTCACTCCAGTGAAGCACCTAATGTAGAATATATTGCTCTGGATCAAACGAATTCTATACAAGTAGGAAATACGAATGTGAAAGTGGTTCCTGTGGAAACCCCTGGGCATACCCCTGGCAGTGTTTCTTTCCAAATTGGTGATAAATATATCATGACTGGAGATACGGTGTTTGTGGGTGGTTTAGGGCGTCCTGACCTGGGAGGAAAAGCAGCAGAATGGGCACAAACCCTGTATGATACTGTTTTCCAAACCATCTCCCAAATGCCAGATAACATTTTAGTTCTGCCTTCCCACTATGCAGCCCAGGATGAAATTAATGAACAGGGGGTGGTTGCTGAAAAACTGGGTGTGATTCGCAATAACAATGAAATCATGAGAAATGGGGATCGCAAATCATTTACAGATGCTGTAGCAGCTTCAGCCAATACAGTAAAACCACCAAACTTTGAAGAGATTGTAAGTTTGAACCGTGGAGGGAAGCCTGTTGATCCTGATAAAGCGACAGAATTAGAAATTGGACCTAATCGTTGTGCTGTGCATCACGGAGCATAAATTAAAGAAAAACTCGCAAAGGATTATTCCAATGCGAGTTTTTTTCTTTAATTTTTCTTGAATTCTTCCACCATCATATTCAGTTCTGACCAGCGTTCGATTTTTTGCTCTAGGGTTTCTTCTGTCATCTCTTTATCCCGGGTTAATTCCTGCAATTTCACATAATCATTGGCGTACTTAACCATTTCCTCATCTAATTGCCCCAATTTTTCTTCTAACTCCCCAATTTCATCTTCAATGGAATCGTATTCCCGTTGTTCTTTAAAAGATAATTTTGTTTTTACTTTTTTTTCTTTTTCCCCTGTTGGTTCTTTTTTCAGTTCAGCAGGGGGAGTGTGCAGAGGTTTGGTTTCTGTGCGTTTTTTTCCAATATAGTCGCTATAGTTCCCTGTAAACATGTTTAGATTGCCATTTTCGAAAACAAAAAGTTCATCTACTGTTCGATCGAGAAAATAACGATCATGGGAAACCACATAGACTACGCCTGGGAATTGTTCAAGGAAATCTTCCAGGATGGATAAGGTTTGAATATCCAAATCGTTTGTAGGCTCATCAAGGAATAATACATTAGGTTCTCCCATTACGATTCGCAATAAATACAAGCGTCGTTTTTCCCCACCGCTAAGACGATCAATGGTACTCCATTGTAAAGCAGGAGGGAATAAGAATCGTTCTAATAACTGAGAAGCAGATAAAGTTTTCCCATCAGATAAGTGAATCACATGGCCTGCTTCTTTGATATAATCAATGACTCGCTGGGAACCGTCCATTTCTTCATTTTCCTGCTTATAATAGCCGAATTTAACCGTTTCTCCCATGGTGACTGTACCAGAAGCAGGAGGCAATTCCCCGGTCATGATTTTTAACAATGTAGATTTCCCACTGCCATTGGGGCCCACAATGCCAATACGGTCACCTGTGACGGCAATATAGGTGAAGTCTTGAAAAAGGACATGGTCTTGATAGGAAGCAGAAATATTGTCTAATTCAAGTATTTTTTTGCCCAGACGACTTGTTTTCATCCCGAATTCAATGGTTCCATCCATTCGTTTTTCTGGGCCTATTTGCAGGTTTTCCACCCGTTCAATCCGCGCTTTTTGCTTCGTGGTACGTGCTTTGGCTCCCCGTCGCAACCAGGCCAATTCACGGCGCAATAAATTTTGCCGTTTATCCTCAGAAGCAGCTTCCTGTTCCATGCGGTCTGCTTTTTTTTCAAGAAACGTACTGTAGTTTCCTTCATATTTATACAAAGAACCATGATCCAGTTCAATGATATGATTAACTACCCGATCTAAAAAATAACGATCGTGGGTAATGAGTAAAAGAGCCCCTTTAAAGTTGGCAAGATATTTTTCTAACCATTCCACAGTTTCATGGTCAATATGGTTGGTAGGTTCATCCAGAATCAACAAATCAGCAGGGTTAATCAATGCTTTGGCCATGGCAATACGTTTTCGTTGTCCCCCGGAAAGGTGTTGAATAGAGTCCGTAAAATTGGTGATACCCAGGCGTGTTAATATGGATTTGGCGTTGGTTTCCAGGTCCCAGGCTTCCAATGCATCCATTTTTTCTGTAAGCTGGCTAAAACGTTTTTGTAGCTGGTTATTATTTGGCTCCTGATTTAAAAGCGCCAGGGTTTCTTCGTACTCTTTGATGGTTTGGATGAGAGGGGTTTTACCAGTGAAGATTTGATCTAGCACGGTCCCTTTTTCATCGAATTCCGGATTTTGCGCTAAATATTCAATGGTAATTTGATTGTTGACAGTTCTAGT
>CALNBV010000056.1 GCA_937874515.1 uncultured Paenibacillaceae bacterium | reverse complement strand
ACCACCCTTTTTTGCTTTTTCTTTAAATCGTTAATTAATTCTTGAACCCGCATATGGGCACTGATTTTTTTCTCCGCTTGTTTAAAGCGTTCAATTTCTTCGGATTCTGCAATCAAATCAGCAATTTCTCTTGCTAATTTATAAATTTGCTCTTTCGTATCTGCCATTAATTTACACCCCTACCTTAGTTACCAATTCACCTTTCAAAGTCCAGGTCTGTGGTTCTATTATTTTAACATGAACAATCTTTCCGATGTACTCTTTTCCAGCAGGAAAATGAATAAGTTTATTGGTTCGGGTTCTTCCAGATAGAACATCAGGGTTGGTTTTGCTTTCCCCTTCCACTAATACTTCTACAACGTGTCCCCGTAATGCTTCATTTTTCTCCCGGCCAATGCGATTAATAACATCATTTAAACGATACAGACGATTTTTCTTTTCTTCCTCAGTCACATCATCTTCCATTACCGCAGCAGGAGTCCCTACCCTCGGAGAATAAACAAAGGTATAAGCCAAATCATAACGAACTTCTTCCACCAGAGATAAAGTCTCCTGGAATTGTTCTTCCGTTTCCCCAGGAAATCCAACAATTATATCTGTCGTTAACACCACATCTGGAATGGCTTCTTTAATTTTGCCTACCAATTCCAAATAGTGTTCCCGGGTATATTTTCTTGCCATGCGCTTTAAGATATCAGAGTTGCCGGATTGGACAGGCAGATGAATGTGTTCCATCAAATTGCCTTTCTTCGCCAACACTTCAATGAGATCGTCGTCAAAATCCCTTGGATGGCTGGTGGTAAACCTGATGCGGGGAATGTCGATTTGGCGGATATCTTCCATTAAATCAGCAAAACTATAATTTCGGTCCGTTAAATCTTTCCCATAGGCATTGACATTTTGTCCAAGAAGAGTGACTTCTTGATATCCTTGCTCAGCAAGTTCCTGCAATTCTTCTAACACATCTTCAGGACGGCGACTTCGTTCTTTCCCCCGAGTATAAGGGACAATACAGTAAGTACAGAATTTATCGCACCCATACATAATGTTTACCCAGGCCTTTAACCCATCCTGGCGTACTTTTGGCATGCGTTCTACTACGTCCCCTTCTTTGGACCATACTTCTACCACCATTTCTTTATTAAAGAGGGCATCCTGTAATAGGTAAGGCAAACGGTGGATATTATGGGTACCAAAAATCAAGTCTACATGGGGATAGCTGCGAAGAATCCGATTCACTACAGATTCTTCTTGAGACATACAGCCACATAGCCCGAGAACTAATTCTGGCTTTTCTTTTTTCAAATGTTTTAATCGGCCAATTTCACCAAACACTTTATCTTCAGCGTTTTCCCGAATTGCACAGGTATTAAAAAGAATCACATCTGCTACTTTTTCATCATCAATAGCAGTATACCCCATTTCCTGAAAAAGGCCGATAATGGTTTCGCTATCATGTTCATTGGCCTGACAGCCATAGGTACGGAGATAAAAATGTTTTTCTTTTCCCAGTTGCTTTAAATCTTCGGGGATTTCAGGAAAATCAACCACCTGTATCGCTTCTCTACCCCTCTTTTTTGCCTCAGTCAGATTAGGGGCGGTAAAAAATTTTGCATAATCCTTCTTCTTTTTGGATTTTAAGTCCACCGAAGAAGAGTCTTGACTTGGTTGACGGGAATTCGTCATAACTTCACTTCCTTTTCACTTACAAATCATCAAATCCATAAAGAAGATTATACCATAATCATTTATCTGATTTCATTGCTTAAAAAATGTATGGCTTTTTACATTTTCCATAAAATAGATTAAGCTAAAACTAACCTGAATAGCAAAGGGAGGGGAAACCATTGCCAAAGCCTAAACCAGAAAGAGACGAGCCCTTATTCCATACATTAAATGCCCATGCTACACTGGAGCTCCTTCAATCAAACCCTATGGGACTCACTGAGGAAGAAGCAGAAAAAAGATCCTCAGCCTATGGCAAAAATGAATTAGAAGAAGGCAAGAAAAAATCCTTACTGGTGTTATTTTCGGAACAGTTTAAAGACATTATGATTATTATCTTACTGATTGCTGCCCTCATCTCTGGTATAACCGGTGAAATTACCGATGCATTGATTATCCTTGTTGTAGTCATTCTGAACGCCATTCTAAGTGTTATTCAGGAAACCAAAGCGGAAAAAGCCCTGGATGCCTTAAAGAAAATGTCATCCCCTTTCGCCAGAGTGAAAAGGGATGGAATCATCAAAGATGTGAAATCAGAAGATTTGGTCCCTGGAGACATTGTCATCTTAGAGGCGGGGAATTTAGTTCCTGCAGATATGCGACTTTTAGAAAATTATAGTTTAAAAATAGAAGAAGCCGCACTGACAGGGGAGTCATTGCCTGTGGAGAAGACCACAGACCAAATAGTAAAACAGGACCTGGTAATTGGGGACCGCACCAATATGGCCTATTCCAGCAGCAATGTCACCTACGGCCGGGGCATTGGTGTGGTCACCGCCATTGGAATGGAAACTGAAGTAGGGAAAATTGCAAGACACCTTGCACAAGTAGTGAGCCAGGAAACCCCTCTCCAAAAAAAGTTAAAGGAATTAAGCAAATACCTTACCATCGGCATTATAATCATTTCTCTTGTCATTTTCGGCGTAGGGGTCCTTAATGGACGAGAGTATATGCAAATGTTTTTAACAGCCATTAGTATTGCAGTGGCAGCCATTCCCGAAGGATTGCCTGCAGTAATTACTATTGTACTTGCTCTGGGGGTCCAAAAAATGGCACGGCGCAATGCCATTGTACGAAAGCTATCTGCCGTAGAAACCCTGGGAAGTACGCAGATTATTTGTTCGGACAAAACAGGAACATTAACGCAAAACCGCATGACGGTAAAAGAAGTTTTTCTGGAAGGCCAGCAAATCCATGGTGATGAATTGTCTGAAGAAGACCCGGGAATGGTCTTATTTACCCGCTCAATCGTGTTATGTAACGATTCTCAATTAAATCACGATGAAACAGCAACAGATCCCTTCCTGGGAGATCCAACGGAAACGGCACTGGCCATCTTTGGTTTAAACAAGGGATTTGCTAAAGAGGAATTAGAGGAGATTTTTCCAAGAATCGGGGAAATACCCTTTGATTCCGATCGGAAACTAATGACAACCATCCATACATACCCTGACAGTATGCGAGTGATTACAAAAGGAGCACCGGATGTGTTGCTTGGGCAGTGTACCCATGTATTTCTCAATGGAAATCCCGAGCCTATCACACAGGAAATTCGGCACACCATTCAGGATGCCAATCAAGCCATGGCCGGAAAAGCCTTGCGGGTACTTGCGGTGGCTTATAAAGAAATCAAAGCCTTCCCTTCCCCCCTTACCCCAGCACAAACGGAAAACAACCTTGTTTTTTTAGGTCTGGTTGGCATGATTGATCCCCCAAGGGAAGAGGCAAAAGAAGCAGTTCAGGTTTGTATGGAAGCAGGTATTCACCCCATCATGATTACAGGTGACCATAAAGATACAGCAACAGCCATCGCAAAAGAACTAAACATTATTAAAGGGGATCAGGAAGTCATTACAGGCATTGAACTAAATAATCTGTCTGATGAAGAATTTAATAATAAGGTGCAAAACTATTCAGTTTATGCCAGAGTATCCCCAGAACATAAAGTGCGAATCGTCAACGCCTGGAAAAAACATGACAAAGTCGTGGCTATGACGGGAGATGGGGTTAACGATGCCCCAGCCCTCAAAGCCTCCGATATTGGCATTGGCATGGGGATTACAGGCACAGAAGTGGCAAAAGGGGCCTCCAACATTGTGTTAGCCGATGACAATTTTGCGACCATTGTGGTGGCTGTAGAAGAAGGCCGGAAAGTCTACAATAATATGCGCCGGGCCATTCAATTCTTGCTTTCATCCAACCTGGGGGAAATCCTCACTCTCTTTATTGCCACTATGTTAAATTGGATTGTCTTGTTGCCCATTCATATTTTGTGGGTGAACTTAATTACCGACACCCTCCCCGCTTTAGCCCTTGGCGTGGAAAAAGGGTCAAAAAATATAATGAAACGAAAACCAAGAAAAGCAAAAGCCAGCTTCTTCTCAGATGGGGTTGGGTTAAATATTATTGTACAGGGGATGTTTAAAGGATTCCTGACCCTGCTCACCTTCTATTTGGGATATTCTTTCTATTCAGAGGAAATCGCCATCACCATGACCTTTATGACATTAGGTTTGATTCAGCTCTTTCATTCCCTTAATGTCAGGTCTAATACCCAGTCCATCTTTAAACTTGGGCTATTTACCAATCCAGCTTTAATTGGCGCCATTTTGGTTGGAGGTATCCTACAGGTCATCGTTATTTTCGTCCCATTCTTAAGGGAGTTGTTCAAAGTAGAATGGCTAAACTTAGAACAATGGGGTATTGTCCTGGCAGCATCCCTCGCCATTATCCCTATTGTGGAAATTGGCAAGATGGTTCTAAATTTCAAACATCGCCATGAAAAAGAAGCATAAAGAAAAGGCACCGGGAAACTGGTGCCTTTTTATTAATTAATACACAACAGCTAAAGCATAATGGATGTTTTCAAAGGCGTGATAATAATCAGTGCGACCTGTAAAATATCTTTCCTCAATTTCTGCCGGGGATAAATGTT
>CALNBV010000055.1 GCA_937874515.1 uncultured Paenibacillaceae bacterium | reverse complement strand
TTATTAATTGAATCACCTTCTTATGCTTATCAGAAAATGTCTTTTGATGATGTTACATTTATGGGTTGGTTCAACAAAAACCCACACAATTGGGTGAAAAAAGCGAAATTGATTGCCCATGGTTTTGGAAGAATAGGTAAGACTTCTTCTACCAATAGTTTAGAAGCTTTTGAATACAACTATGCACAGGGATACCGGGTTTTTGAGGCAGACCTCATTTTAACCAGTGATCATTATTTGGTAGCACGACATAATTGGTCAGCTTATTTAGGGGATTGTTTTCAGCAAAGCATCCCAAAATCAAAACGAAATCAACCCTTATCCCACAAAGAATTTATGAATCTTCCTATGAATAAAAAATATACTCCCTTAGATTTTGAAGGGATTGCAAATTTACTAAAAAAACACAAGGACGTATATCTAATCACAGACACGAAAGAAGCCAAAAAAGAAAAAGTGGAAAAACAATTTTCGATTATTGTGGAAATTGCTAAGAAAGTGGACCCTGAGATTTTAAATCGAATCATTCCACAGATTTATAATGAAGGGATGCTGGGTTACATAAAGAACATCTATGATTTCAAGTCGGTTATTTACACCTTATATCGAACGAATGCAACAGATGAACAAGTCATTGATTTTGCCACTAAAAATGGGATAAAAGCAATCACCATGTATACAAAACGCTACTCCCCAGACTTTGTTCGAAAATTAAAAGAAAAAGGAATTTACACCTTTGTACATCCTGTGAATACTGTTCATGAGATACGCCTCTATCGGGAGACTGGCGTGAAGGGAGTCTATTCAGATATCATACTCCCTAAACAATTGAAAAAACAAGGGTTCTTCCTAGTTCATTGATATGTTCAGCATCTGCCCAAATAATTAAATACTGATAGGCTGCATTACCGATTTGTACAGGCCAGGGGTACGTTACAATAAGTGCTGCCTGGTTTCTCATTTCTGGGGGTTGGTCAGTGGAGGGATAGATATAGCAGGCATCCTGATTATGAATTCTTGTGGAAGTAACCCTTGGCCTTGAACCGTAGGGTTTCAGTTGATGAAAAGCTTCAGAACGGCATACTTCTCTAAGAGTATTGTCAGATGAAATGGCTGCGGTTTGAAAATAGCCATCAATCCCTTCGTAGCGTTCGTCACTTACCTTTAACCAGTTTGCTGGATAAAAGAAACTCACTTTAAACAGATCACTTTGATACATTCTTTTTGGAATAGATACTTTTGCGGATGGGGACCATTGCAGGGTAGTAATCGTTCCCCCATTATTCATTTGTATAGGAACGGGATGTCTTCGGTCCAAAATCCATAATTCTTTTGCTGCGCCTTCCTCGCCACAACCGGAGAGGTAGGCTATTTTATTTCCATCAGGAGACCAACTTACTGGAGAACTATAACAATGGGAAATGGCCCATATACGGTTGTTTTGCCCCAATCGGTCTGTGGTTTGGATATAGGAATAATAAGAAGTAGTGGGGAAAAAGGTGGCACTGTATAGGACGAGGGTAGAATTAGGGGACCAGGTGGGATGATAGTTTTTGGCCAAAGGCCCTCCTGGGATTGGGTTTACTTTTCCTGTGGCTAGTTCAACAGTATAAATGAGGGAAATGCTTGCTCCTGGAGAAGTATAGAGGGCATAAGCTCCGTTGGGTGAAATTTGCAAATCATGTAAAGGACCATCAGGATTTTCTGAAATTTTCCTTCGATTGGTCCCAAATACAGAAATGCTGTTAAGTTGGCCGGATCCACTTTCATTTTGGATGGCGTAAAGAAGTTCATTCCCTGATGGGAACCATTGAACCTGTTCGGCCCCAGGCAAATGCAGTGTTTGGGATGTATGTTGGATAATGTTGTAAAGAACAATGTTGTTTTGTTTTCGATAACTAAGGATTTGGCTATTGGGGGACCAGGTAAGAGGGGTATAAGGTTCAATTTGATCAATTTGGGCAATGCTTCCTGTGGGGATATCAAGAATATATACAACACCGTTTTTTCCGATAAAGGCGATTTTCCCACTATTGGGTGACCAGGAGGGATGAGTATAATTCTCCCCTAGGTTCGTGGTCAGGGGGAAATTGGCGCCATTTTGGGGGTTGTAAAACCAGATTTCATAGGTACCTGTTCGATTAGATGTATAAGCAATAAAGCCGGATCCTCCTGGTGGAGCAAATGGAATAGCCAGTTGCATCCCTGGAGTAATAGTCGTTGAAGGAAGTTGATTTGCCTGCTGGATGAACTCCCAACGGTTTTCTCTTTCTGTTGTTACGTTATATCGATTGGCCAGATTATAAAGGGTATCTCCTGGTTTTACAATATAATAGGGGAGAGTTTGTGCTCCTGTGTTTACACCAGGTGGGATGGAAAGCTGTTGCCCGGGAATCAGGGTATAAGGAGAGGCTAAATTGTTGGCTGCGACCAGAGACTCTAGGGGGATATACCAATTTTGAGCCAATTGATAAAGGGAATCGCCAGACTGAACGGTATAAAACACTTGCATACAAACTCCCTCCCTCGAAGGCAATGTAAGGTGATTTAGTAATACTTATGCCTTCTGCCTTCAAAAAAGTAAATTAACTAGGCGAAGGAAAGGATAAAAATCAACCGTTGCCATAGGCCAGCATTATTAATTTGCAGTGATATCAAACATGAAGTACCATTATTATGAAAAGTTGTTAAGTTTAGAATAGAGGGATGAGGATGGCTAACTTATTGCTTGTGGAAGATGATGAGGCGTTAGCCCTTGGTATAGAGTTTACTTTAAAAGATGAAGGGTATGAGGTATTTCGTGCCTCTACTCTTGCCGAAGGAAAAAGTTTATTTAATCAGGAGAAAGTGGACCTGATTTTGTTGGATGTGAATTTGCCCGATGGCAGTGGATATACCCTGTGCAAGGATGTACGGGAACAAAGTGAAGTCCCCATCATTTTTTTAACCGCTTTAGATGAAGAGGTCAATGTGGTTCTTGGTTTTGAATTAGGCGGGGATGATTATATTACCAAACCCTTTCGCGTAAGGGAACTTCTCTCAAGAATTAAGGCGGTTCTACGGAGGAATTCTCATGGTACTAGTCATGGAAGCAAGCTAGTAAGCGGGGATTTAGTGGTTGACCCCTCCACTGCAACGGTGCACAAAAAAGGGAAAGAACTGATTTTAACTGCCCAGGAATATAAGCTTCTTCTAATTTTTATGGGAAAAGCACAGGTATTGCTTAAAAGAGATGAAATTTTAAGCGAGTTATTGGAAGGGGCGGAAGCCTTTTTTGATGAAAATACCCTTTCTGTGTACATCAAACGTATGCGGGAAAAAATTGAGGATGATGCAAAGAATCCCCAGTATATCGTTACAGCAAGAGGACTGGGGTATAAATGGAACAAAGATGTCACTAAGGAGCCAGGATTATGAAGGGGTATATGGAGAATCCTGAACTGAAGAAAAGCAGTCTTGTTTTCCTGTTGATTATGGTTTCTTTTTTACTAAGCAATTATTTAATGATCAAAGCCAACAATGAACACTTAAAAGAAGATTACATCAACGTTTTCGGTAGCATTACGGCAAAAGTAGTAGAGAACCATCCAGAATTGGAAAAGGAGATAGTCCCCTTGCTTGCCAGGGAAGTGACCGTAGAAGAA
Organism: uncultured Paenibacillaceae bacterium; assembly: GCA_937874515.1. Lineage (GTDB taxonomy): Bacteria > Bacillota > Bacilli > Aneurinibacillales > Aneurinibacillaceae > CALNBV01. The sequence goes on along the minus strand of CALNBV010000055.1, from coordinate 17,105 downwards.
GCCCAAAAAGGCAGAGAAATCCTTCGCCAGTATGGGTTAACTGAACAATTGGACAATCAATTGTTTCCTTATATAAAGGATACCTTCATGGAAAATGAAACGGGGATTTTATTAAGTGGGTTGCTTCTAACCATTTTGCTATTTATTTTTAATTATGTTCAATACGGGTACTTTTATCGGAATATACGGGCCTTTAGTTCTGCGGCGAAAAAGATTGTAGAAGGGAATTACAATTTAAAATTGGGTGAGGAAAAGGAAGGGGATTTATCCAAGCTTACCCGCTCCTTTAATTCCATGGGGGGAGTGATTCGGGCCAACATCCTGCAATTAAAGAAAGAGAAAGTCTTCTTAGTGGATTTGCTATCGGATATTTCCCATCAATTAAAGACCCCATTGTCGGCTCTGATTTTAAATCATGATATTTTATTAACCCGAAAGTTAAGCCAGGAACAAAGCCAAACCTTTTTACTAAGCAATCAGAATCAGTTAAATCGGATTCAATGGTTAATTCAAAACCTGTTGAAATTGGCCAAAATTGATGCAGATGCCGTTGAATTGGAATTAGAAGAAGATAGTTTAAATGAGACCATTGAAGAGGCCATTGAAATATTAGAAAGCAAAGCAAGGGAAGAAAAAGTAACCATTGATTTCAGACAAACATGCCCTGTTTTGATGAAACATGACCGGTTATGGCTCCAGGAAGCATTGATCAATGTAATTAAAAACGGCATTGAGCATAGTGAAGAAGGGGACGTTGTCACTGTAGAGTTAGAAGAGAATCCTATCTTTACACGAATTATTGTACGAGACCAGGGAGATGGAATCGAAGAGAAAGACCTGACCAATATATTTAACCGCTTTTATAAAGTGAAAAATAAGAAGAAAAACGATTCCGTAGGGATTGGCCTCTCTATGGCTAAATCCATTATTGAAAAACATAAAGGATATATTGAGGCGAAAAGCAAGGGCCATGAAGGGACAATCTTTCTTATTACTTTTATAAAACATGAATGAACTACTGATAGAGGTTATCTTACGAAACTGTAAGATAACTTTTTTCTTTGTAAGAGGGGTGTCATGGTAGTTATACATTAGGGAAGGTAGAATGAAGGCATAATATAGGACAGAGCATAGGGGAGGCAATCTATCATGGAAATTTTAAAAATAGAGGGCTTAAGAAAAAGTTATGGCAAAGAGCAAAATGCCGTTGAGGTATTGAAAGGCATTGATTTAATCATTAACAAAGGTGAGTTTATTGCCATTGTCGGCCCTTCTGGATCAGGGAAAAGTACCTTGCTTCATATGATTGGCGGATTAGACCGGCCAACGGAAGGCAAAGTGTTAATTGATGGGGAGGATATTTATCAGTACAAAGAAGAACAGTTAGCTATTTTCAGAAGAAGAAAAGTGGGTTTTATCTTTCAATTTTTCAACCTGCTGCCTGTTCTTGATGTGGAAGAAAATATCTCCCTTCCTGCATTGCTTGACAACGATAAAGTAGACAAAGCCTATTTAGCGGAAATTATTAAGTTCTTAGGATTGGAAGACCGGAAGCACCATCTGCCTTCTGAACTTTCCGGTGGACAACAGCAACGGGTTTCTATTGGACGTGCCCTCTTAAACAAACCGTCGATTATTCTCGCAGATGAACCTACGGGCAACCTGGATAGTAAAAATTCCAAAGAAGTGATTGAACTTCTCAAGTTCTCCGCAAAGAAATACAATCAGACATTAATTTTAATCACCCACGATGTAAACATTGCTTCCACAGCGGATCGGGTCATTACCATTATGGACGGCGGCATTGTTTCTGATGAGTATTTGAAATAAGTGGGGAGGTGATCAGGATGATGAAAAGTTATAAAGAGATTACAGGGAGATATTTAAAATCCAATAAAAAAAGAACGATCCTAACCATTATCGGAATCATTTTATCTGTGGCTTTAATTTCATCTATTGGCTTTTTCTTTAAAAGCATGCAGGCAGCACAAGTGGAGGATATCAAAAACTCCTATGGTTCCTGGCATGTTATGTACACAAAAGTAAATGAGGATCTGGTTACAAAAATCAAAAGCAATCCCAATGTCCAGGCAAATGGGATCTATAGCGTAGGGGAAGAAAAAGCCTTTAACGACAAATTAAAGGTAAAAGAAGTGTATGGCACCGATGAAGCATTAAAGCTGACACCTTATAAAATCAAAGATGGCAGATTTCCGGAAAATGATAAGGAAGTCGTCATGGAAAGCTGGTTTCTGGGAAAAGTAAAAAACGGGGCTAAGCTCGGTGACACAATAAAAATATTGGATAAAGAATATACATTGGTTGGGGTTTTGAATGATACTTATAGTAACCAGCAAGAAGGAATGGGGGAATTATTAACTAAGGCCAATGAGGTAGTGAATGGCGAAAATATTCTTCTTGTTCAATTAAAAGTGAATAATAACATGGAAGCAAATGCAGCAGAGCTTAGAAAACTAGCAAATATTAATGATGTGCTGGAAAATAGCCGCTTGATTGAAATGGAAGGGCAAGGGTATCCAGCAGAAATGCTTGCTCCTCTGGCTGTTATCATATCTATTGTTATCATCTCTACCATTGCAGTGATTTATAATGCATTCCAAATCAGTGTGGTGGAAAGGGTAAAACAATTTGGCCTATTACGAGCTGTAGGAGCCACTCCTAAACAAATCAGAAAGATCATCCTGAAAGAAGCAACCATTTTAGCAGCAATCGGGGTACCTATTGGCCTAGCGAGTGGAGTGCTTGCCCTCTATGGAATCCATTATACCTTTCAAATCATTGGTCCGGATGATTTGAAATTTATAACACCAACAGTTTCCCTGGATGTGGTCATCATCAGTGTATTGGTAGGCCTTTTATCCATCTATTTATCAGCGTTGATTCCAGCCTTTTTTGCAGGAAGGATATCACCCCTTGTTGCCATTAGCAGCAGAAGTTCCATTACCAAAGAAAAAATAAAAAGAAGCAAAGTTAAAAATCCTCTAGTAGGCAAAGTCTTTGGTTTTGAGGGAGTACTAGCTTCTAAAAATATTAAGAGAAATAGAAAACGATATCGGACAACGGTATTTTCCATTGTCATTAGCGTGACTTTATTTATTACCTTTAAATCTTTTATGGATATGTCTTTAAATGTATACGGTGAAATGAATGAATCTAACAACATACACTTTTCCATCGTAAATGCAAATAACGAATTATTTAGTACTGAAAAAGTCGATCAAAATATTATTGAAAAGGTAAATAAGTTACCCCAGGTGGATGTAGCTTATAAAGTATATAACCCCTATTATTTTGATGCAGCCATTAATAAAAAGAATGAACTAGAAAGTATAAATAACATTGGGGGCATCTATAACAATCTTAATTATCAAGGAACGGAAAAGGTATTAACCAAAGGAGCTGTCATGGTATATGACGAAAGGTCCCTTGAGATTGCGAAAGATTATTTGAAAGATGGTACCATTGATAAAAATGCCCTGAATCAAGAAAATGGTGTCATTATTATTGATAAAAATATTATTTATAATGAGAAAACGGAGAAAAATTTCTATGGAGCAATTGCTAACTTTAAGGTTGGGGATGAAATTTTGCTTCAATCAGATGAAACAAGAAGGGATCCCAACTTGAAGAAAGTTGAATTTAGCAAAGGAAAAGTGCAAAAAGTAAAAGTATTAGCTATTTTAAAAAGCAATCCGTTCATGCATATAGGCATAGAACAAGATATAAAAATGATTACCACAGAAGAAGTAGCAAAACAATTAACTGGACAAACTGTAGAACCTAATGGACTGAATGTGAAAATCAAGGATGTCAATTTAGAGGAACAGGCAAAAGCGAATCTTGAAAAGGTCATCAGTGAAGCTGGGGACTTGAAACTTATTAATGTCATAGATCAAATTCGATCCACTAGTTCTGTGATCCTTATGGTGAAAATATTATTATACGGCTTTGTTGTAGTCGTCTCTCTCATTGGTTGTGTCAACATTATCAATACCTTAACCACCAATATTATCTTACGTAAAAGAGAGTTTGCCGCCTTAAAATCCATCGGTCTTACCCAAAAGGGATTGCGAAAAATGATTATTTTAGAAGGAATGCTGTATGGTATTGTGGGAAGTATCTATGGTTCCATCATTGGTTCCATTCTGTCCTACATGATTTACAGGGGCGTAAGCAATATGAGGGAACAAAGCTTCATGCTTCCCTTTGAAGCCATAGGGATTGCTGTGGCAGGGGCTATGCTAATCGGGTACTTATCCGTACTGGCACCTCTGAAAAGAATCAAAAAAGAGAATATTATTGAAGCGGTTAGAGAAGATTTTTAGAGTTAAATAAGATAATGAAAAAGGCTAGTAATGGAGATAATCACATTACTAGCTTTTTGCTATCGTATGTTCCAACGTGGATGATATAATAATGTTCAGACAATGATTTAGAAAAAGAGGGACAAGGATGATCCATTTAGAAAATTCACCCAATTGTACAGGTGTAGCCATCTACGGCGACAATTTGGATTTTGAAAAATTGTATGATGCATTTCATGAAGTTGTTGGCCAAGAGGGTGAGTTTCCGTCTTTTGCTGCTGCTCGAATTCGAATTTTGGGTATTTGCTATGATTTAAGGCATGCGTTAATGGGCCATCGCGAAATTGAGTTCGTTGATAATGGGTTGGATGAAAGTAAGAAAAAGTTTCTTGGAATTCTTGCACCGGAGAAAAATGTATACCTGAAGATTCATGTTTACTGGCCTGAACTGCTCTTCGTGCAAATGGCTTTAAATGATTTTATTCAATTGTACGGTAAAAAAAGGGCGAGAAAAACCTATGTATATATCATGGATAAAAAGAATATTTGGGATGAGAACATTGCAATGGTTCGCTTGTTTCAAGGAGCTGTGGCTAATTGTATTAAAGAAACAGTATCAGAGTCTTCATTCACTCGCATGATGAATCTGATGCATAAAGAATACACCTGGTTTAATAACTATATCACCCAATATTTGGATTTATTAAATATACGCTATATTGAGATGGATCGGGAAAAACGTATAAAAAGCATACCAACCATGGCAAAAAGGCTGGCGGAATACGGGACGGAATATAAAAAAATTAAAGAGGATATTGAGCTTGCAGCGAAACAGCATAATACTACAGTGGGGAATATTCAGTTAATAAATATAGAATATCCTGAAGAAATAGAATGGTAGGGCCAACCTATTGTTCTTTTTTTTTAAAAACTACCTCCTGACCCAAAGGGATAAAGGGGATAAGGATAAAAAATAACCAACCGCAAAAATAATTATTCCAAATTTTCAGTAAACTTAGTATAATTGGAGATAAGCATACAATAATTTCTTAGTCAAGTACTCAACTGCCATAATCGCACATATTCATACTACAGATACTGCATAACTCTCTGTAATGTCACTCTCGGTTTTGTGATGTTTATTTATTTTTGTAGGGGGGATCTGTTGAATGGCGAATCTGCTTTGGCTTGAGGGACAAGCTTGTAGCGGTAATACCATGTCTTTTTTAACCGCGGAGGAACCGGATGTTATTGATTTACTGACACAGTATGGAATCAATTTAAGCTGGCATCCATCCCTTTGTTTGGAAGCAGGCATTGAAGTAAAGAAATTATTAAATGATTTTATTACTGAAAAAACGCCCCTGGATATTCTAGTTATTGAAGGGGCCATTGCCCGTGGGCCACATGGCACAGGAAAATACGATGTGTTCTGTGAAAGACCATTTAAAGATTGGATTGCAGAATTAAGTAAGGTAGCAGGAATTGTTGTGGCTGTCGGTGAATGTGCCAGCTTCGGCGGAATTCCTGCATCAGGGATTAATCCCACAGATGCAACTGGTGTGCAATTTCATAAAAATGAAAAAGGTGGATTCCTGGGAGCGAACTTTAAATCTCGCGCGGGCTTGCCTGTCATTAATATTTCTGGATGCCCGGCCCACCCGGACTGGATTACCCAGACTCTCTTAGCTGCAGCATTACGCCCCAATGATATTCTTCTTGATGATTACCATCGACCTCTAGATTTCTATGCAACCACTACCCATCAGGGCTGTACCAGAAACGAATACTTTGAATACAAAGTAGGTGCCGAAGAGTTCGGCTGTAAAGAGGGATGTTTATCCCTTAATTTTGGTTGTAAAGGATTTAATACCCACTCCTCTTGTAATCGCACTCTCTGGAACCGGCAATCTAGCAAGACACGGGCAGGTGTTCCTTGTTTCGGATGTACAGAGCCTGATTTCCCCACATACAACTTTTTCAAAACAGAAAAATCCGGCATGATTCCTAAAGAACATCCCTTTGGTGTTAACAAATTTGCCTATCTCGCTCATGCGGCAACGGGTAAGTTAGCAGCACCCAAACGGTTAAAAACCAAATTAATTAAGGGGAGGGAATAAGATACATGTCCAAAGAGTTGACCAAAGTTGAAGTGAAAGTCGCCCCTTTTAATAGGGTAGAAGGGGATTTAGAAATTCAGGTTTTCCTTGATGAAAACAAGGTGGTCAGTGCCAGTGCCTCTGCTACCATGTTCCGGGGAATTGAGATGATTCTTAAAGGGAAAAGTCCAATGGACCCCCTTGTCATTACTCCTCGCATTTGTGGGATTTGTGGCCAAGCCCATTTACGGGCAGCGGTAAATGCTCTTGAAAATGCCTATAAAGCGGAAGTTCCTAAAAATGCCAACTTAATCCGGAATATTTGTCAGGCAGCAGAAAATGTACAAAGCCACTTTGTTTGGTTTTATGCTTTATTTGCCATTGACCTGGTAAATGAAAAATTTGCGCCATCTCCTTTTTATGAAGAAGTGGTGAAACGTTTCTCCTTGATTTCCGGTACATCTTATCAACAAGTATTGAAATTCCGGAAACGAATGCTTGAGATTAATGCCATTTTTGCTGGCCAATGGCCCCATAGCAGTTTCATGGTACCTGGTGGCATTACCGGGTCTCCTTTCTTAACGGATTTAACCAAAACCATCGGCATTATTAAAGAGTTTCAAGATTTCCTAGAAAGAGTTGTATACGGCTGTTCTATGGAACGTTGGTTACAAATCAATTCTGTACGGGATTTAAATAAATGGCTTAGTGAAAGTGAATCCCATCGCAATAGTGATTTTGGCCTGTTCTATCAATTTGCCCTTGATATGGAATTAGACCGCATGGGTAAAGGCCCTGGCAAGTTTATGTCTTCCGGCCTCTATGAGGATGCAGACAATCCGTATAACTATGATGTGGATCAGCGGGAAACCTGGTTGCCTGCTGGATTCTATGATGGAAAACATGTGCAAACCTTTGACCATATGAAAATCCAGGAACACATTGCCCACTCTTTCTATAAAGGCTATGAAGATGGCCGCCATCCATGGGAAGGGGTAACCGATCCTGATTACCGTGAAACCAAGGATGAAAAATACAGCTTCGCCAAATCTCCTCGCTATGACAATCAAGTTGTTGAAGTAGGTCCTTTAGCCCGCATGGTGGTAGATCAAGATCCATTAATTATGGAAATGTTAGCTAATTTCGGCCCCAGTGTTTTCATGCGGGCAGTGGCTCGCTTCCAGGAGTCAGTCCGTACCCTGGTTAAAATGTATGAATGGTTAGAACAAGTGGATCTGAAACAACCTTTCTATAAAAAACCAAATGAACCCCAAAGAGCAAAAGGGGTCGGCTTAACAGAGGCGGCTCGTGGTTCTTTAAAACACTGGACGGTTATTGAAGAGGGGAAATTAGCCAACTATCAGGTGATTACGCCAACGGCCTGGAACGTTTCCCCAAGGGATAGCATGAATAATCCAGGTGCCATTGAAACCGCTTTACTTGGAACCACTGTCATGAATATGGATGACCCTGTTGAAATTGGTAACGTGGTTCGTTCCTTTGACCCCTGTTTAGTGTGTACTGTTCACTCTATTCAAGGGGATAAGGTAAACAAATTTAAGTTAGGTTTATAACCATGGCACATGACATTTTGATCTTAGGCCTGGGGAATGCGTTGCACGGCGATGACGGGTTCGGCCCCCGTATCATCGCCGAGCTTCAGCAAACTTTTCAGTTTGACCCAAAGGTAAGGTTGGTGGATGGAGGGATTATGGGTCTTTCCATCCTCCCCCTTATTGAAGAGGCCAAAGCTGTCGTTGTCGTGGATACGGTGGTTTTAGACAAGGAACCTGGGACTTTGTATAAGTTCCCCATTTCTGCTATTGAGTCAGATGGGGAAGCGCCCATGAATCTTCATGAGATGGGAATTGTAGAGGTTGTGCAAATTTTAAGGGGGGAAGGCAAGGAAGTGCCTGGAACAGTCATTGGGATTGAACCCCATTCCATAATCCCCTGGACTACAACCTTTTCTCCAGTGATTGAGGAGAAAGTGCCTGAAGCCATGGATATGGTGATGAAAGAAGTTCAAGAATTGGGGGGTGAGCATTCATGCATGAAGTTAGTTTAATTTCAGATGTGATTGCAACCGTCACCCAATCCGCTCATGAGCGGCAATTAAGCAAGATTCATAAAGTGAAGTTAGTGATTGGGGAATATACCTCTGTCATGCCAGAATCCCTTTTGTTTGCTTTTGATTTATTAAAAAAAGAACCCTTTATTGAATCATCCGTTCTAGAAATTGAAACAAGCTCCGGCAATGAATTTTATATTGATTATTTTGAAGGGGAGTAGCCAATATGACAGAACGAGTCTATGTGAAAAAGCATGTGCTCCATGGGAATCAGGCCATTGCGGAAGAAAATCGGGAGCTTTTTAAAAGCAAGGGCGTGTTAACCCTTAATTTATTAAGTTCGCCTGGTGCGGGAAAAACTACTTTGCTTGAGGGTTTTCTCAATTCCATTAAAAATGAAATAAATGTGGCGGTGATTGAAGGGGATGTTGCTACTGCCCTTGATGCAGAACGGATTGCCGCCTGTGGTGCCCATGCGGTGCAAATCAATACCCATGGTTCCTGTCATTTAGACGCGAAAATGGTTTCTCAGGTTTTGGATTATTTTAATCTAGCTGACCTGGATCTACTTGTGATTGAAAATGTAGGCAACCTGGTTTGTCCTGCAGAATTCGATTTAGGAGAAGACCTGCGCATTGTGTTGCTGAGCACCACGGAAGGGATTGATAAAGTAGTGAAATATCCTGTGGTGTTCCAAAAAGCAGATGCCGTCATTTTAAATAAAATTGATTTATTGCCTTATTTATCTTTTAATGTTGAACAATTTATCCATGATGTTCGTGAATTAAATCCCAAGGTCCCCATTTTTCAAATATCCGCCAGAGACGGAGAGGGTGTAAAAGAATGGACAGACTGGTTAATCGAGAAGATTCACAAACCATAGATTTATATAGATATCGGCTTTTTGTAAAAGGAATCGTGCAAGGTGTGGGATTTCGCCCCTTTATTTATCGCCTGGCCCATGAACAGGGGATTCATGGTTATGTGTTCAACCAATTGGGTGAGGTCATTATTGAAGGGGAAGGCCCAAAAAATAAACTAGAATCCTTTATCAATCTCATTCAAAGGGAAAAGAAGGGTCCAATTAAAGTGGAGTCCATTCACAAAACCCCTCTGGAACCTACAGGGGAGCAGGGCTTTTTCCTGTATGAAAGCAAAAGTGATGGGCAGGCCCGCAATTTTGCTATTCCGCCGGATATGGCTGTTTGCCCTGATTGTTTAGAGGATATGGAAAACAAAGAAAGCCGGTATTACCAATACCCTTTTACCAGTTGTACCAATTGTGGTCCCCGTTATACGGTTACCCACAATCTGCCTTATGACCGCCATTATACGTCCATGGTGGATTTTCCTTTCTGTGAGGAATGCGGAAAAGAATATGGGGACCCATTGAATCGCCGTTTTCATGCCCAAACCATTGCTTGTCCCCAGTGTGGTCCAAAAGTGAGTCTAGTTGATGAGACAGGGGGAAAGGTAAGTGAAGATTGGGTGATTATGGTGCATCACTTTCTCCGAGATGGAAAAATTCTTGCAGTAAAAGGAATCGGAGGGTTTCATCTCGTATGTGATGCTGGCAATCAAGATGCCGTACATAAATTGCGGCAGAGAAAGCACCGTCCCCGTAAACCCTTTGCCTTAATGGCAAAAGGGATTGAGGAAATAGAACAGTATTTTCATATCACACCCCGAGAGAGGGATGCCCTTACTGGAACGGAGGCACCTATTCTTTTGATTCAACCAGGGGAATCTATTAAAAATAGGGTAAACCCTGAGACCATTGCTCCAGGAATAAACCGCCTTGGCGTAATGATTCCCTATGCACCTTTGCATCCCTTCCTCTTTCATGAGGATGTTCCTTTTCTCATTGTGACCAGCGGCAATAAAAGTGGACAACCTATTGCCCGCACCAATGAGGAAGCCTTGGTGGACTTGCAGGGTATTGCAGATTATTTTTTGCTTCATGATCGGGAAATTATGATCCGTGCCGATGATTCTGTAGCCCAGGTAGTAGATGAAAAACTCCATCTCATCCGCCGTTCAAGAGGGTATGTCCCGGAAGAGATTCTGATTCCCACACCTCCTGTAGATGACAAAGAAACTTTGCCCAGAGTATTTGCCTCAGGGGGAGAAATGAAGAATGCCCTGTGTTTAACCCGGGAGAATCGGGCCTATATGAGCCATCATATTGGGGAAGTGGATTGTGTGGAAGGGATGGGAAGCTATACCCAGGCCTATGGACATATCAGCCACTTGCTTCAGCTCCAACCAGATCTGATTGCCTATGATCCCCACCCCGGTTACTATGTTTCTGATTTTGCCCGGGAGTTGGTTAGCCAGGGAGAGATTCAAGCTTTTCCTGTGTACCACCACCATGCCCACATGGTTTCCTGTATGGCAGAGCATCATCTGACTGATCCAGTCATCGGATGTATTTTAGATGGGACAGGTTACGGCAGGGATGGACAGCTTTGGGGCTTTGAAATACTAGCAGGGGACTGTGTTGATTTTGAGAGAATGGTTCAATTGCAACCACTTCCCTTGCCAGGAGGAGAAGCCAGCATTCGCCACCCCTGGATGATGACTGCGGTACTACTCTATGAAACCCTGCAAGAGAAGGAAGCCACCTTGCAATGGTTGGACAGGCTCTTTCCATCCCAAAAGGACAAGTTTTCCCTGGTGATGGCCCAGTTGGATGGAACCATTCCTGCTGTAAAAGCTTCTAGTGGAGGAAGGTTGTTTGATGGCGTATCTGCATTGCTGGGGATCTGTACGGAAAGTTCCTATGAAGGGGAAGCAGCCATTCTCCTGGGGGAAAAAGGGGCTCACTGTTCTGGCTTAGAGGGGGTGGAGCTGTATCCTGTTCAAATAAAAGAGGGCGAAACCCTGATTCATGGGTTAGTCAAAGGCTTGTTAAGGGATCTGGAAAACAGCATTCCCCTGGAAACTATGGCATGGAAATTTCATATGGCTGTTCGTGAAATGGTCGTGGCTGGTGCCCAATTAGCCCGGGAGAAAACAGGGATTCACACCGTGGTTTTAAGCGGTGGCGTTTGGAATAACCCAACTCTGCTACATCACACAAGAAAGAAATTGGAAGGACAAGGATTCGCTGTTTATACCAATGAAAAAGTTCCGGCAGGAGATGGTGGAATTGCTCTTGGGCAAGCCGTTTCCGCCTTGTGGAGGTGGCAAAAAGATGTGTCTATCGGTTCCCGCACGAGTGATTAAGATTTTTGCAGAAGAAAGAAAAGCTGAAGTGGATTACTTTGGCAGCCTCAAGATCATTAGCATTGGGTTATTGGATGATGTAGAAATTGGCCAGTACGTGCTTGTCCATGCCGGAGAAGGGATTCAAATACTTGATGAAGCTAACGCCCAGGCCAGTCTGGCGGTATGGAAAGAGGTGCTGGAATTATGATGAATCTTCAGGTTTATCGCAATCCCAAAACCAGTAAAGACTTAGCAGAAAAGTTGATTCCTTTACTGCAAGAGAAGCAAGAACAGCTAGGGCGAAAACTTCGCTTCATGGAAGTGTGCGGAACCCATACAGTAGCCATTTCCAAAAGCGGCATTCGTGATCTATTAAGCCCCTATGTGGATTTAACAAGTGGCCCAGGATGTCCTGTTTGTGTAACAGACCAGTCGGATATTGATCAAATGATTGGGTATGCAAGAAATGAAAATGTGATTATTACAACCTTTGGGGACATGATGAAAGTCCCAGGTTCCTCCTCTACTCTTTATGAACAACGGGCTCTGGGTGCAGATGTGCGGGTGGTGTATTCCCCTTCAGAGAGCATTGAAATTGCCAAAGAAAACCCAGATAAGATGGTGGTTTTCTTAGGTGTGGGTTTTGAAACCACAACTCCCAGCATTGCCATGAGCATGCAAAGGGCAAAGGCAGAGGGAGTGAAGAATTTCGCAGTGTATTCCGCCCATAAAATTACCACAGTAGCCGTGGAAGCCCTTATGGGAGATGATACTGTCAATCTGGATGGATTTCTCCTGCCGGGGAATGTATCGGTGATCATTGGCCGACAGGGATGGTCCTTCCTGGAGAATTATAATTTTCCCTCGGTGATTGGAGGCTTTGAACCTTTAGATCTGTTGTCCTCCATTTATCAACTTACCTTAGAAATGGACAAAGAGAAAAAGTCGGTCATCAATAACTATACCCGTGTGGTGAAAGAGGAAGGGAATCTGAAGGCACAACAGCTGGTGTCTGAAGTATTTACTCCGGCCTCTATGAAATGGCGGGGATTAGGGGAGATAGTGGAAAGCGGGTTAGAAGTTTCTTCATTATATGAAATGTATAATGCCAAAAAGAGAGTTTCCCAGGTAGAACCGGTGGTTACCCGGGAAATTAAAGGCTGCCAGTGCGGTGAAATATTAAAAGGGAAACGTATCCCTTTTGAATGCAAGTTGTTTGCCCGTGCCTGTACACCAGAACGTCCTGTAGGACCCTGCATGGTTTCTTCAGAGGGGTCTTGTTCTATCTATTATCAATATGAACGAGGAAAAATCCAGATATAATCGGGGGAGATCTATGAAAAAAGGTCTTGCTAGAACACGGGGATGGGGGAACATTAACCCACCAGTTGATTCAGGATATTTTTAGGACGGCTTTTCAGGATGATATCTTAAATCAGGAAACGGATGCTGCTCTCTTGCCAATTGAGGGGATTAAACTGGCTGTGACCACAGATTCATTTGTTATTAATCCATTGTTCTTTCCCGGGGGGGACATTGGCAAGTTAGCGGTAGCGGGAACAGTGAACGATATTGCAGTAAGCGGGGCAATCCCCCGTTACATGACTGTGGGTTTTATCCTGGAAGAAGGGCTGGATCTGGAACTTCTTAAAGGGGTCGCCATGTCTATGGCAAAAACCGCCCGTGAAGCCGGTGTTCGCATTGTAGCAGGGGATACGAAAGTGGTAGAGCGAGGAAAATGTGATGGGATGTTTATTAATACAACGGGTGTTGGCTTTATTTATGGCCAACTGGGATTAGGCTATGATGAAATTCAGGCTGGAGATGTCATAGTGATTAATGGGGGCATTGCGGAACACGGGGTGGCTGTTCTAAGTGAACGGGCAGGGATTCGCTTTGATCCTCCACTCTTAAGTGATTGCCAGCCCTTAAATCTATTAATCGAAAAAATCCTTGATCGTTTTTCCACTGTTAAATTCATGCGGGACCCCACCCGGGGCGGTGTGGCAACTACGTTAAAAGAAATTGCCGATCGTACCCAGGTGCGCATGATTTTAGAGGAAGATGCCATTCCCATGACTGAGCAAGTTCGGGGTGCCCTGGAGTTTATGGGGATGGACCCGTTATATATTGCTAATGAAGGGAAGGTTCTCATTGTAGTGGGGGAAGAGGAAGCAGATGCTCTGGTGGAATTCATGCAACAGGAAGGCCACTGGATGGCAGCGAGGATTGGTAAGGTGGAAGTTGGAACAGGGGAACTTCTGTTGAAAACCTCTCTGGGTGGAACACGGGTATTAGGGATGTTGTCAGGTGCTCCATTGCCACGGATTTGTTAGTGAGCCAGGTTTTCTTTATTAAAAATTAAATGGGGGTGCTTTTCAATGTGTAAAGATACGGTTAATTTTAGCGAGGTTCAATTATCCATTCACATGATGGAAGATATGGCAAAACTCTTAAACGCTTATGTTGCTGAATGGCAAGAATTATTAGTGATGAATAATGGAGTTGAATTACTGGCTGATTTTGAAGATGTTGGGGAAATCTCTTTGCAATTGAAAAAGCGACTGCACCAACTTCGCCACAAAATAGAAGACTATGAAGAGAGCCTGGAAGGTACGGTGACAATTACGAGTATTAGTGAAAGTGAGTAGTTGATAAAGGAAGGATGGCTGGCGCCAGGTAATTTATGAATACCTTGTGCTAGCCTTTTTTTATTCATTAAAAGGGAAAAAAGAATAGTAAGGTTTAATGAATCTTACCGTGAATGGGTAGTTTGTTATTTATGGTATAATTTACATAATGATATATTTAAGAATTTATTAGGAAAGGTGGATTATATGTTTAATCCTCGGTTTCTATATAATCATTCAATAGTGAAGAATTTAATGTCAATTGAAAGATTAAAAGAAATAGTTAATATGCTTCCATTACCATCTGATGTTGAAAGAAAACTACGTGAAGATGCAAAGATGAAAATGGCTCACTATTCAACACGTATTGAGGGAAATCCATTAAATCTTGCTGAAGCATCACAAGCCATACTTACTCGGAAAGATCGTCAAGGAATTAAGGCTGAGCAAGAGGTAAGAAATTACTGGGAAGCATTATCATTTTTGGCTACTTCAAAAAAAATGAAAGTGGTCATTTCTGAAGAATTTATAAAACGGTTACATTCTATTATTGAAGTAAGAGGATCAGGTAGAAGAAACCGCCAAAGTGAATATCGAGGGCCAACACCACCAGGAGTTTTATTTGCTGTTTATGACAATTTGACTGGGAAACCTGAGTATATTCCACCCGAGTCTAAAGATGTACCCGCTCTGATGAGGGATTTTGTTAAGTGGATAAACAGTGAAGAGGCTAATCAATTACCGATTCCTATTAAAGCAGCTATCGCAACATATCAGCTATTAACGATTCATCCTTTTGAGGATGGAAACGGTAGGACATCAAGAGCGCTAGCTACATATATTTTATCTCTAGGTGGATATGATCTTAAAGGATTTAATTCTATGGAGGAGTATTATATTGCTGATTTACAAGGTTACTATAAAAATATTCAAATGAATTTACCGCCATTATATTATGAAGGAAGAGATAATCCAGATAATCTGGCTCCATGGATTGAGTATATTATTAACATCATGGAACAAGCTTTTAATCGTGTTGCAAATCTCGCCAAAAGTCAATATCACCAGCATAGTGACCCTGTAATAAAATCACTTGAGCCCAAGGAAAAGAAATTATTACGATTATTATTAAGTGGCACGGGAACCATTTCTCCTAAAGAAATAGCAGCCGAATTTAATGTTCATACACGTACAGTTACAATGTGGGCAGTTGAGTGGATAGATAAGGGAATAATTGAACCAGCTAGTGGAGAAAAAAGAATTAGATCATACAAAATAGGGAAAAAGTATCTAGATGTTACCCTTGAACAATTAGGTTATTTGGATAATTAATAACGGCTAAAAATACCGTCTGTGTTAAATAGCGAATGAATAGCGAATGAATAGCGAATGAATAGCGAATAAATAGCGAATAAATAGCGAATAAATACTCAACCCGAGGTAATCACATGCCACTACATGAAGGAATCTATGAAGAAATCATCAATCAAAAATTGAAAAATGAGCTTCTTGACGTACGGTTCGATTCCTATGACATTGGGAAAGAAAGACTGGATGTAGAAGAAGCCAGGAAAGTCTTATCTTCTTACATCTCTTCTGTAACAAGACGTGCTTTAAAGTATGTACGTGATAATGAATCTGATGATCAATTGGCATTAATCAATCAAATTCAAACCTGTAATGAGATTATTGTCACCTTAAGTGAAAAGCTTGATGACCAGGAATTCCAATCCTTGAAAATTGCTGAAGAAGGAGAAGTATTAACTTCCCTGTATTCTAAAATAAATTCAATTAAAAGCATTAAAAAAAATGATGTCATTCGACCCATCACTCCCATTTCACAAAGCTCCTTGTTTACCGGTTCTAATTATGAACCCAATATGCTAGGGGAGTTAAAGCGGGAAATCTTATCTTCTGATTCTATTGATATGCTAGTTTCTTTTATTAAATGGAGCGGTTTGCGCTGCATTATTGAAGAGTTAAAAACATTTACAGAACAAAGAGATGGAAAATTAAGAGTGATAACCACTTCCTATATGGAAGCCACGGATTATAAAGCCATTATGGAATTAAGCCAGTTAAAGAATACAGAAATTAAAATTTCCTATGATGTGGACCGTACCCGCCTTCATGCGAAAGCTTACTTGTTTAAAAGGGAAACGGGTTTTACCACGGCCTATATCGGTTCTTCTAATCTTTCTAATCCTGCATTAACCTCAGGGTTAGAATGGAATATCAAAGTCACAGAAAAGGATTCCTTTGATATTGTTAGAAAATTTGAAGCCACTTTTGAAAGTTACTGGAATGACCGTGAGTTTAAAGGTTTCAACAGGGAAGAAGAAGAGGATCAGAAACGGTTACGATTGGCTTTATCAAAAGACAAAGAAAAAATAAAAAATGATATAAACTTCGTGTTAGATATCCAGCCTTACTTTTACCAAAAGGAAATTTTAGAAAAGCTGCAGGTGGAGCGGGAGATTTTTGGACGGATGAAAAATCTCGTTGTTGCCGCTACAGGAGTTGGAAAAACCGTCATCTCAGCTTTTGATTATAAACGTTTTAAGCAAAACAACCGGAATTCCCATCGCCTTCTTTTTGTGGCTCATCGTGAAGAAATCCTGAAGCAAAGCAGAGATACTTTTCGTGCTATTTTAAAAGATGCTAACTTTGGTGAATTGATGGTTGGGAATAACCTGCCCAATGACCTGGACCATTTATTTGTTAGTATTCAAAGTTTCAACAGCAAAAGTTTGAATACTAACAAATAAAT
>CALNBV010000054.1 GCA_937874515.1 uncultured Paenibacillaceae bacterium | reverse complement strand
TTCGCGAGTGTTTTCATTTTAAATACACTTTTTCACAAAAAGTGGTGATGAATCTAATTTTTAATAAATGTTTTTGTTTCCCCTGGTAGGTACCATAGAGTAGTAAGTTCTTTAACTCACTATCAGAACCACTCACTTTTTTAAATTCTACTTCCACATCTTCCTTTAAGGCTAACCAGGATTGTAGAAAAAATAGGCCAAAGGTAATGACAAAAGTCGAAAGAAGTATTATCCAATAGCGTTTCATTTATCTAACCTCCTTCATATAAGGTTAATTTAAATATAACCATTTTCTTGAAGATTTTGTTGAATGGTTTGTCCCAATTATTGAATAAAAACCAAACAATATCCTTCACCTAGACTGACCCTTTTCTTGCATAAAAAAAAGAGGTTCCGAAGAACCCCTTTACCCCTTACTCTGTTTTATTTACAAAGAAATGGGCAATTTGCGTTAATTTTTCATAGAAATATTCCCGTACTTCCCCTTCTAACTCCGCTTCATCCATTGCTTCTTTCATACATCTTAGCCAGGCTTCTGCCCGTGTTGGTGTGATTTCAAAACTAAGATGGCGATATCTCATGGCTGGATGGCCAAATTCCTGGGTATACAAATCAGGTCCCCCAAGAAACTGGGTTAAAAACATTTTTTGCTTTCTTTTTATTTCATTCATATCTCCTTCAAACAAAGGGCTTAAATCTGGATCTGCATAAACACGGGGATAAAAAGCATCCACAAGTTTTTGGATGGCTTCTTCTCCACCAAGGATTTCGTAGTAACTTTCCACAGTCCCACCTCTTTTTTATCTTATCTGCATATATGCAACCTGGGCATCTCCTTCGCCGCCAATGGGCTTTGTTGCCAGGTTACCTTTTTATAATATAACAAAATTCCCCTTTCTTTACTGTGATATTTATCACTTATAGCTATATTCTTCTTTCAATAATAAATATAAAGCAAACAAATCATTTTCAACCTGCTCCAAGGGTCTGCCCTCATAGGCCAAACCAATTCGCGGCAATAAGATTCCTGCAACCTCATGAGTCATCCGCATTTTATCCCCGTGCTTTAAGTTTTGGCGCCGCTCCATAAACGTAGAAAGCAGAGTCCATTCCTTTGCGGTTAATCTCCTTAAAACCCAGGGTTCCAGAGAAAGAGTCTGGGATGTAATGCCTCGACCTACGATTTCTAGTTCTAATGAGCTTTTTCTTTTCTTTTTAGACCTTTTCCGGTCATACACCACAATGGTCCCGCCGACCAAATCACCTAACCGTTTATGTTTAGGATGAAAAAACATGACCACCATACCAATTAAATAAAAAGACGGGAGAAAATCAATAATCCGTATTACATTCCTGATAAAAGCCGATAAAAAAGTGATAGATTGTCCACCTTCTTGAATAACACGAAGACCCACTACCATTTTACCTGGCGTTTGCCCCCCCGTGAAAAATTCAAACAGAGCACATTAAAACAAACACACCAATGATAAGTAATGCAAATATGTAACTGGAAAAATCAACAAAGATATAGTCCGACAAAAAATCAGTAATAGGGAGCCCTACAAAAATTAAAAATAACCAAAGCAAAACAAAGATTATCGTTAAAATAATGACATCAATCAATTGAGCAAGAAAACGGCTACCTAAACCTGATAACCGGTATTGAACCACTACATGTTCAGGAGTAGCCATTTCTGTTTGTTGAAAGTGCATCTTACTCTCCCTTCCTGTATCTGTTATAGTGAAGAAAAGAATTTCTAGTTTAAGGAGCGAAGCAGATGGAACTGAAGACATTTATACAAAAACATCGGGACCAATGGAACAGGCTTGAACAATCTTTACAAGAAGTAACAAAAGGCGGACGCGCCAAAAATCCCGAAAAATTAGAACAGTTTCTCTCTTCATATCAAAAAGTCAGCCATCATCTGTCTTTTTGCCAAACCTATTATCCGAATGAAGAAATTACGACGTATTTAAATGAATTAGTAGGCAAAGCTCATGCCATTCTATACAGGGATCAGGTGAACAGCTCCCAGCAAATAAAAACCTTCTTTGGACAAACCTTCATTCGTTTACTGATTGAACAATGGAAGTTTGTCGCCCTTGCTTTCGTTTTATTTTTGGTTGGAGGGTTAGGCGGGTTTTTAGCAATAATAAATAATCCCCTCAACCTATACTCCGTACTTCCTATTGAAATGGCCAATGCCATTGACCCTAGCCAACTGGGGAAAAATACAGAGAATATTGACTCTCCCCTCATGTCTACACAAATCATGACCAATAATATACAAGTTGCCCTTCTCGCTTTTGCTTCGGGAATTACCTTTGGTATTGGGACAATCTATTTACTTATTTATAACGGGATCATCATCGGTGCTTTAGCCGCTGTTTTTTGGCAACACGATAAATTTTATGATTTTTGGGCCTTTATTGTACCCCATGGCATCATCGAATTGACAGCTATATTTATTGCTGGGGGTGCCGGGCTTCTTATGGGTTACCGTCTTCTGGTCCCTGGTTCCTTTTCAAGAATATTTCAATTAAAAAAGCAATCCCTGCGCTCAGTGCAACTATTGTTAGGCACTCTTCCTTTATTTATCATTGCAGGCATTATTGAAGGATACATAACCCCTGCCCCCATTTCCCTGGAATGGAAATACGGGGTGGCCCTGATTACCCTGTTTGCCTTAATTTTTTATATTGGGTGGGGAAGCCTGTCTCTTCGCAGAAAGAAGACTACAGCACTCCCCGATTAATTACTTCAAAGTATCGTTCAACAGCGATGGAAACCAGATTTTCCTCACGGGCTTCAATGGCTTGTAATCCATATTGCCTCCATTTATCCACCTGTTTTTTCCGTTTTAGCAGCTGACCTTCCGCCATGGTTTTAACCATGGCGGTTGTTGAATCTGTGATGTCTTTCCTTAACCAATTCCTCACCATAGGATCTTCAATGCCAATCAAAAGGAAAAAGTGCCTCTTCCGAATAGGATGAAGGATGGGTAATAAGGTATCCTCAAGCAGAAAATGATCTAAATCACTAAAAAGCATAATCAAACTTCGCTTTTTTTGGATGGTTTCTAAATATTGAAAGGCCTTCGCAAAATTAGATTCTACAAGCCTGGCTTGAATGGCATAAACCCCTTCAACAATTCGCTGCAAATGGGATAATCCCTGTCCAGGGGGGATATAAGCATGGATTTCATCTGAAAAAGCCATGACAGATACATAATCCCCCTGTTGTAAAGCCATTGCAGCTACAGTAAGCATGGCTTCCATGGACTTTTCTAATCGATTGGATTTCCTCAGTTCCACTCCCATGGTCCTTCCACAATCCAATAACAGGGTAACCTGTTTCCCGTGTTCAGGTTCATACATATTGGTCATGATTTCTGCTCTTCGTGCCGTTGCCCGCCAGTTAATTTTTCGTGGATCATCCCCAACAGCATAATTGCGAATTAATGAGAATTCACCAAAGCCTGCCTGATATTTGCGAGGTTTCACCCCCTGCAAAAGCAGCATTTCAGGGGTAGAAGAAATAAATCCCCTTACCCCGCTTAAATCAGGGATGACCCGTATTTGTTGAGGAAAATGTACATAGGTCTGTTTTTCCCACAAACCCAAAGATGACCCATAGCGAATATAGATTTTATCCACCTGATAATTTCCCCTTACACTCCCCATAGAATGATAGGTTAATGTGAGGGGTTTCCCCTCTTCCTGTTTTCCCAATAGAGGAAAGGGACGTAAAAAAGAAGGCAGCAAGTGATCAATCACTTTGAAATAAATAGGAAACCTTCCTTGATGATCATTGTGAATGGTCAGTTGAACCTTAAAAGAGACTCCCCGTTCTGCCTTATCTGGCATTTTACGTTCACAGTTGATTTGATTGGTCTTCGGCAACATAAAAAGATCAATCAAACTAAGGAGAATCACAACACTATTGATGACAACAAAGAATAGCCATCCCTTATTCCAATAAGAAGCCAGCAGAAGGGGAAGTACAAGAAATCCTATAAGGACAAGAAATCTCTTCGTGGGTAAGAACCCTTTATCGCGGAACTGGAATGGATGCAACCACGTCTTGAATGATTTGTTCACTTGTACCACCCTCCAATTCAATATGTGGAGCAAGAATCATTCTGTGTCTCATCGCAGGGATTACCATTCTTTTCACATCATCAGGAGTCACAAATTCCCGACCCTCCAGATATGCCCAGGCTTGAGAAGAAGTTAATACGGCAATCCCAGCACGGGGACTTGCGCCTAATCGAATCATTGTAGATTCCCGTGTCTTTCTCACAATTTGCGCAATATAATCGATAATCGCCTCATCCACGCGAATTTCTTTCACTTCCTGCTGCATTTGCAATAGGTCCTGGGTGCTCATGATTTGTTTGATCTCTGACTCTTTATTTTGGATATTCTTTTGCTGTAACACCTGACGCAATACTTCCTTTTCTGCTTCTAAGGTGGGGTAGTCCACCATCAATTTAAAGAGAAAACGGTCTTGCTGGGCTTCAGGCAAGGCATAGGTCCCCTCATACTCAATGGGATTCTGGGTGGCAACCAGGAAAAAGGGCTCCAATAATGGATAGGTTGTCCCGTGAATGGTTACCTGTTTTTCTTCCATGGCTTCTAACAGGGCTGCCTGGGTTTTGGCCGGGGTCCGATTAATCTCATCCCCTAACAACAAATGAGTAAAAATAGGCCCTTTTAAGGTATCAAATTGACCTTCTTTCATATTGTAAATCACGTTACCCGTAATATCGCTTGGCATTAAATCCGGGGTAAATTGAATTCGTTGATACTCCCCACCTATTAATTGGGCAAGAGTACGCACCATTTTAGTCTTCCCAGTTCCAGGAACCCCCTCCAAAAGCACATGGCCTCTGGCTAATATGGCAGTCAAAAGCAAACGAATATTGCTTCGTTGCCCAAAAATATGCTTTTCATATTCCTTTATTAATTCTCCAAGAATGGGATTCATTAGTTTTCAATCTCCTTCCGAATTCGGTCAAATTGTTGGGATAAAGTAAGGAACTCCTTACGGGAAATCGTTTTTCTTTCCTTTACCCTTTCTCCTTTTTCCCATACTTTTTTCCATCGATTGTTTTGTTCCGGTGTCAACCGATTGCTAACCAGGGTTAACATCGTGGAAAGATCCGTTGATTCGGGAATATACCATTTTTCCTGAAGCAAATTCCGAATATAGGTTTGCTGGATCGAAAGGGCTTCTTGATAAAAGCCGCTTCTTACATACCAGGCCGCCATGGCACGAATCCGTTCATCATTAAAACGGACAGTTGCTGCACGGGGGATTTCAATAGCACCAAACCGTTTTCCTTTCCACCAAACCAAAAAAATAGAAACAAGAACAATCTGAGTGAAAATCAGCAAAAACCATTGGGGGTACGCTTGAATAAATGCCCCTTTGTTTTTATATCCATGAATGGTTTCGTTAAACCAAACCACATCTGTTGCGACTGCATCTAAAAAAGGAGTGATCAGAGTAAGGTGGTCTTCTTTTAAAATCTTTCCATTTTGTACCCATTCAGGTGTAACCGTAACCAGCAATTCCCCTTTCCCATAACTTCTGGCAAGAGAAATTACACCTTGATCATCTTTTAAAAGGATACGGTCATTTTTTTGGGGCACCAGACGGAGATCGGATTGGATTGTAGCCTCAAATTCTCCCTCCCATTCATAAGCGCCTGTTACTTTTCTTACTTTTTTAGGATCATAACTCCCTTTACTACTTGTCTTAATTCCAAACATATCCTGGGGATTCTGTACCATTAACCAGATACGATTCCCTTCCTCCATCCACTTGACCCAGTGTTGTTGTAAAGGGCGACCCAGAGGTTGAAAGGGTTGTACCATGACCATGGTTTGCTTTCCAATAGATGATGTGGGTACAACATTCCCCTGATTCCATGCACCTACCTGAATATTATTATTTTCCAGATAGGTATAGATCCCTTTCACCCCTGTAGGGGAAGGTGAATCAGACACAAATGCCGGATATTTCTTTAATGGATCTGGGAATAGCCAAACCCCTGCCACAATGAACAAACCCAGCACAAGGGATATTAACAACCAGGTTTGGGGTAACTTTTTCATGGTTGCTCTCCCCCCATCCACTCTTTTACCTGCTGGTAAAAATGATTGTAATTCTCCCTGTTTGTGGGGCGGCCACCATAGAAGGATTCATCAAAAATCCCAGATAAAACATGGAATCGTTCCGCAAATGGAGGGGAAACTTCCATTAACTCATCATAATACTCTCCATTGGTTTTCCACGGTCTGGCTTTTAACCATTCTTTTTCATTTAAATAAAGCAAAAGTGCCAGAAAGAGATAACGTATTCCCTGGCGATAATCCCCATTCCCCGCGTATTTTTCTGCGGTTTTCACATGTTCCTTTGCACACATAGAAAACTCTTTATGGGTACCAAAGGGAGTTGTTTTTACTTCTTTTTTCCTTAAAAAACGGCGGATAAAAACCACGAGTAGGATAAATAAAACAATAAAAAAGAGAAGAATTAATGCATAAGAAATCCAACGAAAGGTATTCTCAGATACCCCTGTTCCCGGCAATAAATTCCTCAAGAAATCAACAAGCCAAGTTACGATTTTCTCTAGCCATTGGAGCAGGAAATTCTCATGTTGTTTGTTATAGGTTTGATATTCCTTACCAGATAAAATCGATTCTATTTGTTTTTTAACCTCATTAGAATGATTTGGATTCACATTCCCACTCCCATCTATTTATCAGTTGGGATATTTTCTTCAATAGTATTGCCTTGGGTTTCAAAAGTTTCCTGCCGATAATCCTCCATCATCCTCTGAAGATCGGTCCCTTCATTGCGAAGTTTTAAATCGAAATAAACAATGGCATAGACGACAAAGGACATCAGGTATGTAAACAGATTCACAATATTAGAAAGGAGTGTACTTAACACACTCATACCCAGAATCAACGTAAACAGTCCCTCAAAGGCACTGGAAATAATCCCGGTTAAAATCATGATTACAAGAGCAATGACAAATAAACGCCAAAAGTTTTTCCTTGTTAAATTCCAACTTTGTGTTAAAGCTGGAGAAACTTTTTCAAAAACAATAACAGCAAAGTTAAAGGAAATTCTAACGGATAAATAAATGGACCCAATGAGTCCACCAATACCAAAAGCAATCATCCCTAAGATCACCAAAACAAGAAGCAAAACATTTCCCGAAAATCCATCAGTAAACCAGATAAGCCCACCCAGTGCACCAAGGATTAATAAAACCAGAAGCACTAATCCCCCTGAAATGATTCCATATACAAAACTACCGCCTAAAAGTCCCCAAAAGCGGGAAAATGCCTGTTTAATATGGGCAATGGGTTGGATTTTTTCCCCTTTACGAATTCGATCCACCGCTATGATAATCGCAGCTTCTGCCAAAGGGACAAAAATAATGGCCATCACAAATGCCGAAAAAAACAAAATAAGCATTTGCGGCAACGGCAAATTAGCCATCAAGTCTTCTGAAATTCCCGCATCCATAAAGGTCATGTACCATGGTCCTTCGACATCAGCTCTGATTAAAGAAAACCCGCTTCCCCATAAAGCTAAACCCTGAACTAAAAATAGAGGAACAAGCAATATAATCATAATCAAAAATAAAGCCGGAAAGTGCTTTTTCATAATTTGAAACATTAAATCAAGCATTTCACTCACTTGTAACGGTTTGTTTGGCCAACGTTCCACCTGTATTCCCCTTTCATTGTAATGACATAGTCATGTATCTATTTTTTACAATTATAACAATAGACTGTAATTCATATAAAGAAATATTGTGAAATCCTTATTAAATATGTAGTAAATTGATAGAAAAAACTGTCGAATTTTAGCAAATAGAGTATAATTAATTACTAGATTATAGAGAAAAAGAGAGGAGAACCACCCACTATGAATAAATGGTTGCGAATAGGGGGAAGTGCTGTTCTTGCCTTTTCCTTGTTATCAGTCCCTTTTATGGATGCGGCTGCAGTAGAAGCAAAAGGAAGAACCAGCATGTCTTACATTAGTTTTATCAATAAGGATCAATATAATTACTATATTGACCGAACTCATAATTCTTTAAATGTGGTAACTCCCAATTATTTTTCCTTAAATAGCGATGGAACCTTAAAAATTAATACTGCATTCATCGATCCATCTTTTATCAATGAAATGCATAATGAGGGAGTACGGGTAGTACCCTTTATTCAAAATGCATGGGGGGATGGAACAGCACTTACCAATCGGGATGCCTTATCCCAACAAATCGCCAATGCCATTGCCACCTACAATCTGGATGGAGTCAATGTGGACCTTGAAGGGTTAAATGAAACACATAGAAGACGTGTGCTCTTCCGATCTAACACATAGAGATTCTTATACAGATTTCATGAAAAAATTAAGAATTCTGATTCCCAAACAAAAGCAAGTATCCATTGCTGTTGCGGCTAATCCTTATAATTGGACAACGGGGTGGCATGGATCTTATGACTATAAAAAACTTTCCGATGCACTAACAGGCCCTAATGATTACTTAATGGTAATGGCTTATGATGAAAGCTGGAGAGGAGGCCCAGAGGGTCCAGTGGCAAGCCTTTCTTTCGTAGAAGACACTATTAAATACACCCTTAATAAACAGGTGCCTGCAGAAAAAATCGTCCTTGGCATTCCTTTTTATGGTCGGATCTGGGGGAACAACACTAGCTTTAATGGTATTGGGGTTTCCCATCATCAAATCAATGCAATTATGGATCAATATAAAGCAACAGCAAAAGTTACCTTTGATTCTACAAGCCAAACACCTAAATTAACATTTACGATGAAATCTGGGGACCCAACCTATCGCATTGCTGGAAAAGACTTAATCCCTGGAACCTATACAATTTGGTTTGATAATGAAAAATCTCTTAAGAAAAAACTAATTTTAGTACAAAAATATAATCTCCGTGGAACTGGAAGTTGGAGTTTATCCCAGGAAGACCCCCAAATGTGGAACTATTATAACTTATGGTTAAATGCGGATTATTTTAAAGATGTCATTGACCATTGGGCCCAGGGTGATATTTATGCAGTAAACGTTCGAGATTGGATGATTGGTGTATCTGCAAACGAATTCTCACCCGATGGCACTCTAACAAGAGCCATGGGAGCTACCCTTTTAGTTCGGGCAATGGGTTATGAACAGGCAACCACGACAACACCATTTCCGTTTAAAGATGTCCCTTCTGATCACTGGGCAAAAAAATACATTCATATTGCTAAAGAAAAAGGCCTTATTAACGGGACAAGCAGTACTACCTTTGAACCGGATGAACCCTTAACCCGAGAACAGGCAGCACAAATGTTAAATAATCTATTGCAATACCCAAATGCATCACTGCCTGCCCAGTCTCCATTTAAGGATGTAAAACCATCCCAATGGTCCTACCAGGCAATCATCAATATGAACAAAAACAATATTATTGATGGGTATACTGACGGCACATTCCAACCAAAGAAGAATGTTTCCCGGGCTGAAATGGCCAAATTAATGAATGTATCAATAGATCGAATTGATGAATTAGTGAATTAATTTTTTTAATATTTAAACCCCCAAAAACAGAGGTTTTTGGGGGTTTTCCTATAAGCACTCTCTTCTGTCCTATTTACCATTTACAATCCGCAGGGTAACTTCCCTTCCCCCTACTTTCAGTGGCTCTCCTTCATTTAATTCATCAAGTAAACGCAAAGAGTTAAGAAGCAGGTTTTCCTGTAATAGGTGTTCGTAATTTGTGATGAGCTCCTTCATCTCTTCATCAACCTTCATTTCTAAATCAATGTAAAGATGAACAGGTAAGTTTAATTTTTTTCGGTATTCTTGTATTCCCCGCAGCAATTCACGGGCTAATCCTTCCTGAACCAATGTTTCTGTTAGTTTTGTATCTAAAATGACGGTTAGAGATTCATTAGATGCAAGGGCATAGCCT
The DNA here is from genome assembly GCA_937874515.1 of uncultured Paenibacillaceae bacterium. Classification (GTDB taxonomy): domain Bacteria; phylum Bacillota; class Bacilli; order Aneurinibacillales; family Aneurinibacillaceae; genus CALNBV01. The sequence goes on along the minus strand of CALNBV010000054.1, from coordinate 2,339 downwards.
TCTACTGGTACTTTTTCAATCAGCACATCATCCATGGACAAGGTAAGTGGCCCATTGTCTAAATGGATTGCTGCTTCCCCATTATGCACAAATTCCTTCACCTGTGCAGGTCTACGGTTTTGTACCCATTGATTCACTATTTTTATCTGTTGCCCAAATTTAGGCCCTGCTTTTTTAAAGTCTAGTTTTAGTTGATAAGAAAGGTACGCATCCTCTTGGTCCACGACCTGTAAGTTTTTCACATTTAATTCTTCTTTTATAATATGGCCATAGGATTCCCATGGGAGTTTTTCCCCCTCCCCTTTTACCAGGATTAAGTTGGATAAAGGTTGCTTTGTTTTTAAGGAGGTGGTATTTCGGATATTACGCCCTAATTCCACCACTTGCATAACCAGACTCATTTCTTCTTCTAATTTGTCATTGATCAGTGTTTCATCGTATCCAGGATAATCCGTTAAATGTACACTTCCCTTTTCCAAATTAGAATAAATTTCATCGGCCACAAAAGGGGCAAAGGGAGCAATCAATTGGCTTGTTTTCACCAACACTTCATGTAACGTCCCATAAGCGGACAGTTTATCTTCAGTTAACTGTTGGGACCAGAATCGGTCTCTCGAGCGGCGAACATACCAGTTGCTTAATCCTTCCACAAAAGCAGCAATTTCACGAGTCGCTTTCGTAAACTCGTATTCTTCCATACTTTGATTGACTCCTTTGATGGTGTTGTGTAAACGGGATAGGATCCATTCATCCAGTTTAGAGGTCTTTCCTTTATTGGTTGAACCAGGTTCATATCCATCAATATTGGCATAAAGGGCATAAAAACCGTAAACGTTGAACAATGTATCAATAACTTTTGATTTAGCTTCCTGCACGTTGCGTTTTGCAAACCGTTTAGGATTCCAGGGGGCGCTATCTGCCAGTAAAGCCCAGCGCAATGCGTCTGCTCCATAATTATTGATGAGCTCAACGGGGTCTAGGGCATTCCCCCTGCTTTTGGACATTTTTTGCCCATTTTCATCTAACACATGGCCAAGGGATAGGACTCTTTTATAGGGAGCTTTCCCGGTAAAAAGAGTGGATACAGCCAGTAAGCTATAAAACCAGCCTCTTGTTTGGTCAATGCCTTCGATTACCACATCTGCAGGGAATTGATTCGTAAACTGACCCTGATTTTCAAAGGGATAGTGGAACTGGGCAAAGGGCATGGAGCCGCTATCGAACCATACATCAATGACTTCAGAGGTTCGGATCATTGTCCCCCCACACTGGGAACAGCACAACTTGATTTCATCTACATAGGGCTTATGGAGTTCAATGTCTTTTGCAACATCTTGAGTTCCATGGTTGCGCAGGTCTTCCACACTTTTTGGTGCGTACTGATGGTTACATTCCTCGCATTCCCAAATATTCAACGGTGTTCCCCAGTACCGATTTCGGCTGATGTTCCAGTCCACCATGCTATCTAAGAAGTTACCAAATCTGCCCTCTTTAATATGTTCAGGGTACCAGGTTACCCCCTGGTTATTTTGGATGAATTGTTCTTTAAAAGCGGTTGTTTTGATAAACCAACTGTCACTGGCATAATACAACAGGGGTGTATCACAACGCCAACAATGGGGGTAACTGTGTTCCTGTTTTTCTTTATGATAAAGCAGGCCTTTTTCTCCTAAATATCGCAGGATATCCACATCACAATCCTTCACAAACCTCCCGTAGAATGGAGGTACTTGACTGGTATATTGGCCCTTCCCATCAACTACATTTACGAAAGAAAGACCATTTTCCTTAACCACTTTATAGTCATCTTCTCCATAAGCGGGTGCAATATGGACGATTCCTGTCCCGCTTTGCTCTGTCACAAAGTTCGCTGTGACAACCTGGTGGCCCTTTTCAACTTCCACAAAATCAAAGACAGGAGAATAGGAAAGCCCCGCTAATTCTCTTCCTTTATGTTGAGAAAGAAGGGTATATTCCTGTTGGAACACCTGGTCTGCACAGGCTTTCGCAACAATGTAAATATCTTCTCCCTCTTGCACCCGTACATAATCCATCTCAGGATGGACAGCCAGTGCTACATTTGCCGGAAGTGTCCAGGGTGTTGTGGTCCATCCTAAAAAATATTCCCGCTCCCGGTTATTGATTTTAAATTTTGCCGTTACGGTGATGTCCTTAACGTCTTTATATCCCTGGGCCACTTCATGGGAACTGAGGGAAGTTTGGCAACTGGGACAATAGGGAGAGACACGGTGTCCTTTATACACCAATCCCTTTTCATGGAGGGTACCCAGGATATGCCAAACACTTTCTATATAGGAATGACCCAGGGTGATATAAGG
>CALNBV010000053.1 GCA_937874515.1 uncultured Paenibacillaceae bacterium | reverse complement strand
TCCTATGTGCTTCCCGAGATTAAGCGGATTGGCAGCATGGATTTGGCCGATGAAGTATTAGATCAAATTACCAGTCCAGAATTGATTGTCAAAATCTTTATTGACTGGCAAGATGAGCGTTTGTCCGCAAGAATTGAGTATCACTATGGGGATATTATTATTGACCCCTTTGCGCCGGATTCTCCTGATGTCACTGAAAACAAACAAATATTGATTCGAGACCGAGAAAAAGAACAGGTAATTATGAAAGTTATTGAAGGAACCCCTTTTAAATATAACGGGAAAGAATGTTATATCGAAGGGGAAGAGGATACCTTCGACTTCCTCTTTATTTCTGTCCCTCGATTAGAAGAAAAAGCGGAAATTTATATGTCTGGGGGAGTGCGTTCTTTAATCCTTCCACAACAATATTCCCCCGTGACTCGGATTGATATGGACCGGGGAGGCAATCTGTTAGAAATTAGCTTTGATATGGAAGGAATTGAAGGGGAAGAGGTTCGTAACATTTTGCAATCTGTGGTGGAAAAGAAAAAATTCTACCGTTTGCCCAATGGATCCTTTCTTTCCCTGGAAGATGAAGGATTCCAGACCATTGACCGTTTGTTTTCCGAATTGCATATGAATAAAGCACAGTTGAAAGAAGGGGTAATGACCCTTCCTGTTTATCGTGGGTTACAGGTTGATGAAATCATGAATGGCACCAATCATATCGCCAGGTTCGGCAAGAAATTCCGTCGCTTCATTCAAGATCTAAAAAACCCGGATACCCTGGATTATGAAGTGCCTACCACGTTAAATGCAACCATGCGGGATTACCAGCAGTATGGTTTTCAATGGTTGAAAACCATGGCCAATTATCGTTTGGGGGGCATCTTAGCTGATGATATGGGCTTAGGGAAAACTTTGCAGGGGATCTCCTATCTTCTTTCTGAACAAATGGAGAAAGGGGAAGAGAAGGTTCCTTCTCTTGTGGTATGTCCTGCTTCCCTTGTTTACAATTGGAAGAGCGAATTTGAAAAGTTCGCCCCGGATTTAGATGTGATTGTGATCTATGGGGCACCAGAAGAGCGCATTAGCTTACTTCAAGAGGGAAAGCCAGATGTGTTTATCACCTCTTATCCCTTATTGCGCCAGGACCTGGAGTATTATGAAAAGATAGATTTTGATTCTTTGATCTTGGATGAAGCCCAGGCCATAAAGAATCATTTGACGAAAACCGCACAGGCTGTGAAACAAATTAAAGCAGGACGGCGTTTTGCCTTTAGTGGGACCCCTATCGAAAACTCTTTGGATGAATTATGGTCCATTTTTGATGCCATTCTGCCAGGATTTTTCCATAATCAAAAGACCTTTCGCAATTTAGACAATGAAAAAATTGCGACAATGGTACGCCCTTTTATTTTAAGGCGGGTAAAACAGGATGTGTTGAAAGAGCTTCCTGATAAAATCGAAACGGTATATCAATCAGATTTGACGAAAGCTCAAAAGGAACTGTACCTGGGTTATTTGGAAAAAATCAAACAGGAGACAAAAGAGTCCATACGGACAGATGGATTTGATAAAAGCCGGATGAAAATTCTGGCAGGGTTAACCCGTTTACGGCAATTGTGTTGCCATCCTTCCCTTTTTATTGAAAACTACACAGAGGCATCTGGCAAACTGGAACAATTATTAGAGATTATCGAGAATGCCATGGAAAATAAACGTAGGCTTCTTGTGTTCTCTCAATTTACAGGGATGCTCAAAATTATTCGGGAAGAATTAGATCGGGTAGGGATTGGATATTTTTATTTAGACGGCAAAACCCCCTCTAAAGAACGGGTAGAAATGGCCAACCGTTTTAATCATGGAGAAAATAATCTATTCCTCATTTCTTTAAAAGCGGGAGGTACCGGACTGAATTTAACAGGAGCTGATACGGTTATTCTTTATGATCTGTGGTGGAACCCGGCAGTGGAAGAACAGGCAGCAGGACGTGCCCATCGCATGGGGCAGAAGAATACGGTTCAGGTAATGAGATTGGTGACTCGTGGCACCATTGAAGAAAAAATTTATGAAATGCAACAGAAGAAAAGGGAATTAATTGAACAGGTCATTCAACCGGGAGAAGGGGCCCTTGCCAGCCTCTCGGAAGAGGATATCAAGGAAATATTAGGGATCTAAAGAAGAATACCAATATAGAGCAAAGACTGTCCAACATATGGACAGTCTTTGTGTCTTAATTGCTTCGAATGATTCCCCATCTTTTCTCCATCCATCTTTCGAATAAATGAATGCCCCGGTCAAGGAGAAGACCTAAGATTCCTATGAAAATGATTCCTGCCAGTAAAAGGTCGGAGCGAAGGGAGTTGCGGGCATCGATAATCAAGTAGCCAAGGCCAGTTTGGGCTCCCACCATTTCCCCCGCTACAAGGAACACCCAGGCAGCTCCTAATGCCAGATGTAAACCGTTAGCGATAAAAGGAAAGGAAGCAGGGAATATAATTTTAAATAATAAATGAGGTTGCTTGATACCAAAGTTTTGTGCAACTTTTAAATAAGTAGGGTCTACTTTTTTTACAGCGGATACAGTAGAGAGAAGAACTGGAAAAAAGGCAGAAATAAAGATGATTACAATAGCGGGTAAATCTCCAATGCCAAACAAGAGAACAATAAAAGGGAACCAGGCAATTGGAGAGATTGGCCGCAATACTTGCACAATGGGATCGATGATGTTCCATATTTTGGTGAACCAACCTAAGAGTAACCCAATGATGACAGCCAAAATGACTGCCGAAAGATATCCTGCAAAAAATCGATACAAGCTTACTTTGATGTCGGTAAAAAGAGTACCATCTTTGATGAGTTCAACCATTCCTATGAAAACGTCAAGAGGGGAGGGAAGTAGGGATGTTTCATACAATCCTGTTAAAACAATCCCTTCCCAAATGGCTAGCAATATGAATAAACCTATGATGATATTAAGCAATTTGTTTAATTTTGGCATAGGATCACTTCACTTTATCAATAAATGTGGAATCAACAAAATCTTTATATTGAGGGGGATTTTTTGCTAATCCTATCTCGATTAAATTTTCTCTTAACTGGTTATAGTCATTTTCTCTTAACTTCAATTCATTAAAGGAAATCCACTTCATAGATAAGTTCAGTATATTTTGTTCTACTCTCATATAGTTGGATGCAACTTTTTGGACTTGTGTGTCTTTTGTATCTGCTTTTATACCGGCCTTCACATATTCATTGACAAATTCCTGGGTCACTTCCGGGTTGTTTTTAATAAAGTCATTTCTTAAAACCAGACCGCAGCATACAGAATCCTGCCAGAGATCATTGGATTGGTATAATACTTTTCCTTTATTCATAGAGACGGCTTTAGCTCCAAAGGGTTCTGCCACAATATATCCAGAAATCCTTCCTTCCGCCAGGGAGGCAGGCATTTCTGCCGGGGAAAGCTCGATGATCTTAACATCTTTTTCTGTTAGCCCCTCTTTTTGCAACATCTTATAAAGAAGAATATTATGGGTGGATAACCGGTGTGGGATGGCAAAGGTTTTCCCTTTAAGGTCGGAAACCTTGTTTATATTGTTTGCCACGACAACAACATTGCCATCTCTATGTCCTAAGGCAACTGTTTTTAAATCAATGCCTTGTTCTTTCGCTTTCATAGCCAATTCAATAAGAACAGAAGCACCATCTACTTTTCCAGTATTAAGGGCATCCATTAATTCAGGCCAGGAACCGAATTTAATTAGTTCAATGTTGCTATTTTTGAGATTGCTTTTTCCCAATTCACTTTCTATATGAAGAGGAAGGGCATGGGTAATAGGCAAGTAAGCAATTTTTATGGTTTTCTTTTCTGTTCCCACCGTTGATTGGGACTGGTTAGTACCGCAGGCAGAAAGGATGACTACCATAGAAAGCATGAGAGAAATGATTGTTACGGCCTTGTTCAGTTTTGATTTCAATTAATGATCCCCCCATCCTTTTTCCAGCACCTTTTCCAGCTGCTTAATAGCAGGGGTTACAGAAGCGACAAAATGGGCCTCCCGTAGGCGTCTGAAAGTGTTGCTTTGCTCCATATATCCAGCAGCTCCATTGTGGAGCATAGCGATATTGGTGGCATCTACAGAGAGATAAGCTCCTCCCAAACGAAGGTTCATAATATCCTGGGTTTCACGGATTGGGTTTTCTGCTAATTGAAAAGCTAGTTTACGGGCAGAACTAGTCCGTTCCTCCAGTTCTTCAATACTAGGATGGATATAATGATTGACACCCTTTTGTTTATTTTTCAAATGTTTTATCGAAGTAATAGAAGATTCAATGATCCCCAGGGCAATTCCTATTTGGTATAAGACAAATTGGGGGCGAATGGTTGGAATCCATTGATCTGCATCTTCAGATAGGATGTATTCTTTAGGAATAAGTACATCTTTGAAGCAGCATTTGTAAGTGCCGCTACCGTTAATTCCAATAAAATTAGTTACTTCTGTTAAAGATAAGCCCAATAGATCAGAAGGGAGGAGGGCCATAATTCGTTGCTCCTCACTTACCTGAGCGATAATACCAAACCAGTGACCTGGACCTAAATTAGAGACAAAAGGGAGAACACCATTTATTCTGTACCCATTTTCCTCTAGTACTGCCGTTAAACGTACCTCTTCCATGCCTGCGTAATACTTCATAGGATTGGATAATCCAGTTCCCCCAAGAACTTCCCCACTTTCTAATAAGGGAAGAAGTTTCTCTTTAATATAGTTGCTTTCACCGTTTCTAGCATAAAGAATAGCAGCAGCCTGGCACCAAATCGTAAAAGCGGTAGTGCCGCATACTTTTCCTGCTTCCTCAATGAGGCGAAGAAATTGAGTATCAATTTCTTCGGATGTTTTCCCTGTTACCTGATAAGCTCCTTTTTTTCCTAATTCCTTTAAAAAGTCTGCGGGGTAATAAGCATGTTGATCAATGGCAGTGACTAGTGGCGTCAGGTTTTGTTGGATATAATCTTCAATTTCTGTCCAGGTAAGTAGTGATGTCATAAAATGGCCCCCCCTAAAATCCTTAATCCTATTTGTTAATGGAAATTCGAATGGTTTCTGTAATTGCATCAACTGGCGCTTTAACTGCATCTCTTGCTTTGTAAATAGAGTCTTTACCGGGTGCTTCATAGAGGCAAAGGCATTTGGTCATATCTTCGCAAACATAGGTACGCTGGAAGGTTACTTCAGGTACTTCTGCATAATGAACGGAGTTTTCTGATTTCCGTTTTAAATAAGCGTCCATGGTTAAGCCTTCAGGAAGGTTCCATTCTACGAGATATTTCACTTCACTAGGGTTTTGGCGAATGGTCTCTAACTCTTCTCCCAATAAGCGAACTTGTTTTACTAGAGTGACAGGGATTTCGCTTTCTGCTAATAAGTCGCGAACGGTTTTCTGATCATCACTTTCGAGAATAAAGAAAACCCGGCTAAGGTCATCTGCCGCTTGCACTTCAATTAATGCGCTGTTGCGATTTTGGGCTTGAATGGTTACTTTTTCAGCGGCATTTTCCAAAGTGGCTTTCTCTCTTAAATTCTGGGGTAATACTGATTCTGCAAGGTATAAAGACATTGTTTCTCCTCCTAAAAATTATATATAGTATTCAACCTGCCTTTTTGGTTGGTTGAAGTGAAACTCATTAAAAATTAAGGTGCGATAGTATTGAAAATCACCATGGCTTCGGTCTCTGGATTTAGGGGTTGTGATCTTCAACTCTCGTTGGATGTTCCCAGAGTTGTTATCCATGATTAAGACTCGGTCAGAAAGGTAAACAGCCTCATCAATATCATGGGTTACAAGGATGATTGTTGTTTTTGCCTGTTCCTGTAGACGGAGTAACTCATCTTGAAGATAGTAACGATTAAAGGTGTCTAAAGCAGCAAAGGGTTCATCCATTAAAATAAGGTCAGGTTTTATCGCAAGGGCCCGGGCAATAGCGACTCGTTGTTGCATTCCCCCGGAAAGTTGGTTGGGGAAATGATGGGCTTTATCCTTTAAACCGACTAATTCTAAATAATGAAGGGCCTGTTCTTTGCGCAAGCTCTTGTTTTTTATGAGATTCTCTAATCCAATCTCCACATTTTTAAGGATGTTTCGCCAGGGCAATAATCCATAATTTTGGAATAACATGACGCATTGGCGATGGGGACCAAGGACTGGGGATCCTTCAAACAAAACCTGGCCACTGTCAATTTTTTCAAAGCCCCCAATGATATTCAAAAGTGTGCTTTTTCCACAACCGCTGTGACCCAGAAGAGAAAGAACTTCCCCCTTTTTTACTTTGAAAGAAACTCCTTGTAGTATCTGTTCCACCTGTCCCTGATTGAAGAATGATTTGCTTACATCTTTCACTTCAAGAGTGATTGGAATATTCACCTCCTATTCCTCCTTTCTGAAACATAATCCATGTAATAACATTAAACAAATAAAACATATTAATTTAATTGGTTTTATAGTAAATTATTCTAAAGGACTAAGTTCAAAAAATCAACCCACTATTTTGATTTAATAGAATAAATTTAGAAAGATAGGGGAATTTAGATGAAAAAAGGGTATGAATTGCCTTGTAATATTGCTCAATCTTTAAATATCATAGGGGATAGGTGGACTTTATTGATCATTCACGATATTTTAATTGGGAATCAGCATTTTAATGAACTACGAACATCCCTCACAGGGATCTCGTCTAATCTTTTATCAGAGCGGTTAAAGTATCTTGAGGAAGAAGGGTTAATCGAGGCCACATTATATTCAAAACATCCTCCACGTTATAAATATTCATTGACGAAAAGTGGACAGGATTTAGAGCATGTTTTTCATTCCCTGGTGATTTGGGGTAGAAAACATTTGCAGAAGTGTTATAAAAAAATTGAACATACAGCATGCCACCATGAAGTAGAAATTGCTTATTATTGCCCCCATTGTCGGGAAAATGTAGAGGATTTGACTGTGATTCCCGTTAATGTAGAGGAAAAGAACCAATCCCTGTAGCCAATGGACAGAATCTAGATTATTATTGGATGGCAAAGGGATTATTAAAATAAGTTTTAAGGAGATTTTTATGAAAGATACATTGAAGCCTTTTTTACATACAATCTGGGAGAAAAACGGGTTTAGCAAAGCTACGGAAATTCAAGAGAAAGCAATTCCTCTCGTATTAGATGGACGAGACCTGATTGCTGAATCCCCCACAGGAACAGGAAAAACTCTTGCTTATCTTCTTCCTATTCTAGAAAAGATCGATGCTGAAAAGAAAGTAATTCAGGCTGTTATTCTAGCACCCACCCGGGAATTGGTGATGCAAATCCAACAGGTGGCACAAAAATGGACTGAGGGAAGCGGAATTCAAGTTGCTTCCTTCATTGGTGGAGCGGATATAAAAAGACAGCTGGAAAAGTTGAAAAAGCATCCCCAGGTCATTGTAGGTACTGCTAATCGGATTTATGAACTCATTCAGATGAAAAAAATGAAAATGCATGAGGTTAAAACTATCGTGTTAGATGAAGGGGATCAATTAATCGTTCCCCAATCAGAAGAATTGATTAAGAACATCATTAAAACCACATTGAATGATCGACAACTTTTATTATTCTCTGCTACCTTATCCCCTCGCACAGAACAGGTGGCAAAGGAATGGATGAAAGAACCGGAACTCATTCGCATTCAGGGGAAGGTGAAAGTTCCCGAAACAACGGACCATATTTATTTTGTTTGTGAACTTAGAGACAAAGCGGACATTCTCCGCCGTATTGCCAAAATGGGTAATATGAAAGGGATGGTCTTTTTAAATGATACAAAGTTCATTTCTCAGGTTGCCTCTCGTTTGCAAAATAAAAATGTTGCTTATGCCATCTTAAGTGGGGATTCAACGAAGACAGAGAGGGAAGCAGCCCTAAATAATTTCCGCAGCGGAAAATATCCTTTACTCCTGGTCACTGATGTGGCGGCGAGAGGGTTGGATATCGAAGGATTAACCCATGTCATTCATTATGATTTCCCACAGGATATGACCCAGTATGTCCATCGTTCAGGGCGGACTGGCAGGATGGGTGCAGCAGGGACAGTGGTTTCTCTGGTAACAGAGAGGGAAGAGAAACTCCTTAAACAATTTAGCGGGAAGTTAGGTTTCACCTTAAAAAGGAAATATATTTCAAAAGGACAGGTGGTTGAAGAACAGCCTGCTCGTGTAGCTTTCCGGCAAGAGAATACCCCGAAGAAGAAAAGATAACGTATGAAACTGGATCGATTAATTTCTATATTGGTCATTTTGCTTCGTAAAGAACGAGTTCAGGCAAAAGAACTGGCAGAAAGATTTGGTGTTTCTGTTCGCACCATTTTACGTGATGTGGATGCCATCAACCTGGCTGGCATCCCCGTTGTTACCTTTCAGGGGAGCAATGGGGGCATAGGCCTTGCGGAAGGATATCGTTTTGATAAAAGTGTGTTAACCTTTGACGATATGGCAGCCATTATCACCACTTTAAAAGGGGTTTCAGGGACTCTAACCCATAGCAACCAGCATGACATTCTCATGGAAAAGTTAAAAGGGAAGATTTTCGTTTCTTTAAATTGACCCGAATGAAGAAGTTAATCCTTCTTGGGAGTACCTTTGAAAAACGAGAAGTGAATTTGGATTTGATTTCTGCTGGAAATTGGAATTCCAATGGGAATCTTTTGGAAATCCAGTTATTATTCGAAAAGGAAATGAAGAATGTAGTGGATGAATGGGAGGGAGTTACTCCCTTTCCACTAGAAGATGGCCGGTTCATGGTAAAAGTGCTTTTTCCCGATACATACTGGTTGGTTGGCTTTCTGTTAAGTTTCGGTACGGGAGTGGAGGTTTTAAACCCACCCTCTCTGAGAGATAGAATAGCTGTGATCTCAAGGGAAATTTATGAAAAATATTCTTAAGGAACATGACAGATAGTTGTCATGTTTAGGTTGCTATAATACCCTTGAAAGATTATTTTAAGGAGGTTAAAAACATGCAAAATGAATGCCAAATTGTTGAGCAACACGCTCAAACCACCCTGGTGGTTCGGACAAGGACAGCAGTTGGAAATTTGCCACAAGTTCTTGGAGAAGCCTTTCATGGGATTTTAAATTACCTGGGTGAAACCGATGGAAAATGTATTGGTGCTCCTTTTGTTGCTTATTACAACATGGATATGGATGATTTGGATATAGAAATTGGTTTTCCAATATCTAAGAAATTGCCTGGTAAAGGGGAAGTTCAGTCAAGTGAAATTCCTGCTGGAAAACAGGCAACATGTCTTTATGTTGGCCCATATAACCAGATAGAGTCCGCCTATGGAGTATTGATGAAATATATTCAAGAAAAAGGGCTAACTCCAACGGGTGTGGCTTACGAATTTTATTTAAATGATCCTGGTGAAACATCGGAAAGTGAACTTCAAACAAAAATTGCATTTCCTTTAAAATAACATTTTAAACCCTCGAATTTTGAGGGTTTTTTTTACAGTTTTGAATGCCTCCTTTTAGGGGATTTTAAAACAATAACGTATTAACCAAAAGCAATAATGGAGGCAAGCGAATGGAATGTAAAGTATGTGGAAAACCCATAGATGGAAAAGATGAATTTTGTCCTCATTGTGGGGCCAAAAATATCCAAACTGCGGAGTCAACCAATCAAAATGATTCAGATTCATTTGTTTCGACCTTAAAATCAGAGGAAGATACCAGTACAACTAAAGATTCCAAGGGCAATTATACAGGATACAATAATGGCAATACTGGCAATTGGAACGATGGCACGAAGAAGAAAGAGGATAAAGCAGATACATTAGTAAATATTGCTTCCTGTTGTTTTCCTATTGTAGGGATTATTCTTTTCTTTATTTGGCGAGAAGAAAGACCAAAAGCAGCTAAATCCGTATGTATGTGGGCAATTATTGGTACCGTTGTAGTTGGTGCTATTTACATTATTTTTACAGTTTTAGGCGTAATAGGTGCGCTTCTTGGGGACCCGACCTCCCCATACTACACTCCTTAATCAGGTATGGCTAAGTGGCTTAATTATTTTTTTGTCTGCCATAGGCTCCCAGAACGGTCTTTTTTTTACCGGGGACACCAATTTCCTCTGTGTGCCAGGTGTACAGGAATCCTTTTCGGGTATCTTTTAGCAATACTGTTTTGGATTTTTTTTGATCCAATCCCATTGTTGTTTGCAGTTGTGTTATTGGTTCCACTAACCCTGGATGGCGTATTCCAATATTTAAACTATTGGGAAAGTACCAATATTCGCCGGTTGCTTACTGGTATCCTGGCTGGATTTGGAACCATTTTTATCTTTTATGGTATTGGTAAATTAGGGTTAGAACATGGAAAAATGATGGCTTATTATTTAATGCACTGAATCCTTGCAGGAACTCTCCTTTCTTTCAATAATTTATAAGGCAGATGAATTAATAAAAGGAGGAATGTTCCTGTGAGGATTCTTTATATTTTTCCCCATCCTGATGATGAGTCTTTTGGACCAGCAGCAGGAATTCATGCCCAACTTCAGGAAGGGCATGAAGTATTTTTGTTAACTTTAACGAAAGGGGGAGCAACGAAACAACGTTTTGCCCTGGGGGTTACTGTTGCAGAAATGGGGGAAATACGATACAAAGAAATGCTTGAAGTTGAGAAAACTCTGGGCTTAACTGGCATGACTGTTTTGGATTTTCCAGACAGTGGGTTAAAAGAACTGGATCCACGAATTCTTGAAGGTGCGGTAGCGGACCAAATCGAGACAATTAGACCAGATATTGTGATTACTTATCCTGTTCATGGAATTAGTGGTTTTCACGATCATTTAATTACCCATGCCATTGTGAAAAGAGCTTATTTAGATTTGAAGGGTAAAGGAGCTTCCTATTTAAAACGGCTAGCCTTTTTTACCCTTTTGGATAGTGGTGAAGCCTCATTGCATAAAGAAAGTGGAGACTTCCGTTTAAAAAGATCGGACATGGAACAAATTGATTGTATTCTTCCTTTGGAAACACAGAATCAGGATGCTTTGATAAAATCATTATCTTGTTATAACACCTATAAAAAAACCATTGAAGATACGAAAGTGATTGAGAAAATTGGTAATCAACTTTATTTTGAAATCTTTTTAGAGGAGTTTAAGCCCCCATTAACAGATATAACGGCCCAGATTAAAAAACAAACTATGTAACATTATGTTACATAGTTTGTTTTTTATAATAGATGAACCATTATAATGACTACAAATGAACAGAAATATATAAAAAAGGGGGGATGATGATGAATCCTAGATTAAAAGCTTTAAAGAAACACATTTTTTACTGTGGTAGTGAACACTGTAATGGACAGGATGCCGAAGCTGTAATTGATGCTTTTAAGGAACAATTTGTAGAACATGGCATTCATAAAGAAGTAAAAGTTAATAAAACCAGCTGTCTAGGCATGTGTGGAAATGGTCCATTTATTCTTGTGTATCCAGAAGGAATCTGGTATTACAATGTTACCGTTGATGATGTTCCTAGAATTGTTGAAGAGCATTTTGTAGGAAAGGAACCTGTCGAAGAATTAGTGCTTATGAGGATGGAAGGGTAAGATGGATCGGGAGAATCAATTAAACTCATCTAGGACCGTTCCTTTTATCCTAATGGATAATTGTTCTATCGATTGCGAAGATTAAGAAATCTGCATTCCATGGAAATGGGATGCAGATTTCTAATTCACCTCAATCATTATTCATGGGAAGTAAGTCATCAAACCATGAAGCATTTTCAGGGCATTTAAAAAGCATGAACTTGCCATAGTCATGATCCCTTGATTGATGATATTTGACATAGGCAATCCCATTCTTAATGGCCAGTATTTCAATCTTTCCAGTGGAATGGCTCATAACCAGTCTTACTCTTTTTCCCAGACCAGAGGTTTTCCCTTTTGCTTCTTCTACTAAGTGATAGACTTCTTCGAGTGGGAGGACAAAGGATTTATTGCCAGCTACAGGACGGTTGATGAAAAAGTAATATGGGGTGACACCTGCCCAACTTAATTTGTCTAATAACATGCTTAACGTATCAGAATCATTATTTATGCCTTTTAAAATAGGAGTTTGATTAACAATTATGACACCTGCGTCGTGAAGAGAACGGACTGCTTTTAAGGTTTCCCCGGTTATTTCTCTTGGATGATTGATATGGGCCATGACATATATGCGCTTATCTTCATTGGAAAACTCTTTTAATAAAGCGAGGAGTTCTTCGTCTTCGGATATTCTCATGGGGTTAAAGGCAAGGAGTTTAGAACCAATGCGAATGATTTTGACGTGTTCAATAGACCGTACATTTTCAATAATCCAGCGCAGTTTTTTTGTGGCTAACATGAAAGGGTCGCCGCCGGTTAATAATACATTATTAATTTCTGGTGTTTTTTTAATGTAATCAATTCCTTCTGATACATCTGAGACCGTTTCTTTTACATCTGTTTTAAATAATCGTTTACGAAAACAATAACGGCAATAGGCTCCACAGATTTCTGAAACTAATAAAAGAGCCGTTGTGGAGTACTTATGCTGACAACCTTTCGCTACATAGTTTGTATTTTCCTCAGAGGCATCCCAACTTCCATATTCCACTAATTCATCTCCTGAAGGGATTACTAATTTTCTTAATGGGTCATCAGGATTAGACCAATCAATCAGGTTTAAATAATATTCATTTACACGAAACACAAACTTTTCCGATACTTTCTTTAGAGCAGCTTTCTCTTCCACTGTTAAATGAGTCAAATTCTCAATGTTAGTAATGTATTTAGGTTGCAGCATTGATCCTCCTCTCACCTGTTGTTAATGTTTTTTTGCAAGCCAGGGAATAGAATTGTTCATTAAGGCATAGTCCCTTATGGGCACCGCCTGTTGATAAAGGTACTTGGCATATTCCAATGGATTTAAAAAGGATTGATGATAGGTGGTTTCATCAAAGGCTTTCATTAATGAGACTTTAGCAGACCGGGCATTTGGTTCAATAAACCAAATATGATCAGAGCTATCGATTCCGAAATCGATGCCTATTTCTCCGAAACTGCCATAGCTTTCCTCAAGGGAATGATAAATAAGTGCCAAAAAATCACAGATGTTTTCAACAAGTTCTGCAATTTTTTCTTCAGGGTAGTGAAGAATCTCCCTTAAAAAGTGAACAACGGGATATGCGGAGGAATGAATGGTAATTGGGGAATTGCTTATTCCAACCCTTCCGGAAATACCCAAAATGGTAAGTTCCCCATTTCCATTTCTTTGTAATTCAGCGCGAAAATCAACTTTAGAATCATCGATTTGGATTAAATCAATGGCCTCTTGAATCACAAAGTTTTGGTTTTTAAAGAATGAATGGATTTCTTTATAAAGGGAGTCTAGATTTTTTACGGTTCCTTCCACCAATTCACTGGTAAAGTAACTGTAATAATATCCTTCATCAGGTATCTTTTTAATGTAAAAAATCCATTTTCCCCGACCTCCCCTTACCCCTTTTAAGTAAGCCTGATTATAATTTTCCAGGAAGAAGGAAATGTCTTCTTCGGTAACGAAAAATTCCGTCCTTGGCAAATAGTTCATTACCTCAGGATATTGTTGCAGGGTTTCATATACATCCCATTTATTAAAATAGGATTGTGAATTAATATTTATGACTCCATGATCTTCAAAAACGGCTGCAATTCGTTTGAAAGTTGGATCCTTCTTTTTGTCTCCCCTTCTGTTGTATAAAATATTTGGCAATGGGAATTCCCTTTGTTTCCATATATTTCTTTTAAAACAATAGTACATTCCTTTGATGTTGTTTTTTGAAAAATTAAATTCATTAATAGAAAAAAAATAAAGAGTGACCTGTGTTTCATTGCTAGCCTTTGCTAGTTCTTTTACCCTTATATAACTTCGGAAGTTTGAATTTTGTTTTTTCATTTTTCTAATGACAGTATGATCAACAAGGACAGCTACAATGGGTTGTTCATAGGCTAAAATAACGGGCACGCTCCCCTCAGCAGTTCTAAAAATATTTTATGTAGGAAAAGCATAAATGGAACAATTATAGTCAAAAGCACAAACTCGTATCTCTAGTTAAATGTCTAGTCCATGAGACATGACAATAGCATACATAGATATAGTAATGACTTTATAAGGGGGTTTTAATAGGTTGAGTACCAAACGTGTCATTAAAAGTAAACTGAAAAAGACCCAACCCTTGATGAAAGACCCTTTTGTCTCCCGTTATATTCCTAAGACGTATGAATACAATCACATGAACCTTAAAACCATGGTTACTAAATTTCCATGTGTTTATATAAAGCCGGATTCAGGCAGTAAAGGAATTGGGGTAGTACGAATAAAGGATGTTGATGGTTTTAAATATGAATTATCCTATGCAAAAGTGCGCACTGTTCTTTCTTATAATGAAGTATTAAAAAAACTAGATACTAAACTGGACGCAAACAAAAAATATGTCATTCAACAGGGAATTGACATGGCCACCTATGAACGGTGTCCCTTTGATATTCGAGTGGTCCTGCAAAAAGTAAAGGACCGATGGCAACTTTCTCTCATGTCGGCAAAGGTGGCAACAGATGAAAATGCAGTTGTAACCAATATTTCACGGGGGAATCGGGAATTTTCATTAGAGACCGTTTTGAAAAAAAATGACCAGAGATTAGACCCTTTGTATACATTGCGTCATTTAATTGATATTTCTCATCAGATTGCTAGTATACTAGGCTCCAAGTATTCCATGTCTATACTAGGTTTAGATATGGCGGTGGATAAAAGAGGGAATATCTGGTTTATTGAAGCCAATACAAGACCCCAGTGTTCAACATTAAGCAGAGTAAATGATGATTTGTCTTATCAAAAATATCTGGAAGCAAAAAGGGGGAATTCATGAATGGCCATTGAAAAACACCATGTAAAAAGTAAATTAGCCGTTGCCTATGTTATTGAAAATACC
>CALNBV010000052.1 GCA_937874515.1 uncultured Paenibacillaceae bacterium | reverse complement strand
GTTTAGCCAGAATGATGTCACTGAGACCTGACGTAAGCCACGTAATCAGTGACATCATTCTGGCTAAACCAGTTGCTTCCTACCACCACTAATGCTAAATTTTTATGTTTTTTTGCTAGATCAGGAAAGGCTCTGATTAAGCGGTCTACCCCTTTGTTATTGGAAAGCCTACCTGCAAATAGGAGTACTGTTTTATTCTCTAGCCCATTTTTTTTGCGGATTTCCTTTCGGATGCTTTGCATTTTCCAGTGATCCCCAGGCAAAAACCGATTGCTATCCACACCAGAATAAATGGTTCTTACTTTCGGATCTGCCTGAGGATATAAAGTCCGGATCACATTTCCTACATAATTGCTCACTGTCACGATATTGGACACATGAGATAAAACAGCAGTTGCTTCCTCTGGGTCAATTTTTTCCAGGTTAAACATATCATTGTGCATACTTAGTGTGATTTTTGCCTCAGGTGCTAACTGGCGCACAGGTAGGACTAAACGGGGTCGGTTAAAAATGTGGATTAAATCGTAGGAATGGGAGGAAACGTGGCTGACTACACCTTCTCTGTAAATTTCAAAAATTTTACCAGGAATTCGGACATATTTAATACCATCAATGGTTTCTTCATCTTTAAGGGATGGATCATTAATTCCTAACACTGTAATGTCATGGACTTTACCTAAATAAGGCAAAACGCCGGCAATATAGGTTTGAATGGCTCCACCCAGTACCGGGGGGATTGGAAGCTTTTCCGTACAGATCATTAATACTTTCATTTTGATTTCAAACCTTTCCATTGTTGAATTTCTTGTAAAACAGGCCATTTTGTTTTATCGGTTTCAACAATGGTTTGAATTAATTGTTTCGTTTGTTCGTTGAGAAATACTTCTGGTTCATAGACAGCTTCTTTTAAATTTTTATAAAACTCATTGGGTAATGACAAATCGATCATTAGGATGTCATATAATTCAGGGGTTAATGGATTAGCTTCATGGTAAGCCTTAATCATTTCCTTTACCCATGTGACATCCCATTTCATTAAATCCGCCATGGTCCCTGATATTAATTTTCTTAAATCACGGATGGGAAGGTCATAAGCCACCCCATCAAGGTCGATGATCCACATCCCGTTTTTCCCCATTTGTCCATTGGACCACCCATAATCCTGGTGCACTAAGCCCCAATAGGCATTACCCTGCTTCACTAATTCTCCATAACTGGATTGTTGAAGCCTGTCTATGGTTTTTTTAGCCTGTTGTTCAAACATAGGAATCACTTCTAGCAAACTTGCACTGGCTGGCATTTCTTTATAAGCTTTAGCGATGTTACGGATCCAATCCATTTTTACCAGGACTTTTTCATAGGTGTTCGGCCATTTATGCAATCTGGACGCGATTTCCGCCTGTGACGGGGGAACAAACCCCTTTGTTAAACGATGGAATTCACCCAGAGCATAACATAACTCCTTGGCCCCTGTGAGGTCTTTTGTCACCGGGGTTAAGGGTTCAATCCATTCCGCTACAAACCATAACTTATCCCCGGCTTCCACATAATTCATTCCATCCTTTGTTTTAATCAGACCAGGTACTCTTGCCTTTTGTACTTGCACCAAATATTCTTGTGCGCCAAGGCTAAACATACTTCTCGTTGGCCTTCGGTGTAATAATTTAAAACTTTTTGGCCCTGAGCTTGTTTCAAGTTTCCAGATGGCTCCACCTTTGTCCGATTTGGTTGTTACAATCTGCATGCTTTTTACAGACAAACTATATTGTTTTAAGACTTCTTTCCCTAGTTTAATAACATAATTCGGTACATAAAATTCATCGGTCAAATTCTGTTCTTCATCTACCCAGGGAACGATTGTTTCCTTCTCCACATGATGCCTCCTTAATCTAACTACTTCTCTATAAATTATGTTTGTGTAGTAGATTTGTATAGGACAACTTCATCAAATAAGAAAAAATAGTAATAAATGATGAAGTTGATATTAAGAAAATGTAAAAAATTTCGTTCCACTGAGCATCTCTCCCTTTCACTTTTGAATTTTCACCATACAAATATAGTAAGTTGTTTTCTTGAGAAAATAAAAAGAGGAGAAGTAAGGTGAAAATTAAAAAGGCAATCAGGATAAGAATAGGAAACAGGGTGGTAAGCAGTG
>CALNBV010000051.1 GCA_937874515.1 uncultured Paenibacillaceae bacterium | reverse complement strand
TTAAGGTTGAGTCTTTACCAGAAATGCAGGTTCTCCGGGGTTTCACCCGACTTCATTACCCAGATCCATTTGATATGTCAGATACTCCAATCTCTTCTATTATGAAAAGTGATAAAGTAGACTGGCTTCCTGCAGTAAAAAATCTTGGCGAAGGAATTTTCCTCCAATTTGATTTAACTCAACTCCGTAAATGGGAGCAGAGAGATGTTGTTAAGGAGGAATCTAAAAAAATATTTACCCGCTATAATAAAAGAAGAGAACAGATGGGGAATGTTCATATCGAACTAAAGGAAAGAAGCTTACTTTTGCATACCTTTAGTCATGCGATGATTCAAGAATTTGCGAGATTCTCAGGTTATGCTACAACTGCTCTTAGAGAGAGAATATACTGTAGTAATGATATGTATGGAGTATTAATTTATACAGCATCATCAGATTCTGAGGGAAGTTTAGGGGGCTTAATTGAGCTTTCGAAACCTGAAAAATTAAAACGTATCTTCACTCGTGCCCTTGCTAAAATGGAGTTTTGTTCATCAGACCCACATTGTTCAGATGCAGAATCTATAAACGGTGCTGCTTGCCACGCTTGTACTTTTGTATCAGAAACCTCATGTGAATGGGGAAATCAATTATTAGACCGTAGAATGTTGTTATCTATAGGTGATAAAGATTTAGCCTTTTTTGAAATTTAAAAATAATTTTACCAATTGTATTTTTCAATTCCAATTTTAATTGGGGGGATGGAAAGTGGAATTAAAAGATTTTATTGAAAAAATAAAAGAAGACTTTCCAGATAAGGCTATAGATTTGTCTGAAAGCCTTGAATTGGTAAAAACCGTAATAAACGATACGGTTGATGCAATTGGGGAAAAAATATCATTATCTTTAGCAAATAGGAATTTTAATAATATTAGTTTATATTCAGACATGGCAAAAATAGCCTATATTTATGAAAATAAAATTGAAGAACTTATGAATCTCCTTGAAATTGATGAAATTGAACATGAAGATGAAAAAGATGAAGAATCAGAAAAAGATTTAATTCCAAATTACGAAGAATATATTGTAGATACTAAAGTTGAACACACTCTATATGAAAATTTTACACATAAGCGTCCATATGGTTTCAAATTAAATGATAAGGAAATTGTGGAAGTAAGAACTTGGCAAGATATGTTAATTAAAACTTGCGAAATTCTTATTATGATTGATGAGAAAAAGTTTTTGGATTTTGAAAATATTAATTCAATGAACGGAAAAAAGATACAGTATTTTTCAGTTAATCCTGAAAACATGAGAAAACCTAAAATAGTGAATAATAAAATCTATGTAGAAATGAATCAAAGTGGAAATGCAATTCGTAATTTAATAATTAAATTATTGAAGGAATACAATTTTAAAATTAATGAGTACAAAGTATACTTTAGAGCTGATTATTCTAATTTAAATAAAACAAAGTAAATAATTTTGTTACGATTAAAAAAATTAAAGAATCTCCATTTAAATGGAATTTATTTAGCCAAACATTCCATAAACCGCCAAACAATATACTGCACCATTCTTTTATAATGAAGTTAGAAACCTTCTAACTTTTGAAAGGAATGGGTGGATTATGGAACCTCACTATTCTGTCCTCATCTATAAAGATACCCTGGATCAAGAGACGATCCAGCTCATTTCTACTTACCTGCAAAAAGGCATTAAAGTCTACCTATTAAGCGGGACAAGCAAAGCAGAAGTGGAACAGGCCATCGCCTTCCTTTATGGGGGGCGGAGGAATCCACTTTTTGTTGCTCATTTGGAAATGCCTCCCCGGGAGGACTTTGCGGGTGATCCCTTTTTCTTTTTTGATGGGGAAATTGACGATCCCTATTTTTATGATTGGATTGCCGACAATTCTACTTTTAACCTCCAACAATACGAAATCGAACATAGCAATCCCCATGAACATTGCCTGGTGAAAGCAGGGGCTGGCACAGGGAAAACCCGGGTCATGATTGACCGTTTATTTTATTTGCGCAAAACTCAGGACAACCTTACCTTTGACCAGATGGCCATGTTCACTTTTACTAACGAATCTGCTTTGACCATGCGCAAACGGTTGACCCAGCGCCTTCAGGATTATTTCTTTTTTACCCGGGATGAAACCTATCTTTCCTGGTTTGAAGAAGTGGACCGGATGCAAATCTCTACTCTTCATTCCTTTGCGAAAACCCTATTGCAAGAAAAAGGGAGTGCTCTTGGTATCCCTGGTACCATGGAACTGCGGGGTTATCAATTGAAAAAGCGGCAACTGGTTGAGGAAGCCATCCACCAGTATGCTCTTGCTTTTCCTGAGGAGTTTCAGGAATTCCGTTGGATTCCCCAGTATGAGTTGGTGAATTCTATCATGGAGTTCATCACCATGGTGGAACAGCGGGCTGTGGAAGATCCAGCCCTTTTGGATTTTGGCAGTGATCAAATGTCTCTGTCTCATTTGTTTTCCTATGTTTTGGAACAAGTGGATCAGGCCTTAACTCGTTATAAACAAGAAAACCAACAGTGGGAAATGGCGGATCTCATTCGTCTGTTATCCCCGTTGACACGTGCTGTGGAAGAGAAAGAAACCATTATGTATCCTTACCTTTTTGTGGATGAGTTTCAGGATACTGATGTGAATCAGGTGCGTTTTCTTGCCTGGCTCCACCGTAGATATGGGACTCTCTTATTCCTCGTAGGGGACCTAAAACAAAGCATTTACCGGTTCCGTGGAGCCGATTATACCGCCTATCAACAAATGAAAGGGGAGTTGGACCGGGCTAGGTTAAATCCCTGGAAGGAATATGCCCTGGTGAAAAACTATCGTACCCATCGTTGTATTATGGAAGAACTTCATCCTCGTTTTTCTGCCTGGGGCTCTCAGGTGGATGGCTTTCCTTATGAAGCCAATGATCAATTGGAAGCCATGATTGGGGAAGAAGGGGAACAGGGATTGGCACTCCTTCCATTAAGAGAGGATGATACCCTGTCTTCCATTTTGCATCAGTTAAATGAAAAGATGAAACAAGAACCTGGGTTAGAATGTGTTCTTTTGGTGCGGACCAATGAACAGGTGAATGAAGTGGCAGAACGTGCGGAAGACCTGGGCTATTTATGCCAGGCTGAGCGGGAAGGGGATTTTTACCGCAGTTTGCCTGTTCGGGAGTTTGTCCTTTTATTGCAGGTTTTGTTATTCCCCGAAGACCCGTTGAAACGGTATCTTTTCCATCGTTCCTCCTATGGAGACAATACATTGTCTAATGCTGTGGTATTGGATTCTTTTACCCCTGATAAGCTTTATGTGTTGGATTTGTTGAAAGGGGAGACAAAGGAAAATGAATGGTTACAGCAGGTTCGCAAGGAAGGAGAACAGGTGCCTGTTTTTACCCTTATTCGCGAGATTTTAGGGGAGGTAAAGCCAGCAGACCGTTATGCTCTCCGTCTGTATTCCCGGTTGTGTAAGCAAAATCCGGGGATGGATGTGAAGGAACTGCAACATCATGTTCGGGTGAAACGCCAGGAATACCGCATGAATTTGGAGTGGCTCCTTTTGTTGATGCAAAAAAACTTTCCTGATGCCCCTGTCCATCTTTTTCAACTCCTTGGGTATTTAGAAACCCAGATGAATACGAACCGGGAGTTAAGTGCACTGGTTGTGCCTGTGCAGGACCGTGGCCCTTCTTTTGTTTGTAAAACCGTCCATAAAGCCAAAGGCCAGGAATATGATTATGTGATTTTGCCGGAAACAACCCGCCAATTTGTCTATTCTTCTTTAATGCGCTTTGTGTTGCGCAGGCAAAGTAATGGCACCTGGCAGGTGGGTTACCGCTTATATTTGGGCAGAAATTCTTATGAAAACCAACTTTATCGCCGATTAAAGCCCAATGAAGAACAAGAAACCATTGCTGAAGAAGTCCGTCTTTTTTACGTGGCTTTGACCCGGGCGAAAAAAGGCCTTTATGTGGCACAGGACCCTATGCATCCTACCGTAGAAAAACTGAAAAAATGGGAAGACCTTATGGAACAGGGGGTGCAGGCTTATGTTTGAGATCCAAACCTTTCAAAATCCTGTTGGATATTATAGAAACCTCACATTTCATAAAGGGGAACTACATCTAACAGGGACAAGTAGTTTGCAATATTATTTAGTAGAAAAGAAGAACCTTAATACGCTTATTTTTACTTACGATGGATTAATGAAAAAACTGTATCCCTATTGGCATGATCCTTTTACCAAACTCTATTTAAAAAGCAAACTAAAAGCGTTGGCAGGGGAGGAATACAGGGATTCCTTTATGGATAGTTTTCGTTTTGCTGTGGAGCTTGGAATCAACCATTTCCCTATTCATGAGGAATCTACTGCTGCCCAGGTTGCCTTTCAAAAAGTGTATCAGCACATGCTACAGGATGCCACAATACAAAAAATCATAAA
This sequence comes from uncultured Paenibacillaceae bacterium, assembly GCA_937874515.1. Lineage (GTDB taxonomy): Bacteria > Bacillota > Bacilli > Aneurinibacillales > Aneurinibacillaceae > CALNBV01. The sequence goes on along the minus strand of CALNBV010000051.1, from coordinate 1,329 downwards.
AGAAAGAAATGAACCTCTTTCTTCTAAATTGCAACGGCTTTTTGGTGGCTCCATTACCCGGGTTGTCGCCCATCAAATGAAAGCCATGGATGCTGTGCGCATGAGATTTTTTCACCTTTTGCAACAAGAAAGGATTCCTGTGTGTTTTATCATTCCCCAGGATCCCTTTTATCCTGCAGCAACCCAGGGGTGGAAAAAACTATATAAACAGGTAGGGGGACAGGGGCAGGCGTGGATTCCTCAGGATTCCCCTGCACCTGTTGCCCGTGGGCGTCATTACCTGCAATTATTGACCGGTGAAGGAGTAGAGGAAGGAGAGGAGAAAACCTATTCTACTTGTTCTTTTTCTAATTTAGTCTCTTTTCAATCCTATGTAAAAGAACATCCACCTATAAAAGACCAGGTACACTATGTGGCCCCTTCTTTTGAATCCTTAAACCAGTGGTTTCGGGGTATGTTACAGGAAGAAAGTGAACAAGCTTTTGCCCACCCACCGGAAAAATTCTTATTTTACTTATATGAATGTAAGAAGGAAAAAGGGGAAATCCGCCTTACTTATGATACATTTCTCGCCTGTGTTACCTCCGGTTGGATTCAACCTCCCAAAGGGGCACCTGGGAAAAATGCTTTCACTTTTCTGGAAGAATGCCGCCCTTATTTTTCCGGGGTAGAAACCTTGCGCGACATCCAAAATCGCCTGGAAAGTCTGGAGAACTTGCGGGAAGCATCGAAGATCTTTGATGATATGGCTGCTCCCATTGCAGGACGGAATCGCATCAAACGGTATTTGGCCAACCCTTTTCGTGGGTTTCCTTATGTCCATACCACCCGTTTTTCTATGACTCTACGCCAATTGAAAGAGGTAACGGAATACTTTGGAAAAGCGGTCGCACACCTGTTGCCAGAAGAAGGGGAGACCATGTTAGCCATGGAACATTTGAAACGTCTTTCTGATTTACTCCTCAGAGTGCATAAACAACAGGCAGAGGATTTTTTTGGTCAAGCCTTAAGCAACCCCAACCTGGTTGAAGGTTGGTTAAGTCAGGTGGACCTGGAGATTTCAAACAACTGGCAGGTAGGACGAGAAGAGGCTCGGGAACTGGTGACTCTACTCCTATCAAATTTAATACCACAGGCAGAGGACCAGTTTAAGAGTATTCATGGACCTGAACAATTAGAAGGTTTGATTTTGCGGACAAAGGAAGGTTTGCATATTACAGATCTTTCCTTAAAAAGCCTGCATCTTTATTTACGCAAGGGACAAGAATTGCCCCCTCCTTTGACCCATAGCTGGTTGAAGAAAGCTGTTAGAGAACATAATCCAATGGA
>CALNBV010000050.1 GCA_937874515.1 uncultured Paenibacillaceae bacterium | reverse complement strand
AAAGCGTCTAATAATAGGACCTAACGGTCCAAAAAGTTATACTTTCTTTAAACATAAAAAAAAGAGTGCCTCTATGGGCACTCTTTATTTATGTTTCACATCGGTTACGTCTTTAATTTGGCGGTTTTTCTCGTCTTCTGCATCATCTGTCAATCCATTGGCGGATTTCTTGAACTCTTTTAACGTTTGACCGAAGGATCGTCCAATTTCAGGTAATTTTTTAGGACCGAATACAACAAGTGCGATAATTAGGATTAAAATTAATCCAGGTACACCAATAGATGACATACAAAAATCTCTCCTTTTTTCTTTCAATACTTTTATTATAATCGATTAATGGCCATTCATCCAAAAGAAAAAGATTATCTTCTATAACTAGATTACGGTTGAAGTATACCATATATTTTATAAAAAAAAATACTTTCGGTATATAATTAATTATTGCCATCTAAAAGCTTAGGAGGTATAAACGTTGAAAAAGCATTTCCTTACGTTTCTATTAACCTTTTTATTGATTTTATCAGGTTGTAGCACCAAAGAAAGTGAACATTTATCCCATAATTCTGTACACACCAACGGCGATCAAATAGAAGAAACCAAAGGAATTACACAACTGCCTTCTTTTCTTAAAAATGTGGATTCTTCCATCCAAAAAGTCTATCAACTAGCCGTTGAAAACGATCAAATTATAGCCAATATGGCCTGTTATTGCGGGTGTGGTGACAGTGTTGGCCATAAAAGCAATCGGGATTGTTTTATTAGAGAGAAAAAGGCCGATGGAAGCATCATTTGGAACTCTCATGCAATCACCTGCCAGAATTGCCAAGAAATCGCCGCTGAATCCATCTACCTAAAGAAAAATACAAACAAAAGCCTCCTAGAAATCCGCAACATTATTGATAACAAATATAAAGAAGGATTTGCGAAACCAACACCAACACCCCTGCCAGTGGATTAAGGTGTGAACCCTTTTCCCTGCCAGGAATCCCGACGAAGCAACTCCCAATCAATGGCGTTTAACACTTCCCATTTTTTCCGGCTCCACATAGGACCAATTAAGAGATCTGGGGGGCCATCTCCTGTTAAGCGATGAATAATCATTTCTGGAGGCAGGTTTTCTAAAGCATCCACCACCAAAGGAATATAATCATCCTTCTCCATTAATTGAAAGAGACCCGCCTCATATTCTTTAACGAGGGGGGTTTTCTTTAATAAATGAAGGAGATGGATTTTAATCCCTTGCACTCCCATGTGGGCCACTGCATCAACAGTTTCCATCATCATTTCTTCTGTTTCCCCAGGCAAACCGAATATAATATGGGTACACACACGAATATTATGTTTTCTTAACTTTTCTATTCCTTCATAATAACACGCAGTATCATGGCCCCTATTAATCCTTTTTCCCGTTATATCATGAATGGATTGTAACCCTAACTCTACCCATAGGTAGGTTTTTTTATTTAACTCAGCTAATAACTCTACCACATCATCAGGAAGGCAGTCCGGTCTTGTAGCGATAGCAAGGCCAATTACCCCTTCTTGTTGCAGGATGGTTTCATAGTATTCTCTTAATTCTTCAACAGGGGCATAGGTGTTGCTATAAGCTTGAAAATAGCCAATGTATTTGGCATTGGGCCATTTTAAATGCTGCCGCTCTTTAACTTCGTGAAACTGGGTAATTAAATCATCCCGACGTCTGCCCGCAAAATCTCCAGACCCCCGGGTACTACAAAAGGTACATCCACCTGTGGTAATAGCTCCATCCCGATTAGGACAGGAAAAGCCAGCATCCAACATCACCTTAAAAATTTTCTCTCCAAACTGTTGCTTTAGATGATGGCTCCAGGCATGGTACCGCTTATCCCCCCAGCTTAGCCGTTTTTCCTCCATGACTCTTCTTCCCCTTTAACCTTATAGTAGATTTTTTAGTATAGCCTTTTTTACCGTAAAAGAAAGTATAAAACTTTCTTTTACGTGTAAGTGCAGCTAAGACTTTGGGCAAAATAAGACAAAAAAGAAAATATTTCCTTATAAGTTTACTTGCCAGGACAATAGGTAAAAGATTAAAATAGTATAGTTATGGTGTTTGATTTGAAGGGAGTAAATATAAATAATGAAAAACAGAGAAGACATACGCAATATTGCGATCATCGCTCACGTCGACCACGGAAAAACAACCCTTGTGGATAAAATGTTAATCCAATCTGGAACTTTTCGCTCTAACGAAAAAATCCAGGAAAGAATGATGGACTCAAATGATCTAGAACGGGAACGTGGAATCACTATTTTAGCAAAAAATACCGCCGTTCATTACGAAGGGAAAACCATTAATATTATGGATACCCCTGGTCACGCCGACTTTGGCGGTGAAGTAGAACGGATTATGAAAATGGTAGATGGTGTTCTCCTCGTTGTAGATGCCTTCGAAGGCTGTATGCCACAAACTCGCTTTGTACTGAAAAAAGCCTTAGAACAAAAAGTCACCCCAATTCTTGTCATTAACAAAATTGACAGAGAAAATGCTCGTCCTGAAGAAGTTGTAAACGAAGTGTATGATTTATTTATCGACTTAGACGCTACAGAAGAACAACTTGAATTCCCCGTAATTTATGCATCTGGTATTAATGGTACAGCAAGCGCTACCCCTGAACAACAAGATTCTAATTTAAAAGTATTATTTGAATCCATTATCGAACATATCCCTTCTCCTGCGGGGGATACAGAAGCACCTTTGCAATTCCAGGTGACCATGCTAGATTATAATGACTACCTGGGTCGAATTGGGATTGGTCGTGTCACTCGTGGAACCATTAAGCGTGGAGAAACAATAGCCCATATTGACCGTGATGGAAATGTGAAAATGGTTCGTGTTAATAAACTTTTTGGCTTTGAAGGATTAAAACGAGTTGAAATTGAAACTGCTGCTGTAGGGGATATTATTGCCTTAGCTGGTGTGGATCAAATAAATGTTGGGGATACTCTTTCTGATGCAGATGTTCAAGAAGCTCTTCCTCTTTTAATTATAGATGAACCTACCCTGCAAATGAATTTCCTTGTGAATAACAGCCCATTTGCCGGACGAGAAGGAAAATATGTTACTTCTCGTAAATTAAGAGAACGCCTTGATGCTGAATTAGAAACCGATGTAAGTCTCCGGGTGGAGGAAGTAACCCCAGATTCTTTTATCGTATCTGGACGTGGAGAACTGCACCTTTCTATTTTGATAGAAAACATGAGACGTGAAGGTTTTGAATTGCAAGTTTCCAAACCGGAAGTTATTATTCGTGAAGTTGATGGTGTGAAATGTGAACCAACAGAACGATTGATTATTGATATTCCAGAAGAATACACTGGCCCTGTTATGGAATCATTAGGAACCCGTAAAGGGGAAATGGCGAATATGATTAATAACGGCTTTGGCAGTGTACGTCTAGAATTTATTATCCCTTCACGTGGCTTAATTGGTTACCGTACAGAATTCTTATCCCAAACCCGGGGTTATGGAATTATGAACCATTCCTTTGACGCTTATCGCCCACTTGTTCAAGGTAATGTTGGTGGTCGTCATGCCGGGGTTCTTGTTTCAATGGCTACAGGCACTGCCACCACTTATGGAATGTTATCTATTGAAGACCGAGGGTTCCTATTTTTAAATCCAGGTACTGAGATTTATGAAGGGATGATTGTAGGAGAACACAATCGGGATAATGATTTAATCGTGAATATTTGTAAAGAAAAACACGCTACCAACGTGCGTTCCGCTACAAAAGATGAAACAGTTAAATTAAAAACACCTCGCATCATGAGTCTTGAAGAAGCATTAGAATACTTGAATGATGATGAGTATTGCGAAATTACTCCCAAATCCATCCGTCTTCGTAAGAAATACTTAAATAAATCTGAAAGAGATAAGGCAGCAAAACAAGCGAAATTTAGCGATGCAACTGTATAAATAATTAAAGGGAGAGTTAATTAACTCTCCCTTTTTGTATTCTTTTATCTTCCAAAAGGAATCCAGTCTTGAATACTTCCCTGGTCTGAACCTTTTGGATTTTCCTCTTCTTTTGGTGGAGTAGATGGTTGAGGTGGCTCCTCTTTGTCAGTATCAGGACTCCCCCCACCTATAATAGGAGTTCCAGGAGTTAACCCGGAATTCTTCTCATTGCCAGGATTTTCAGAGTTGGGTTTTTCATTGGAATTTTCCTCATCTGGTGCAGGAGCAGCTTCAGAATCATCTTCGTTCATATCCATGTGTTGCTGTTTTCCATCTCCAGGGGGTTTCCTTTCCAATCCAATTCCAGCAGGAGAATCATTATATCTGAACACAACTTTTTCTTTTAAATTCATTGCCTCTAGAAGGACGGAACGAATTTTCTCCAATGTTTCTAACGGAATCAATGTACGGCTTATTTCCGATACCCAATAAACACCTTCATGGGTCAAAGAAATGATGTTATTGGAATCCATTTTGGAAAAATCGCCAAACAATCCTCGCATTTGATTTACTGATAAATCTGTTTTAATGTTTTCCCCGATAACATTTAAGATATTAAATATTTTTGTCATCCCGGAAAAGGTTTTTAATTGATTTAAAACACCATGAATCACAACCTGTTGCCGGGCGTTTCGATCATAATCCGTTGAAAAATAATCAATTCCCCTGTCATCATGGCGATGGCGAACAAATCCTAATGCTTGCTCCCCATTTAGGGTTTGTAATCCAGGTTGCAAATCAATGGCCGTCCCATCTGTAGGATCATGATAAAGCAATCGTTTATCAACATCAACTTCAATCCCGCCTAACTCATCAATGGTTTGGCGAAAACTATCAAAGTTAATCATCACATAGTTCTGAACAGGAATCCCATAAATGCTTTCAATGGTTTCCTTTAAAAGAGATATGCCATCGGTAGTAGGAGTTTCTCCCTTGCCTAACGCCTCTTCTTTTAATTCTTCTCCCCGTTTCATCACAGAATTAATTTTCCGATCAAGTTTTTCACCTGGAATAATCACCCTGGTATCCCGGGGAATAGATAATAAACGGACTTTCTTTTCTAGAGGATTAAAAACAGCTAACATCATTACATCCGTTAAATCCCCGCCATAGCTTCCCCTTTTATCAGAACCTAAAATTAAAACAGAAAGAGGGCGATTTGTATGATACTCTTTTTGCTGTCCTTCTGTCACATGATTGATAAGATAATTCACTCGCCATACGATATTGCCTGCTACAATTCCAAGAATAAATTGTAACACCAGGGCAAAAGAAAACCATTTCGATCTAATAAATTTATTCATTCTTCATTTCCCCTTCTTAACCCATTAATACGATAATGGATTTATCCCGGGATTTCAATCTTTTTCATCCAATCAACCATTTTCAAATATACCTTCTCTTTTTCCGGTTCATTAAATAATTCATGATATAACTCTGGCCATTCAATATAGTGAAGTTGGGAGATGAATAAACCCTCTACCCATTTCCTGGTTTTCTCTTGATCTACAATTTTATCTTTTCCTGCCTGCATCACCAGTGTAGGGATTTGGGGATATTTTGAACTATCCTTCATTGAAGATTCCATTGCTCTTTTTAATTCCAGGTACCATCGCACGCTCACTTTTTTAATAATGAGGGGATCTGTCCCATACTCATGGACAATTACTGGATCTTTACTTACATACTCAGGCAATATGCCAGAAGGCAAAGAGAATGATGGATGGAAGCGATCGAAGATTCCTACAATCCCCTCCAAAAAGGGAGATACTTTTCTCACTAATCCTAAACAGGGTGAAGTTACAATCACTCCATCTATACTCTCATTTCTATAGTTATCCATATATTGAATAACAATTAATCCGCCCATACTATGTCCGAATAAAAAAACCGGGATGTGAAATTGGAGGGCTTCTTTCACCCATTCATCCACAATTTTATAATAATCATTAAAACCATCGATATGGCCTTTTTTTCCATAAGAACGCCCTAATCCTGGCAAGTCTCCACCAATGACATTATATCCTGATTCATTCAGTTTCTGTGCCAACCATTGATACCTGCCAAAATACTCCCCGGCACCATGGATAATTACCACAGTTCCTTTTGCCTGCTCCACCTGATGTACTTCCTTATAAATGTTCATGTGTATCCCCCCTGGTAGCATTAATCACGCAAAGGATGCAAAAATCCTCCCTTATGGGAGGATTTTAAAATAAATCTATATCAATGACTAGTATATCCTTGTTCTCCACACGATAAATAGTCAGCTACTTCTGCCAGTTTGCTTTCTGCTGCCCAGGAAATTGGCAAGGGAATTTCAAAGTCGGGAAAACGCTTAACAATCCCACCCTGTAAGACGCAAGGTTCCCCAAAACGAACCATCTTCATGGATGCAACATGTTCCTCTTTGAATGGGATATCCAATAAATAAAGTTGGTGAGTGGAAGCATCCTGCATATTCATTCGGTAAACGGGTTCTTCTTTACTTCCTTTCCGCTTAAATCCCTGCTGCGACAAAACTGCTTCTACAATTTTGAGTGGACGAGAAACCCCTACTAAATCCTTATTACTTTTTACCATCCGTTGATTCCCCCTTATAAATCACATTCACAGGAACAGGACAACGAGGAAACAAATAAAATAAACAATATATTTTATTTGTCACTATTTTATCACAAAAAGTTTTTAGAAAATTGTGACGAATTATCGAACATTGTTTGTCGGTTTTTCAATTTATCCGCCAGCTGTACCTTCTATTAAAAAAATAGACACAACCTGTTGCAGAATCGAAACATAAATACTATTATTAAGACATACTATTCACTGATTAAGTGACATACTATTTGTAATAAGACACCAATCAGGAATTATAAGGAAAGGACAGGGATAATGGATACAAAAACAAGTAAACAATTAAATGATATTTTGAACTCAGAAAATATTCGCTTTAACTTATCCGTAGCGGAGCTTGTTGAAAAAGCTGTTACTAACAACGGCAGCAAATTAACCTCTACTGGAGCAATTTCCTCTAAAACAGGAAAATATACTGGACGTTCGCCAAAAGATAAATTCATTGTTGACGAACCCTCAGTACATGATAAAGTTGATTGGGGTTCAACAAATCGTCCTTTCACTCCTGAGAAATTTGAAAAACTATATCAAGATGTACTCAACTATCTTGATGGTAAAGAACTTTTTGTATTCGATGGTTATGCAGGCGCAGACCAAACGTACCGTTTGCCAATCCGTGTTGTAAACGAATATGCATGGCATAATCTTTTCGCCCGCCAATTGTTTGTTCGTCCAACAGAAGATGAATTAAACTCCCATCAAGCCGAATTTACCGTAGTAAGTGCTCCAGATTTCGAAGCAGATCCAGAGGTACACGGAACGAATTCAGAAGCATTCATTATTGTTAACTTTGCTAAGAAAATCGTACTTATTGGTGGAACTAAATACGCTGGTGAAACGAAAAAGTCTATCTTCAGCGTAATGAACTACATCCTTCCACAAAAAGGCGTATTATCCATGCACTGCTCTGCAAACAAAGGGGAAAATGGAGATGTAGCTTTATTCTTCGGTTTATCTGGAACAGGTAAAACCACCCTCTCTGCTGATCCGAACCGTTTCCTTATTGGAGATGACGAACATGGTTGGTCTGACAATGGCGTTTTCAACATTGAAGGCGGATGCTATGCTAAATGTATTAACCTGACTGAAGAAAAAGAACCTGAAATCTATCGTGCAATTAAATTCGGTTCTGTTCTTGAAAACGTAATTGTTGATGAGAAGAACCGTGTAGCTGACTATGATGATAACTCCTTAACTGAAAATACACGTGCAGCTTATCCAATTGACTACATACCAAACGCATTAATTCCTGGTGTAGCAGGTCATCCTGAAGTTGTTATTTTCTTAACAGCTGATGCTTTCGGCGTATTGCCTCCAATCTCTAAATTATCTAAAGAACAAGCAATGTATCACTTTATGTCTGGGTATACAAGTAAATTAGCTGGTACTGAACGTGGGATTACTGAACCTGAAGCGACTTTCTCTACCTGCTTCGGTGCACCATTCCTTCCATTAGCTCCTTCTGTATACGCAGAAATGCTTGGTGAAAAAATCGATAAGCACAATGCCAAAGTTTATCTTGTAAATACCGGTTGGTCTGGTGGTGCTTATGGCGTTGGTAAACGTATGAACCTTCCATACACTCGCGCTATGGTAACTGCTGCACTTAACGGCGAATTAGAAAAATCCGAATTTGTTGAACATCCTGTATTCGGTGTATCTGTACCAAAATCTTGCCCAGGTGTACCCTCTGAAGTACTTGATCCTCGTGAAACATGGGCTGATAAAGCTGCTTATGATGTTCAAGCTCCAAAACTTGCAGCATTGTTTGTAGATAACTTCAAAAAATTCAACAACGTTTCTGACGCAATTAAAAACGCAGCTCCTAAAGCGTAATACTACAAAAAGAGAAGTCCCGATTTAATCGGACTTCTCTTTTTCTTTTTAAGTTTTTTTTGCCATGTTCTGGACACGTTTTTTTTATGTAAAGAGTATGATATAATATCATTATAAGTTTCAGAACTTATCGGTATAAAAGCGGGTTACCTTTACCAAATGGAATGAGGTGTTGACCGTGCAAACCGTAACACTTGGCACTATAGTTGACAGCATTACCCCTGAACTTTATCCGATTTTGACGGAAAGAGAACGTAATGCGGAAATTGTTTTGCGTGACGGTATGCAAGCCCTTGACCGGTATGATGTTCTGGAAATTGTCGCTGCAACAATTCATGAAAAAAGGGACGTTCTATTTCATTGAACGTCCCTTTCTTTATTTCTTTACTGAATTTCGAACCTCCATCATAAAAGCTTCTATTACCTTTGATAAATCTTTTTTGGCATGGAGAAAGGACAACCATCTACTTTGTTTATTTCCAGGAATGGAAACCGTACTTAATTCCCCTGTTTTTAGTTCCTTGTGCACAGCTAATTTGGAAATAATTGAAAATCCTAATCCCGCAATGACCCCTTCTTTCACCCCTTGATTGCTGCTAAATTCATATATCTTTTTTGGTTTTAACTTATTTTTATCTATAAATACATCCCCATAGGTTCTTGTTCCTGATCCTTTCTCCCGTAAAACCCATACTTGATTTTGTAGTTCTTCCCAATGGATCACCCCTTCATTAGCAATATGATGGCCCCCGGGCACAATTACGATCATTTCATCTTCCATAAAAGGGGTTTCAATGACGTCTGTAGATTGGACATCCCCTTCAACCAACCCGATATGAATTTGTCCATTTCTCACCCATTCCGCCACTTCTTCTGTATTCCCTATCCAAACCTGAGATTCTACCGATGGATATTTATTCATAAAACTTGCGAGAATGCCAGGTATTAAATATTCCCCTACTGTAAAACTACCCCCAATCTTAAGAGAACCGGTCACAACATTTTTTAATAAATAAATTTCTTCCTTTGCTTCTTCATAATGGCGCAGAATTTCTTTCCCATGTCGGTATAGAATCTCTCCTGCACTTGTTAATTCTACATGCTTCGGGGAACGATGAAGAAGTTGAACATTAAAGGTTTCTTCCAAATTACGAATGGTTAAACTAACACCTGGTTGGGAAAGATGGTGCTCTTCAGCTGCCCTGGAGAAATTCCTTTTCTCAACAACCGTAAGAAAAATCTTAAGAGAATCAATCATAACAATGGCCTCCTTTCTAGAATTACCATAACAAATACTTATGATTAGTATTTAATATACGTATTTCCCATAATAAAAAATTATCGTTATAGTTATCAATAGAAAGTATCGAGAATGAGCAGGGGAGAGAATTCAATGAAAGAGAAATTGTTTAATTGGAGTATGGGTATGGGAATTCCACTTGCGATTGCATTATTTGCGAAACTGATTTCAACATTGCCTTTTTTTAAAATCATGGGTTTTCTGGTACTCGCCATTTTACTGGGCATGCTCTGGAGTGGGTTGTTCAAAGTCCCTGCAAGAGCAGAAGCAGGCATTCAATTTACCAGTAAAAGAATCCTGCGAGTTGGCATTATTCTTTTAGGCATGCGCCTTAATTTCATAGACTTAATCAATGCTGGTCCAAAAATTTTCACTTTATCTGTCATAGATATTCTTTTTGCTCTCTTTATCGTATACGCCTTAGCACGCTGGATGGGCGTTGATAAAAAACTGGGCATATTAACCGCCAGCGGAACGGCCATTTGTGGTGCCGCTGCCATTGCCGCTATTGCACCCCAGGTAAAAGCAAAAGATCAGGAAATCGCCATTAGTGTAACCATCGTTGCCATCCTTGGCACTTTCTTTACCCTCATATATACCTTCCTATTTCCCTATCTTGGTTTATCTGATTTAAATTATGGTGTATTCTCAGGAGCCACACTCCATGAAATTGCCCATGTTATGGCTGCTGCTGTCCCCGGTGGAAATAGTGCTATTGATGAAGCCATCATTGTGAAATTATCCCGTGTGGCTTTGCTAGTGCCTATTGCCATGGGAATCTACTATCTTTTTAATAAAACAAAAGCTTCAGGGGAAGAGAACAAGGGCCCGACCATTCCCGTCCCCTGGTTTATTGTTGGCTTTCTTCTCGCCAGTGGCGTGAATACCCTGCAAGTGATTCCACAACCACTGACCCAATTCATCATTACTGTCGCTTATTTATTGATCGCTATGGCCATGGCTGCTCTGGGTTTAGGCATCAACATTACCCTATTTAAAAAAATTGGATATAAACCATTTATTGCAGCCTTTATTGGGTCCATCCTTCTCTCTATTCTAGGCTATGTCCTTGTCCAATATGGTGGGATGGGTTACTAACTTCTAGTATAATGCCAGACTCCCTGTGAATCGGGGGTCTTTTTTATTTCTCCCTTTGCAAGCAAATAGGCCAGATGAGATATGGTTTCTCCTAAAGCAAACCGCTCTTCATGGATGGTTAATTCACGTTGAAATAGAAGCTTTGATATTTGAAAAGCTGTCATTTCCCTTTTTATGGTTTCATAGGTTTCTATAATACGTTCTTTATGATGTTGAATAATTTCATCGATCCGTTCCCTGGCATCACTAAAAATAGGACCATGGCCAGGAAGTACCCAATTTATTTCTAATTCACCCAGTTTCTCTAAAGAAGATAAATAAGTGCCAAGAGGATTGTCATCCCCTAACCCTAAATAAGAAATATTAGGAGTAATCTTCTTTAACAAATGATCCCCAGAAATTAATAGTTTCTCATCGGGCTGATAAAAGCAAAAATGCCCTTCCTCATGACCTGGTGTATGCAGAGCCCGGAAGGTTAATTCACCAATCTGAATCTGTTGCCCTTCTTGCAAAAAATGGGTAACTTCTGGAAATGGACGAACCATGGAAAAAAATCCCCCGTCATGTTCCACTAATTCTTTTACGGTTTTCTCTTCCATCCCTGCCTGGCAATAAAATTGTCCACTTTGTTTCTGATTTTCTTTCGTCCAGTTCTTCTTCCCCAGCTGGTATGCCTTTTTGCCCATTAAGACATCTGCAGTCGTTTCCCTTTGCAATTCTCCTGCATAGCCAAAATGGTCAGGATGATAATGGGTCACAATGATTTTCTTAATATCTCTTTCTTTAAGCCCATATTGGGTGAAGGCCTTTTTCCAGGTGTCCAGGGTTTCCTGGCGATGAAGGCCTGTATCAATAATGGTCCAATCTTGATCATTTTGACGAGTTAAATAACAATGGATATGATTTAAACGAAAAGGCAAAGGAATGGTCACTTGAGCAATTCCATATTTTCTAAAAAATTGGTCCAATCTTCTCTACTCCCTTTTACTTAGAGTATACTTTTAATTACCATGAAAGATGAAGGAGGAAAACCATGCTTAATCCAATTGTTGCCCACAGGGGATGGTCCGGTCACTATCCGGAAAACACCCTCCTCAGTATTAAAAAAGGACTAAATCATCCTATTGTGAATATGATTGAAATGGATGTCCAATTAAGCCGGGATGGATTTCCCATTATTATACATGATTATACCCTAGAACGAACCACCAATGGGACTGGATTTGTGGGAAACCACACTTTGCTGGAATTAAAAAAGTTAGATGCCGGATCCTGGTTTTCCAATGAATATAATAAAGAAACCATCCCCTCTTTAGAAGAAGTATTTCAAGCATTTAAGCCTTTTTCTAATCGAGGAAAAAAACTAAATTTAGAGATAAAAAGAGGAGGAGACTTTTATCAGGGAATTGAAAAAAAAGTGGTTTCCCTTATTCAGCGATATAGGCTAGAGAATTCTATTCTAATCACTTCCTTCAATCATGAAACGATACACACTTTCTCCCAGGTTGGGCCAGATATCACTCGAGGATTGCTTATTTATGGTGTTCCTGTATTAACTCATGAACTTCTCCAGTACACTGGGTCTACCCTACTTTCCATGTCTTATCCATATTTGACTTCCACCTTTATCAAACCATTACTTAATCAGGGCATTCAATGTATTGCCTGGACTGTGGACGACCCACATCATATGAAACAAATCGCTTCTTTGGATTCCCGCATCGCTATTTGCACCAATCATCCTGAACGTTTTTAAGTTATGTATTTTTCGGAAATAATGGATTGATACACGGTGGAAATGTTCTTCCTAAGGAAAAATTTAAAAATATAAATAGTCAAATGGACATTCCTAAGGTAATATTAGTTTATATAAAGCGAACAAATTCCTACAAAATTCGCCATTATCGGGGGATTATGTTTTATGGATCTTATTAAATTCTTTTTTTATACCATACCAGAAATGTTTCTGATTATGGCATTTGTTCTAACCCTATCAGGATTCTCCCTAAAAGAGAAAAGAACGAATTATTTCATTACCTCCTTGTTATTAGCTTGTTTCGTTGGGATTTTGAACCATTCCCAATTTGATGATTCCATACGCCTATCTCTGCAATTTCTCATTACTCTTTCCGTAATAAAATTTGTGTTCAATATACCAATTCTACGGATATTTATCAGCATGATCGTCACACTGGTTACTTTGCAGATCATGGAATTTATTACGTACACTACTATTTCCACAATCACTGGAAATAATATTGAACAAATGAAACATTTGCCTCTCCTCATCTTAATTGGAGGATGGATTGATTTAATCATATTATCGGCAATCTATTATGTGGTACGGCGAAAAGAATTCTCCATTTTTAAAAAAAATCTAAGTGAAGGTGCGCCTGCAACCATTTCTGTTTATACGTATATCATTTTAACCTTTATGTATTTGCTCACCATCGTGTTGGAATTTTTATTTACCAACGGAAAAGAACTGTTTAACACAGGTCTTCTCACATTAATCTTCTTTCAGATTTTATTAATTCTTTTAATCAAAGAAATGATTCATGCCAACCAACGTGAAACAGAGTTGCAGATATACAAAGAGTATATTGAGAATGTGAATTCTCTATTTACAACAATCAGGGCTCAACGCCACGACTTTTCCAATCATATACAAGTTCTCTACATTTTTGCCAAGCAAAAAGATCATGGGAAAATGATTCAGTATTTAGAGGAATTAACAGGAGAAATAAAATCGATTAATGAAGTACTTCTTTCAGATAATCCAGGTCTAAGTGCCCTTTTACAAACGAAATTGGCCCAATTTCAACAAGAAGGAATCCAATTAGAATTAAAATTGCATTCAAGCTTAACAGAAACAGGAATTAAAATTATAGAATTAAATCAAATCATTGGAAATCTTTTGGATAATGCAGCTGATGCCATCCGTAACAGCGGGTATCCCTGCAATGGCATAAAACTATCAACCCAACGGATTGATGGAAAAGTACGTATACAAGTACAAAATGACCGTCCTCTGATTCCGCCAAACCTTCAGCGTAAAATTTTTGAATATGGTTTTTCTACAAAAGAAAATCATACTGGAATCGGACTTGCAATTGTGAGTGATTTAGTTAAGAAAAATAAAGGCACCCTCCAGTTAGAAAGCAATGAAACCAAAGGTACCCTATTTACAATTGAGTTTCCTTCTAAGAAAAAATTCAAATAGGAGAAGAATATGACGAATTCAACTTCTCGTCCTCCTTTATGGTCCAGGGATTTTATCATGACAACCCTGGCCAATCTTTTTTTATTCATTAGTTTTCAAATGTTAATCCCAACCCTTCCACCCTATATCGAAAAGATGGGTGGGGATAATTTTATGGTGGGTTTAGTTATTGGCATTTTTACACTTTTCGCCCTGCTTGTACGACCCTTTGCAGGAAAGGCCACCAATGATTTTGGCCGCAAACCTGTATTAATCGCCGGGCTGATTTTATTCACCTTATCTGTAACAGGTTATTATTGGATGAGTACCTTCTTCCTTGTTCTCCTTCTCCGCATTCCCCATGGCATTGGTTGGGGGATGACAACCACTTCATTTGGTACCATTATTGCAGATATTATCCCACCCCAACGTAGAGGAGAAGGAATGGGGTATTATGGCCTTTCCAGCACGTTAGCCATGGCTTTATCCCCCCTATTTGGAATTTGGCTTATGAATGAGTTGGGATTTGGCTATGTCTTTTTTATTTCCACTCTTTTGGCAGTCATCTCTATTTTTCTTTCTTTTTTCATAAAAGAGCATCGTCCTGAGGCTTTACTTGAGAAAACAAAGAAAGAGTCTTTTCTTCAAGCCATTGTGGAAAAAACAGCTCTTTTTCCAACCTTATTAGCTTTGTTGCTTGGATTTACATACAGTGGAATCGTTACCTTTATCACTCTCTTTGGCGTTGAAAGAAACATCACCAATGTGGGCTGGTTCTTTTTTGCCAATGCAGCCATGGTTATGATTATACGTTCCCTGTCCGGGAAAGTGTTTGATCGGAAGGGCCATCAATGGGTCCTATTGCCTGGTGCCTTTTTCACGATTGCAGGATTAATTCTCCTTTCTTTTACTTCAGGCACAATGGGCCTTGTTTTCGCCGCCATTTTTTATGGTGTGGGTTTTGGGATGATTCAACCTGCCCTGCAAGCCTGGGTAATCAACCGGGTTCCTCCACACAAACGTGGTGTTGCTACCGGGACGTTCTTTTCTGGTTTTGATTTAGGAATTGGCCTGGGGTCGATTGTATTAGGCTTATTAGCACGATTCACAGGTTATGGTATGATGTATCTCTTGTCTTCATTATTGATGGTTGTTTATTTGGTCATTTATGTGGGGTATCTTGTTCGAAGTAAAAAAGGCTACCTAATAAGGTAACCTAATTTATTATCTCGATCCCAAAACCAATTCAAAAGTTGCCATCACAGAAGTGTCCTGATATGCAAAGGCTCCTGTTTTTACTGCATTTACATAAGTCATAGTTTGCAAACGATTAAGAAATTGCATAATCCCAGCTTCAGGACCGTTGACAGCCAGGTCTTTCCTACCCCTGCTCCCGCCTCGCTTCCCCCTGTGGGTGCACCGCCCGCAGGTGCCTCACCTGTTGGGGTTCCTCCTCCCTCTTGACCTTCTGCCGCTGCTCCTCCTGTCTCTGTGCCTCCTGCTCCTGTAGCCCCTCCCCCAGAGGGTGCCCCACCG
This sequence comes from uncultured Paenibacillaceae bacterium, assembly GCA_937874515.1. Taxonomy (GTDB): domain Bacteria; phylum Bacillota; class Bacilli; order Aneurinibacillales; family Aneurinibacillaceae; genus CALNBV01. Next base: position 696 of record CALNBV010000050.1, on the reverse strand, counting down.
GCTGTTGTTTCTTCTACCATTCGGGTTAAAACCACTCCCGATTCACTGGCAATGCGATTAATGGCATCCCAATATAGAGCAGATTGGTTTGCAGGGGGAATCCGATTCACTAATTGATTAACCTCTGTTTCCATGGCACTTACCTGTTGATTTAATTTATCTTCCTGTCCAACCCAATTTTTAATGGCATCCCATTGGGCTTTCAGTTCTACTTGTTGCTTTTTTAACTCATCTATCTTTTCAATAATTGGGGTGATCCAATAGGTAGAAACAATATAAATGACTAAGACTACAACAAATGACCCGACAAGAAATTTTTCTCGTTTATTAAATTTCCTCATTTCTTTTGGATTCCTTTCCTTTTCATCTCGAAGGAAAATTCAACCCCACCGGTCCCCCCTGAAGCGTTGGTCATTTTGACATTCATTAAGTTAGGGTTTTGTTGCAAATATAGATAATAAGTAATCAAGGCCTGTGTATCCACTGTCCGCCCTGATAGTTTGATGGATTGATTGTCAAAATTAAATTGGGTAAACCTAACCATACCAGGTGTAGCAGGTGCAATAAAACCATAGGTTTGGATAGGATCAATATGTTGGTTTAATACTTCTCGTTCCGATTTTAATACGTTTGTTTTAATTCCTTGCAATTCTTGTCTTTTTGCCAATAACTGCGATATTTCCACCCGTTCATTAA
>CALNBV010000049.1 GCA_937874515.1 uncultured Paenibacillaceae bacterium | reverse complement strand
TTTACAATAGAGAATCTTTACTTTAGGCTACGCCTAACCGAAATTCATCTCCCCCCTACCGTTGGGCTACGCCCTTCACACGCTTGAAGAGGGAGACTTCTTTCGGAAATCTGTTAAAGGATTTTTTCAATGTGTTTTTTGGGACCTGAGTTTCCTGTTGAGTTTGAATCCCATCTCCCGTACTCACCCCACTACTTGAACTACAGGCGTTAATCCCTGCAAAAACCAACACCCCTACAATAGCAAGCCCAATTAATTTACCTTTTTTCAAAATAACAACCCCCCATTTGATGTGTAATTAAGTTCCTTGATTTAACCAAAGTATACAAAAGAGAAACAGCGTATTATGTGGTTGAGAAAAAACTATAATTGGAACTAATCATTAAGGATAAGTATGGTATTATTACTAGAGTAAGGAGGGGTCAATCATTATGAACTGGGAATCATTCATATCCTATGACAAATTAATAAACATTGGAATATCACTGGGTATACTTCTGCTTTTCTTACTCTTTCGCAAGATCTTCGCCAAATACATATTTGCTATTCTATTAAAGATTAGTAAAAAAGCGCCTACTGACTTATTAGAAAATATATTCTTATCCTATGAAAAACCCTTTCAGTGGTTGTTTATCATTATCGGAATTTATATTGCTGCTGATTATTTTCCTTATCTAGAACGATCCAATCCCTTGTTTCTAAAAATCATACGTTCTTCTGTCATTTTTATCATTAGTTGGGGATTGTTTAACCTTTCATCGTCCTCTTCTCTTCTTTTTAAGAAGTTAAATGAAAAATATAATTTCAACATTGATGCGATACTCATTCCTATTTTATCTAAAACACTACAAATCATCATTGTGGCGATTAGTATAACAATCATTGCCCAGGAATTCGATTATGATGTAAATGGGTTTGTCGCTGGTCTAGGTTTAGGGGGATTGGCATTTGCCCTGGCTGCTAAAGATGCCCTAAGTAATTTATTTGGTGGAATCGTCATTATTACGGAAAAACCCTTCTCCATTGGAGATTGGATTAAGACACCCAGTGTTGAAGGCACTGTTGAGGACATTACATTCCGCAGTACAAAGATTCGAACCTTTGCACATGCACTTGTTACTGTTCCCAATGCCACATTAGCCAATGAAAACATTATGAACTGGAGTAAAATGGGGAAAAGACGAGTTACCTTTAATTTAGAGGTAAGCGGTGAAACGTCAAAGGAAAAATTGAAAGAAGTGATTGCTCAAATTGAGTTGTTGCTTAAAAGTCACCCTGAAATCCACCAGGAAACCATCTTCGTTCGATTTGACCAATTTACGGATAATGGGTTTACCATCTTCTTTTATTTCTTCACGAAAACAACCAACTGGGGTGAATTCTTAAAGATAAAAGAAGAAATTAATTTTGAAATCATGGAAATTCTTGAAAATGAAGATGTTTCCATTGCATATCCAAGTAGAACCTTATTTGTAGAACCACAATCAGAACCTAATAGAAACGAAGGGCTATACTCGTATTCTAGAGAACAGTAAAAAGTGCACCGTATTATTTTAGGGGGTAACCATCGTTACCCCTTAAATTTTTTTCACTCTTAAATTATAGGTTTATCATTACGATCTTCCCGAATTAGAAAATAAACAATAGCTCCTGCCAGAGGTACAAGCAATACGCCAACCATCACAATAATGGCAAACTCTTTTGAATTACCTCGTTGTCTGGCATCCCGATACGCCCATGTACTTAATACAATTTGCAGAATGAGTTGAAGGAACCAAAAGAAACCCACTGCTCCTACATTGAAAAAATTAGGTAGTGAAAAACCTCCTATATTAACCATATGTGCACCTACTTTTTTATTTTAGTATACCATTAAGCACCAATATATTTTGCATTAGAAAACCCCACCCAGGCTACCATAGGTTACTTAAGTGGGGTTTTTCATTCAAAAAATAAATTAACTTACCTTCACTGCAGCAAAATGTGTACTGATCGATTCCGGAAGAATAATCCCGTTAACCGTGCTCATCATCGAAATCTGTACCACATCTCCTTCTTTTAATGGCAAGAGAGCAGATATACTGGACACATCTCCACTTTCATCAGCACTTGAACCAAAATAAGCATTGTCCCTAAGGGCTGGTTTTTCATTCACTTGAATGGTAAGAGCTACACGATACCCTATGCCTCCATCTTCAGGAGAGAATGACGCACCGGCTGTAATGGAATACATTCCATCTTCCTTCGCAATAAAGGTCGAGGTATCTGGGTCATACTCATTGTTTACATCCACACATTCATGAGAATAGATGACAGGCAATACAGGCTGATTGGCTTCCACCTTTTGTTCCACTTCATTTTCCACAGCCCTAAATGCTGTCCCCGTCCCTGCAGTTACAGTGGACTGTGTACCAATTTTATAGGGCCAGAAACTCCATTTCCCAAGGCTATTAATAATGGCCGGAACTAGAATAGTTCTCACTAAGAAGGTATCTAATAGAATCCCTACTGCCACAATGAAACCGAACATAAATAATTCCATTATGGGCTGGGTAATCAAAACGCTAAACGTTGCCGCAAGAATTAACCCTGCAGAAGAAATGACACCACCAGTTTGGGCTAATCCCCGTTGTACCGCCTCTTTCAATGGATGAGTCTTCATTTCCTCTTGAATACGGGACATGAGCATAATGCTATAATCCACACCTAAGGCCACAAGGAAAACAAAGGTATACAACGGAATGCGATAACTCATGGAATCATAATCGAACACCTGTTGGAAGAAGAAGTTCCCGATTCCCATGGCTGCACAATAGGAAAGAAGAATTGTCCCAATCATGTAGAGTGGCGCAATGAGAGAACGGGTTTGCCAGATTAACAACAGAGTAATCAATAGGGTAACTAAAAGGACAACCAACCAAGTATCCCGGTCATTGACTTCTTTTACATCTGCCTGTTTGGCAGTTTCTCCAGCGAAGTAAAGCTCATAATCAGAGTCATTTAAACCGCTATCTTTTAATAATTGGCTGGCATCATTTCGCATCTCCTGTATCTGTTCAATGGATGTTAAGTTATAGGGATTGTCCTTAAATGTTAATTCCAACTTGGCTAATTTTCCATCATTCACAAGGAAAGTGGAAGCATGACCCATAGGAGCACCAGCAGCCACAGCATCCATCGTAGCTACATCAGGGGTTACTTCCTGAACACCCGGTTGTTTTAATAGAATTTCACGCATTTTTTTCAACTGATCAACAGTAAGGGCCTTATTTTCAGAAGAGATCAGCACACTGGTTGGAGCTAAATCTCCTGGATTATATTTCTCTTCAAGAATTTCATACCCTTGCCGGGATTCCATATCTGCCGGGAAGGATTTAATTAAGTTAAAGGAATACTGAATATCTTTCATCTGATAAGAGCCTACTGCGAGCAAAGCAACAACCAATAAACCTAAGACTTTATAATTCTTCGTCACAAAGATAGACAGCTTCCACCACAATCCTTTGGAATTGTTTTCTTTCTTTTCTGTTCTAGGAATGGCAGGCCAGAAAGCTTTCCGTCCAAAAAGAGTAAATAAT
>CALNBV010000048.1 GCA_937874515.1 uncultured Paenibacillaceae bacterium | reverse complement strand
TGACTGGAGTTCAGACGTGTGCTCTTCCGATCTAGCAGCAGGGGTGAAAGTGAACAAAATTACAAATTTAGCGGATGACTTGAAACTAAGTTTAGCTGCACGGGACATTCGCATCGAAGCACCCATTCCAGGTCGCTCTGCCATTGGAATTGAAGTGCCTAATGAAAAAAGCCGTCCCGTTTATCTCAGGGAAATAATTGAATCGGAAGCTTTTCGCCGTCAATCCTCTCCTTTAACAGTAGCACTAGGGGTAGATATCGGGGGGGAACCCATGGTTATTGACTTATCTACCATGCCCCATGGGCTAATTGCCGGGGCAACAGGTTCAGGGAAAAGTGTTTGTATTCATTCCTTAATTCTTAGTTTGTTGTTTAAGGCTACACCAGAACAGGCCCGAATTTTATTAATCGACCCTAAAATGGTTGAATTGGCTCCTTATAATCGATTGCCACATTTAGCGACACCGGTTGTAACAGATCCAAAACAAGCCACTGCCGCTTTGAAATGGGCGGTAGATGAAATGGATAAGCGGTATGAACAATTTGCTGAAGCAGGAGTTAGGGACTTATCTAGATATAATGATTTAATGGCACGTACCTATCCAGGAGAGAACCGTTCATTGCCTTTTATCCTTATTATTATTGATGAATTGGCAGATTTAATGATGGTAGCTCCACATGATGTAGAAGAAGCCATTTGCCGCATAGCACAAAAAGCAAGGGCCTGTGGAATCCATCTTTTAGTGGCAACCCAGCGGCCTAGTGTGGACGTCATTACCGGATTAATTAAAGCGAATATCCCTTCTCGTATTGCCTTTTCTGTATCCTCTCAAACCGATTCCCGTACCATTTTGGATATGGGTGGGGCGGAGAGATTGCTAGGCCGAGGGGATATGTTATATATGGGAAGTGGGAGCGGGAAACCGGTTCGCTTACAGGGACCTTATGTATCTGATGAAGAAATTGACCAGGTGACCACCTATATAAAAAGCCAGCGGGAACCTGAGTATCTTTTTGAAAAAGAGGCATTAAACATCAACCTTGGGGGAGATGAAACCGATGATTTGTTTGCAGATGCTGTGTTGTTCTGCGTAGATAATGGCCAGGCTTCAGCCTCTTCTTTGCAACGGAACTTCCGCATTGGTTATAATCGTGCAGCCCGTTTAATCGAAATGATGGAAGCCAAAGGGTTTATTTCAGGACAAAGCGGCAGTAAACCAAGAGATGTTTTCCTTTCAATTGATGAATATGAAGAGATTTTTATGAAATAGAAAGGGAAGGTTTACCATGGGAAAAGACATCCATGACCGTAAAGCTCAGTTAGAGTTTATTAAGCTCCGCATTAAGCAAATAGACCAATTAATTACCCATATTCAACCTGAATCAGCCAGTAGAGATGATTTGGATCGTATCTTGATTGAACTGCAAAAGACCCTGGATAAAGGGCGGAAATTTCAAGCTGATTGGGAATAGTAAAATCCCCTGTTCATGTAACAAGAACAGGGGATTTTACTATTTTTATTTTTTAATTAAATAGTCTTCCATCTTAACAGGTTGTGAAATAAATCCTTTCTGTAACATGCCTTCGGAGAATTTCTGTTGTTCTGCAATCACTTTTACATCCAGAGGAACAATGTGATGCTTCGCTTTGCGAATGACTTTTTCAAAAATGTCTGCATCCATTCCAGTTTGTTCTCCTAAAATTTTGGCGGCTTCTTTTGGATTCCCTGTCATCCATTCTCCGTTTTCTTTTAAGTCCTGTAGGACGATATCGATGATTTCTTTATTGTTCTGGGCATATTCTCGTCGGGCATGGTAAAAACCAAGGCTGGGCATTAAACCATCTGAACTTTGTAACACGTTACCCTGTAGCAATTCCTCAACCATAGTAATATAAGGTTCCCAAATAATCCATGCATCAATATTTCCACCTTGAAAGGCAGTCATGGCATCAGAAGGGAGAAGGGGCTTCCCATCAACTTCATTCTTTTTCAACCCTGCTTTGTCTAATACCTCGTAAAGCATATATTCACTGACAGACCCTTTGGG
>CALNBV010000047.1 GCA_937874515.1 uncultured Paenibacillaceae bacterium | reverse complement strand
TATGAAGGAAAACTGGGACCGCCAATTGATTAACGGCCCCAGTTTTCACCCTAACGGGTACTACAATACATTTTCAACAAAGAAGTTAATTCGACGTAGTTGAAAATGCAACTAATGCTGCTTTACACTTAAAGAATTTATAAAATTCTTATAGTATAAGGGCAACTAAGGCTTCTCCTGCGCCTTAAAAGGCTTGGCGAAGCCAAGTTTTCTTTATAAATAAGGTGGATCCCAATATTTCTTCCTCCACCCTAAATGGGAACTAACCACTTTTAAATCTCGATCTAGTTTTACATCCACTCCAAAGGGTAATTTTCGATTGTGCCAGAATCTCACATCACTCCACTTTACTTCATATCCATCAGTTATTTCATGGCATGTGACATGAACCCGCTGGGCAAATGAGAGAAATGTTCGTACCCCATCTGTAGAAAGAGTGGCTTCAATAATTGGGTTTCTTTCTTCCCTGGTAAGTATTTCCTCTATCGTTAATTTGCCAAGTTCAATTTTCCCGGTGTAAAATCGATCCTCCTGTTCCACGACAAATTGCCAGTGAAACCATTGAAAAGTAGGAAACACATGAACTTTTCCTCTTTTTGCAAATTGCATCTTAACCCTACGAACTAAGATAAAATGATGGATCGTTCGAAAGACAATGTAAATGCCGGAAATTCCATAAACCAAAGGAAAAATCATCTTTGGAGGAATCATCAAAAAGAACCATAAGCATATGCCGGTAAGATGAAGAAAAAAGAGAAAGGGTTCGAAAATAGAAAGAATATCAAGATGATACCACTTCTTCGAAAATGGCCTCATACACTGGACCCCATAGGAATTCAGTAAATCTAAGCCTACATGAAGAAAAACAGCAATGAAAATCCAGCGATATAAGATAAACCATTCCTCAAAATATCCCGTAATACCTGTAAGAGCTAAGGTTAGCAGGGCCGGCCAAAGTAACAATGCTGGCAAAGAATGAGAAATCCCACGATGGGTGCGAAGATATAAATTGTAGCTTTTCATTCTCGTTATTGTATCAAAATCCGGGGCATGGGAACCGATAACCGTTCCCATTAAAATCGTACCTGTTAAAAACGGATTTTGGGCTACTCCTGGATCTAATGTTGCTAATCCAGCCAGTGAAACCCCTATGAGAATATGAGTTCCTGTATCCATTCTCCTCCTCCATTCCACCCTTGGTTTACACCTTAAGCATAATGGAGAAATATTAAGTTAAAATAAATATTATCTTGAGCTAATTTAAATATTTCATGAGAATTCCAACAACACCGGCAGCAATGATTAAGCCTGCAGGCAACCCTTTGAAAAACAGGGTAGCAATTAAGGTGCCAATTATAACCCCTAATAAAACCTGAGGAAATTGTGGCATCGCTTTTACGCCTACTCCACCTAAATAAGAGATAAGAATCCCAGCTACAATAGCAACGATAAAGGGCCAATTTAAATAGGCTTGCAAAGACTGCCCCAGCTTGATTTTTCCCGTTGCAATGGGAAGGAGAATAAACACCATTAAAAAGAAAATTCCTATTGAAAAAGAGTATGTCTGTAATACATCCAAGGCAGGTTTTAAATGCGCCAGAGATAAAATAAGAAGCAGGGCGGCGGCTGCCGCCAAAAGGTAGTCTTTAAACAATAGACTTGCCACGGCAACAGCCAACAATATGATAGCCACACCAATCATTTGCCGTTGATCCTTCTCTTTAAAGAGTGGTATTGTCCCATAGGCCATCTTCAGGGGTTTCCACCTTCACCATATTTTCCGATGCCAGATCAACCCTTACCAATTTCGGCCCAATGGCTGGTTCTAATCCCGGCCGTTGAATCAATAATTTAAATGCTTCGAAACTAGCTAGAATTCCTACAATGTTAGCCACAGGAGAGAGAACTGCCCATGGTTTTTCTCCATCTACATACCCTTCCGCCCAGGAGGCTAATGCTCCCTGGCTAACAGAGAATTTCGCCCTTTCATCTTTAATGTGGTTAATTTGTTGTTTCATCTCCTCTGTCAGTTCCTTTTGATAAGAAGGATGGCTCATGACTAATTCGAAAGGAGGAGAATCCGGGGTAAATGCCATCACTCCACCGCGAAAAGGTGGGGTTACCGCAATCCATATAGAAGGAATTCCTAGTTTTTTTGCTGTACGATGAATAATAACCCTGGCCACTAAATTATCAGTAGCATCAATAATGACATCTGTATCAGCCAGTAAATCTTCTGCATTCTCTTCATTTATTCTAACCCGAGTCACTTTCACTTCCATCTCTGGGGAAATATCCTGTAATACGTTACGGGCAGTTTCTGCTTTGGAGTGGTTGATAACACTTGTAGCACTTAACATTTGCCGATTCAAGTTACTTTCTTCGAATACATCATCATCAATAACGTGAATACACCCTACTCCCATGCGCGCCAATTGGATATCTGTAATCCCCCCTACACCACCTGCACCGACAACAGTAACACGGGCACTTCTTAATTTCTCTTGTTCCTCATGGGTAATCACACCGATATTGCGGGTAAAACTAGCTTCATAAATAGACATTCTCATTCCCCCTATTTACAGTGTAGAATAATCCCAACCGCCAATGGGCGGAGGTGATACTCTTACTGGTGTAGTCAGGTCTAAATCGATAAGTATTCCTTTTGGTGCCCGGGCTAAGGGCTCTCTACCTGTGAGAATTTGTACTGCTTCATGAAAACTAAAAAGAGACAATAAGTGCGCTCTCACTGGAGTGATAATCCAACCTGCACGCCCCTCACAGAAATCACGTGCCCACGCTTCAGGAGCCCCTAGTTTGACGGAATACCATGCCCTGGCTTTTTTCACTTCTGCAATTTCTTCCCGCAATTCTAAGTCCGTTAATTTCTTCCCCATCCCTGGCAAATTTAATGCTTCCTCATAAGGAATCCCATCAGGGAAAAAGGAAGAAACAAATCCCCGTGTTGGAGGACTCCCTGACATCCCTACACTGGGAATCCCCATTTCCCTTGCTGTACGATGAATAATGACCCGGGAAGGCATATCATCTACTGCTTCTAAAACTAAATCATGACCATGAATTAATTGTTTTACATTGTGTTCATCTACATTTTCCTGAACCATTTTCAAAGAAATAAAGAGATTAATATTTTTTAGCAATTCTTCAGCCATCCGCGCTTTTGGACGTCCAATGCCATCGATGGAGGAAAGCATTTGCCTGTTCAGATTGGAAATATCAAATTCATCTGGATCAACGCCTGTTACATGGCCTATGCCCATGCGTGCACATAAAATGGCTTCCATTCCCCCGACTCCACCCAGGCCAAAAATAATCACTTTTGCATTTTTCAACCGTTCTTGTTCCTGTTCTGAATATACACCAATATTTTTCTTCACCATTTCTTTATAAAAAGATTCCTGTTCTAAGTGCTGAATCAATTACATCCCTCCCTCAACTTGCTGAAGCTATTATATCCAATAAATGGGTTAAGATTAGGGGGAAATGGTGTGAAAATTAAAAGAGGAAAGGGAAAAATCCTCCACACATTTTTTTCCCTTTTTTCATACTTTTTGAGGAATAAAAAAAAGGCCTTTAACGGCCTCTGAATTGTTTCCTCTTTATTTTTTTATTGATATACATAAGAAGAAGCAAGCCAACCACTCCTCCTATTAAATACAACCAGTTTCTTACGTTAGGTAGAACTGCAGAAATTGTTAGGTTGTTGTTCTTACCTGGAGTGAGTTCCCATTCATAGGTCTTTCCATTTTCTCCAATAATCCGGGTTGCATTGCTTTCCTTTGCTTGAATAGGCAGGGTTAAAAGAAAGCGAAAATCCATCTGGTCGTAAAACTGTTTAGTTAATTCATCACCTGAAGTTCCTACATATTTTTTAACAGATTCGGGGATATTAAGGGCTGATAAATCTACGTTTCCTTTTAAACGGTACGTGTCAAATAAGATCCCTTCTTCTTTAATCACCTGAGGATTTTTATTGCTTTGTACATTACTGGTGCTTTGCCCTGTGCTTTTTTCCGAAGGTTTTTTAGGAATCTGTCCTGAGGTTTTCATTGAATTCATTAATGATTCATTTTCCAGTTCTAACACATTATCAATATGCTTTCGTGCCTCAATCCCCATCAAATTTCCTGAGCGATAAGGAACCACTTCATATCCATCTTTTTTAACTTCTTTTTTCACCTGTTCAATAGGATTGTCCTTCATTTCAGACATTAAGTTGACAAAGGAAGCTGGAAAAGCAATTTTATAATTAAAATCTGCTGAACCATTTTTATTGACAGTAACATGAAAAATCCCCTTAACACATCCAGTTAACAAAAAAAGGGAGGCAATAACGATTAGCAACCCTATTCTACTCAGGTTCCGCTTCTTCATTTACCTCCTCCTTCATTCGTTAAGAGAGATGTTCTTTACTATTAGATTATTATCAAACCCAACTAAATATAAACAAAGAATTAGTACAATTCCGCTATTATACTAGGACAATCATCTAGGAAAGGAAAAGGGGTCTTGCATAGAATAGGGTATCACTTTTTTTTGAAAGGATGATTACGGAATGGATTACATTGTACGTCCTGGTGATACCCTTTATTCCATTGCCCAACGTTTTAATGTCCCCCCTCAAACCCTTGCACAACAAAATAATTTAACCTCTCCAATTTTATTTGTTGGCCAATTGATTCGTATTCCCGTCCCAGGACCAGGGCCTGGACCCGGACCTGGGCCAGGCTTTCCGGGAGCTGACCTTAATCGCAGGGTCACCCGCCTCGAAAGAGAGGTAGACAATTTACAGCGAAGAGTTCGCCGTTTAGAACAAAACCGTTACTATTAATATCTAATCCTTAGGCCAGGCCACTTTTTGAGGCCTGGTCTTTACCTATGTTGTAAAAATAAATTTATTGCCTATTTTTTTCCCATTCTTCCCACTGTCACATACATATGGTATAAGTGCCTATCAAAGGAGGAATACATCTTTATGAACACACTTCCCCCGGATATCCAACAGTTAGACCAATTGATTCAATGGAGTGCCTACCAGGAAGATTACTTAAGCCAATTAAAACAACACCCTGCAACAACCCCTGAAATCATTAAACAATACGAGGTCTGGTCGGAACAGTTTACTAAACTTCGCAAAAAGCTAGAAGCCCAAAGGAAGGCAGGCCACCTTCGGCAAAAGCTTATGGATCAGGCTTATGGCCTCTATCAGCAATTTTCCTATTTTATGCAAACCCAACTAAATAAATGGGGATATCAACCTGTTCATGGCCAGGTAGAAGAACGGCCAAATGAAGCCCATAATCCTAATGTCCCCATCCAACCTGTTCCTATTGGTGAACATACCCTTCCTCCCCTCCCTTATCCCTACAATGCTTTAGAACCATATATTGACGAACAAACCATGCGCCTTCATCATGATATTCACCATAAGTCTTATGTGGATGGATTAAATAAAGCAGAAAAAGAAATGAAAAAAGCGAGAGATACTGGTGATTATTCATTAATAAAACATTGGGAACGGGAAGCGGCGTTTAATGGTTCCGGCCATTACTTACACACCATCTTTTGGAACAATATGAAACCCAGAGGGGGCGGAAAGCCAACAGGTGTTCTTGCCCGGGAAATAGAGAGAAGCTTTGGCAGTTTTGAAAAGTTTCGAGACCATTTTTCTAATGCCGCGGAGAAAGTTGAAGGTGGCGGATGGGCTATTTTAGTCTGGTCCCCTCGTTCCCATCGCCTGGAGATTCTCCAGGCTGAAAAACACCAAAATCTAGCCCAGCAGGATATTGTTCCTTTATTGGTTCTCGATGTATGGGAACACGCCTATTATTTGAAGTATCAAAATCGGAGGAAGGAATATATTAATGCCTGGTGGAATGTGGTCAATTGGTCCAATGTAGCCCACCGCCTTCAGGAAGCACAAAAGCTTCGTTGGAGACCCTATTAAAAGAGATGCTAAGAATCAAATCGTGCCAGTTCCTCGCCGACGAAGATGTATAACTGACGGTCAACCTCAATCCGGGCGCGCCTTCAAAACATCTGGGTAAAAGAAATAAAGGATGCGCCGA
>CALNBV010000046.1 GCA_937874515.1 uncultured Paenibacillaceae bacterium | reverse complement strand
GCCGTGAAGGCGGTAAATACAGCCTTGAATTCTTTACTGAAGCAAAAAATGTGTGCGTAAGCCTCGTATAAACTATACATTTTTTACTCATGTTGTTTCTTCTTAACCACCCCTTTTCTATCCTCTGCATTTTGCAGAGGATCTTTTTTTGTTTGTAACAACAGAATCATACAAAAGGAAACTTTAATTTTCGACATATTGTGACATATTCGAATTTTAAAAATTCTATTAATATAACAGTAAGTCATTTGTTTTTAGTTTTTTTGTAGATGCAGGTATGTTACAAAATTCACAACTATAGGGGGAAAGCAAAATGGCTATCATGCGTCTTGGAAGAGTACAACTGAGGGTTCCAAACTGGGAAAAAAGCGTTCATTATTACAAAAATGTCATTGGCTTAATTGAAACTGCACGAGATGAAAATCATGTTTACCTTAAATGTTGGGATGAACATGATCATCATAGTGTCATTTTAGAAAAGGCTGATACAGCCGGTTTAGATCACCTGGCTTTTAAATGTGAAACGGCAGAGGATTTAGATATTTATGAGAGAAAATTAGTCGATTATGGAGTGGCTGTTGAACGTATTCCTGCTGGATATCGTATTGCTGAAGGAGAAATTCTTCGTTTTAGAGTGCCAACAGGCCAAACTGTAGAACTTTATTATGAAATTGATGTAGTAGGAAATGGACTGCCCCTTGTTAACCCAGATCCATGGCCAGATGGCCTTGTTGGAATCGCTGCACCTCGCCTTGATCACCTGTTAATTGCTGGCGATGATGTAGAAGGAACGACTCAATTATTCCAAGATGTTTTTGATTTTCATATGGCTGAAAAACTCATTGCCCCTGATGGAAGTTATATAGCTACATGGCTGTTTACAACGAATACGCCTCATGATTTAGCTGTTATTAAGGGACCAGATTCGAAGGTTCATCATATAGGTTTCTGGATTGATGATTGGAGTGAAGTTCGTAAAGCAGCAGATATTATGGCTAGAAACGATGTTATGATTGATGCGGGACCAACTCGTCACGGCATTACCCGTGGACTTACCATTTACTTCTTCGATCCATCTGGTAATCGTAATGAAGTATATACTGGCGGATACATGCCTTACGCTGATTCCCCAACGATTACCTGGACAACAGAAGATATTGGCAGAGGTGTTTTCTACTTCGAAGGCGAAGTAAATGATCGCTTTACCACTGTTTTCTCTTAAAGCCCACTAATCCCTTTCTAATTTTATATAAGTCTCTTTTTTTACCATCCCTTTCTAATCCCTTGCATGTTCATGCAGGGGATTTTAATTTATGACAAACTCTTTCTATTATTCTGAAAATAATAGACACCCTTCGCCTCTTTTAGATAAAATAGATAAAGCAACAAAAATCTAGTGCAGCATTGGAGGGGTATATTTTGACGAAGGCAGAGGAACTTTCTCCGGTTGATTTGATTAAATTTAATCTAGAAAAAGGGGAAATCCGGTTCAAAGACCGTAGAATGGTCCTTTCTAGCGCAGATGCATGGGGCATGTTAAGAAAAGATTTAATTGCAGCACTAGGTTTAGAGAGAGCGAAAAGTTTTTTGGTTCGGTATGGTTGGAATTGCGGAATAAATGATGCACGTAATTTAAAAGAAATGTTTGAATGGGATAACGATAATGAATTATTGTTGGCAGGGTTAAGGATGCACAATATTTCTGGTAGTGTAATGGCAAGATTTTTGGAAATGGAAATAGATTGTGCAAAGGGACATTTTTATTTTTTAGGGGAATGGATTAATTCCCATGAAGCGGAACAACACTTGCTTCATTTTCCGTCTCATCATGAACCTGTTTGTTATATCTTAATGGGTTATGCCGGTGGGTATTCTACAGAATTTCTTGGCAAAAAGGTAATCGTTAAAGAAATCGAGTGTGTAGCTGCAGGAGCAAAATCCTGCAGGTTCATAGGCAAAACCATTGACCAGTGGGGGGATGAAATTATTCCTGATCTCCCATTTTATGAAGAAAGAAGTATGGCCGATGAATTGGATATTGCTTACCGCAGGATTGAGGAACAGGCGGAAACATTAAAAAGAAGCGCAAAATTAAACCAGAAATTAACCCAGATTGTCTTGCAGGGAAAAGGATTGGATGCCATCGCTCGCGTTGTTGCAGAAAATCTTGGGTGCGGGATTAGTATATTTGATAAAACCTATCAACCCCTTTCTGTATATGGGGATCTAGATTTCTCTCGTTCTAGAACATTTTCAGAAATAGAGAAGAATGTCCTGGAAAAGGTAAATAAAGAACGGCGTACCATGGAAATAGGGAATCGGTTGATTTCCCCCATCGTTCTGCAAAACCAGGTAAGTGGTTTTGTCTCTTTATATAAAAAGGATGGATGTTTCGCCAATTTGGAAACGGTTTCTCTTGAGAGGATGGCCACGGTTTGTGCCATTCAAATGTTAAATGAAAAAACAGCCATTGAATCGGAACAACGTGCAAAAGGAGAGTTGCTGGACGAATTATTAATGGCAGAAATTGATACAGATCGGGTAAGACAACGTATGACTTACTTTGGATATGGAATAAATACATCCTATTCAGTATTCGTTTTCCAAATTAAGGAGAACAGTCATTGGGAAAAGGAGGGGGCACATGATGAGCGAAAGGAAATTGTGAATATCATTTCCTCTGATTTAGAACATGCCGGGTATCATGCACTGGTTTCATCCAGGATTGACCGGGTATTTGCCCTTATTCCAGAAAAACTATTTAAAATGAAAAAGATCAATTGCAAAGAATATGGCCAATTTCTTATTGATAAAATTAATGATTTATTAAAAAACTCCCGGATCACCCTGGGCATGAGCGGGATTTACCATGATTTATGTTCTTTCTCCCGTGGGTTTCACGAGGCGCAAAAAGCCATTGAAATCGCAGAAATGAAATGGAAGAATCGACAGGTTGTCCATGCTGCAGAATTAGGGCATTTAGGTCTTCTATTAAATGCCCGCAATCCGGAAGAATTGGAATCCTTTGCAAATGAAAAAGTAGGAACAATATATGAATACGACAAAAAGAGCGGCGGAGAATTATTAAAAACGCTATATTACTATATTAAAAATGAGTTTAATCTTCATAAAACTGCCAGGGAAATGAACATTACCATTGGGGGAATGCGTTATCGTTTACGGCGAATTCAGGAACTTGGGGAGTTTGACCTGAATAACTCTGATACCCGTTTCGAAATTCAGCTAGCTTTGGAAATTTCTGTCGTTATGGGGCAGCTAAAAGTGTAGAAAAAACACGGCTATCGTCAAGGTTTTAAGCCTGATGATAGCCTTTTTTACCTTAAACAAGTGCAGAAACGTATAAAATGTTCCTCTTACATTCTACCGAATATGTAGTATGAATATTCAGATAATTCGACTACTATTACATTACAGTTCTTAATTGAATCTGTACATAATTCGGTGATGAATGAGAGGGAGGTTCGTACATGGCACATCAATTTCAAGTAGGAGAGTCTATTAAACCATTACGTACTACATACAAGTACATGTCCGGTTTAAAAGTGAAGCGGCCAACAACGTATGATGAGGCAACATATAATTTGGAACCCAAGGAAAACTTCCATTATCGTCCTATATGGAATCGGGACATCAAAATTCATGATGAAACAATTACGAAAGTAAAATGTGAGGATTGGGAACAGTTCCGTGATCCTGCAAAATTATACTACGCAACCTATTGCTATAGCCGTGCTGATTTTCAATCTCGCATTAAGGGGCAATTTGAAACTGCTGATCGCTATGGTTTGTTTAAAAACATGGCTCCATCCATGGTTGATACCATAAGAGAATTTCTTCCTGTTTTACGCCATGTTATTTTTGGTGAGTCCATTGCTTATATGTATATTGGGCGTGCTGCAGTAGGGACAGCCATTGAACAATGTGCCACCTACCAGTGTTATGACCAAATGGGAACCGCTCAATTAATCACCCGTATCTGTTTAGAATTAGAGGAACAATGCCCTACTATTCTTAAGGACGGGAAACAAAAGTGGATTGAAGATGAAAAATACCAGAAACTCCGTGCCTTATTGGAGAACGTAATGGTGACCTGGGATTGGGCAGAAGCTATTGTAGCAACGAATTTAATTCTTGATGCTATTCTCTATCCGCTATTTTTCGAGAAAATGACAGCGGTTGCAGTAAAGAATAACGATAATGTTTATGTATCATTTAGCGAATTCTTTATGGAGATGTTTGAATATGAAAGAAACTATACGACTGCTCTTGTGAAAATGTTATTGGCAGATCGCCCTGAAAATAAAGATGTTATCGCATCTTATGTGAATAAATGGTTACCCCTTGTTATTGAAGCGATTAAGCCTGTACTTGCTGTATTTGACCTTCCGCAAAATGGCGGTAATGGAGAAGAAGCACTGCAACAAGTAATTGATCAGTATGTTAAATCCCTTTTAGTAGATGAGCTACAATTAATCACTGCCTTGCCACTTGAAACAACTGGGGAGGTCATTTAAATGGAACAGGTTGAAAAACGAAACCGTTATGTCGGGTTAGATTTAACCAATTGCCCTGAATCGGAAGCAATTATAGAAGCTGTAGAACAGGACAATGAAGATGTGAAAATTACCCGATTTCCAGGCTATGTGAAAGTGGAATCAATCAATAAATTAGTGATTAATAAAACGTCCGTAGAAGAATGTTTAGGTGATAGCTGGGAAACGGAAGATTTGCAATTAGCTGTTACGTCTTATTACGGTTTTATGGCCGATTGGGATGATGATCATATTGTTCTGCAATGGGATAACGTATAGGGGGGTAGGATAAATGGCGAAGAAAAAACGGGGATTAAAAGAAGAATATAACCTTTTAACAAGAGACCTGGATTGGGAACCAAGTTATGTTCCTTTTGAGGAAATGTATCCTTATGTATCCTTTGAAGGGATTAAGATTCATAACTGGGACCGCTGGGAAGATCCTTTCCGTGTAACTGTGGAAAATTATGTGCGAATTCAGGCGGAAAAGGAACGTAAATTCCATGCGATTCGTGAAAACATTGATATGATGCAAAGTCAATTGGATTTAACTGATGCCCGCTGGTTAGAAGCGATGAAATTATTTGCTGGGGTTGCCTTTAATGGTGAGTACAATGCCCATCGTCTCTTCCAGTATGTATCACGCCATGTGCCTATTCCGGCCATTCGTTTTGCAGCCTTTACCCAATCTGTGGACGAGCTGCGCCACGTACAAAATGAAGTGCTTTTATTTAATAACTATAACAAATACTTCCAGGGGTTCCATAGCTGGAAAAAGGTTTCTCATCGCCACTGGCTCATGTCAGTTATTAAATCTTTCTTTGAGGATGCCATGACTGCAGGGCCCTTCGAAGGACTGGCAGCCATTGCCTTTGGTTTTGAAGTAGCCTTTACCAATATTCTGTTTGTAACCATGGGTTCTACTGCAATGGCAAACAATGATCTTTGCTACACTGCTGTAGGCTTTACTAACCAATCTGATGAATCCCGTCATATGACTCTGGGAATGATGGCGATTCGCGCGATGTTAGAAGAAGATCCAGACAATGCACCTATTGTACAGAAATGGTTAGATAAATGGTTCTGGAGATCTTATCGTGCCTTTACTGCTATTGCTTATATCCTGGATTATGTTGCACCGAAAAAGGTGGTGTCCTGGAAAGAAGCATTTGAAATGTATATTGAAGACCAGGTATTAAATGGTCTCTTTAAAGACCTAGAAATGTTCGGCATCCGCAAACCTTTATATTATGAACAAGCGATTATTGAAAAAGACCGTATTTCCCATCAGGCAGCACTTATTCTACACCGTGTGTCCCATGTTGCTTTCTTCCATACTTTTGCACCAACTGCAGAAGATCAAGTATGGTTAGAGGAAAAATACGGAGATACATGGAGAGATGTGTGGGCGAAGAAATGGGAACAACAAACAGATCCTAACTATGAGCGGAATTATCCAGGATTGCCTATGCTTTGCCAAACTTGCCAGTATCCAATGGTATTTGCTGAACCTGAGGATATTCATAAAACGGCTTATCGCCATAGTGAATACGAAGGTGAAACCTATCACTTCTGTTCTGATGGATGCAAAACCATTTTTGATGATGAACCTGATAAATATAAAGAAGCATGGATCCCAGCACATGAAATTCTCAGCGGCAACTGCGGTCCTGCTGAAGACCTGCTAAACTACTGGGGTATTGATCCTGAGGATGGCGGAGATTACTACGAATCAACAGATTATAAGAATTTCGAAAAATGGAAAAAGATGCGCGCCTAGAGGCAAAGGAGGAATAACTGATGATATTTTTATATGTATATGAACAGGGAAATCCACCAGCTCTTTGCCTTCCTGTAAACCCTGAGGACAAATGGGCAGAATTCAAACAAGTGATTGGTGGGTTATATAAACTGAACGCAGATGAAGCAAAAATGACTTATTTTGATGAACCATTCACTCCCCAGGATGATCGGACTCTTGCAGAGTTAGGGATTAAACATAAAGGTCTTCTTAAGATTGTTGGATAAAAATAAACTTCTATAAAAAAGGTGGTTAAGAAGAATGGCAATTATGCGTCTGGGAAGAGTGCAAGTTCGTGTTCCAAACTGGGAAAAAAGCGTACATTACTACAAGAATGTTATCGGTTTGATAGAAACAGCGAGGGATGAAAACCATGTGTACCTAAAGGCATGGGAAGATCGGAAGAGCACAC
>CALNBV010000045.1 GCA_937874515.1 uncultured Paenibacillaceae bacterium | reverse complement strand
ACCGGATAATCTCGTAACCATGATGGCAGCAGGCGCGAAAAACGTTTCATTGACAAAATACTTGATTGAGCAAGTAATGTTATCGAAAGAACAGCGTATGGAAGAGTTGCGTGAGTTTGTCCCTGGTGCTAAAAGCGAGGATTGGGATATCGTTGTAGCAGGCCAACGTGTGCAGGTTATCAAAGATACTCCTGCTGGCAAAGGAACCCTTCAATTTGGTACTGAAGTTGTTAGCGGCGCTGATGGCTCCATTGCAGCATTGCTTGGCGCTTCTCCAGGTGCATCTACAGCTGTTTCCGTTATGTTACAAGTAATTGAAAAATGCTTCCCACAACATATGAAAGCCTGGGAACCAAAAATAAAAGAAATGATTCCTTCTTATGGCCAGTCATTATTGCAAAATCCAGAGCTCTTGTGCGAAATTAAAACATCAACAGTGCAAACTCTTGGTTTGAAAGAAACTCAGGAGTTGCAATTAGCGCGCTAAGGATTATTTAATAGTAGTATAACTCGAGAACCCCATGTATAAACATGTGGTTTGTGACAAAAAACATAAAATTCATAGAATAGATTTTCACATATAAAAAGGGTTTTAGCACAGTGTAAACTGGCTAAAACCCTTTCTTTATTATGGTGTGATCTTTTAATTTCAAAAACAAAAAGTTTCCATTCTTGAAGCTAATCAATTAAGTGGATTGTCTAATTAGTAAAAGACAAAAAAAGGGGGTGCAACCCATTCAGAACTTAGTGAAGAAAGCGCAAAAAGGCGATGAAAAGGCATTTTTAACTCTATTTCAAAATTATGAAGAGGATCTTTATCGAATTGCCTATGTGTATGTAAAAAATAAAAATGATGCCCTTGATGTTGTTCAGGAAACAGCTTATAAGGCAATTAGCCAGATTCAGACATTAAAAAATCCGGAATATTTTAAAACCTGGCTCATTAGAATCACGATTAATTGTGCAATCAATCTATTGAAAAAAGAAAAGAAAGTTGTCCCATTAAAATCAGAATACACAGAGGGTAACATTTCAAATGAAAATGATTGTGCCCTTCGTTTAACACTGAGAGACATGATCGAAAGGTTAAATGAGAATGAAAAAAGTGTAGTGGTTTTAAAGTATTTCTATAACTACACGTTTTTAGAGATTTCCAAAATCATAGAGTTGCCAATAGGCACTGTCAAAACCCTTTTATATCGTTCTTTAGAAAAATTTCGAATTCAGTTGAAGAAGGAGGATATATATGAATGATAATATGAAAAAAGAATTTCAAGATATTGAAATTCCTGAAGAGCTACATACCAGAGTAGAATTAGCTGTTAATCAATACACGAAGAATGGAAAGAAAAAATCAAGATATCCTAAATGGATCATCGCTGCAGTTGCTTCAATAGCGATAATAGGAATCACCTGGACATTCGGAGGTTCTTATATTTCATCTGCAACGGAAAACTTAATGACTCAAGTGTTTGGTTCTAAAGAAAAGTTTCTTGAAACCTATCCGAATGAGAAGGAGAATGTATCGGAAGTAGAACAACATTTAGCGGTAGTAAAAAAGCATCTTTCAGCTGAGGAATTTGCTGATTATAGCCAGTTGGTAAGAGAACACACAGAAATAAAGAATAAGATGACCTTGGAAAACCGGAAAGTTCCCACACCTGCAGAACAAAAGAGGTTAAATGAAATTGGAATGCAAGGGAAAAAGTATGAAGAGAAAATAAGGAGCCTTACTAGGCATACATTGGCAGAAGCGCAAAAGATGGTAAGTTATCCTATTAATAAACCGACCTTTTTACCAGAGGGGTATAAATTAGAAGAAATAGAAGCCCGTACTAAAGAGAATAATATCGGGAAGGACCCTATTGTAAAGTTTCAATATAGAAAAGGTGAGTTTGGATTTCGTACAATTCACGAAAAATTAGCTTCTAAGGAACCGGATGAAATAGAGCTGTTTGGTTTGAAGCATTTTGTTTCTTACAAGGTGAAAAATTATAAATTGGTTTACGCTTACTCCGAAGATACTAATATCAAAGGGATGAAAATTGAAGTGCCTGATAAGGGATATAAAATTAATATGATAGCAGATGTGTTGTCTAAAGAAGAAATGGAGAAAGTACTTTTATCAATGGTTGAATAATGAAAGAGCCCCGTCCCCGGGGCCTTTTTTCATTCAGGGATCCTTGTAATTCAGGCATTGTATTGTGCATGTTATTCAATAATTCCGACGAAATTAAAGAATTGTTGATATAGTAAGTTTACAGGAAGGAGGGGAAATCCAATGAAGGTAAATATTGATATTGATGAAAAATATGAAGAAACCTTTATAACCATTCATGCAAAGGAGTGGACAAAAGGTCTTGAAGAGCTAATTAGAAATATAAATCATCAAACTCCTAAACGTATTGTAGGAATGAGGGAGGATAAGTCCATTCTTCTTTCTCCCAATGAAATTGATTTTGTCTATGCGCAAAATCGTAAAGTTTATGCTTCCATAAATAAACACTCTATAGAATTAAATATGAAGTTATATGAAATAGAGAGTCTCCTTCAAGGATTTGATTTCACTCGTTTTTCAAAATCAGTCATTGGGAATTTAAACCAAATCAAATATTTTGAGTTGGGTTTTAACGGGAATATATGTGTGTTTTTTCATTCGGGGAGTAAGGAATATGTATCTAGAAAATACGTGCTAGAAATGAAAGGAAAATTAATTATGGGGGCTGGTAAACATGATGTTTAAAGTGATGGGAAGAAGTTTATCTGGTCTAGGTTTCGCGGCTATTATTACTTTTGTTGCCTTAACAATTTTAATGGTGAAAGGGATGGAGGTTTCTGTTACCACGATTTGGATGAATATGCTTGGAAGTATATTAATGGGCGTTTATTTTGGTTCTGCGTCTCTTATTTTTGAAATTGAAAACTGGAGCCCATTAAAACAAACAGTTATCCACTTTTTTATATCATTAATGGTTTGGCTTCCTATTGGCCTTTACCTGGGGTGGATCCCTTTTGATAGTATCTCACTTCTTATATCTATTTTCCTTTTCGTTGTTACTTATCTGTTTTTTTGGTACAGTACGAGACTATATTTTTTGAAGATAGCAAAGGAAATGAATAATTCAGTTCGGAAAAAGTAAAGGCAAACTATGCGTTATCAGCAGGCTAAAAACCCTAACTGTTTTTGTTAGCTATATTGGCGGGAGTGTGTGGGAATCGAACCCACCAGACCCCAACTGAGGTCCCGCTCGGTTTTGAAGACCGGGAGGGGCACCAGCACCCCATCCACCCCCATATACAATTTTGCTTCCGTTAGGCTATACTAATAGGGAGAAGTACCCCCCATAGTATATGATACGTTTATTATCATACCCGAAAACATATCCAAATTCAAATAGAAAGCCATGGAATAATTAAAGGAGCATTCATATGAAGGAAGGATCTATGCAAATACATCATACAATTGGCATTGCAGGCCATATTGACCATGGAAAAACCTCACTTACAAAGGCGATGACAGGCGTAGAAACAGACAGCCTTAAGGAAGAAAAAGAACGGAATATCTCTATTGAGCTGGGATTCGCCCCCTGTACACTTCCTGATGGGCAAACTGTGGGCCTTGTTGACGTGCCTGGACACGAGCGTTTTATTCGGCAAATGATTGCTGGAGCAGCAGGTATTGACCTGGTTGTCCTTGTTATTGCCGCTGATGAGGGTGTGATGCCTCAGACCAGGGAACATGGAGAAATTTTGGGGTTCCTGGGTATTCAAAAAGGTATCATTGTATTAACGAAGATAGATATGGTTGATCAGGAATGGTTGGCTATGGTACAGGAAGAGGTAAGGGAGTGGGCAAAGGGAACCTTTTTAGAGAATGCCCCCATCCTTCCTGTGAGCAGCAAAACCAATGAAGGAATCGATGCACTCCTTCAGAACATTGCCGGGCAACTTCATGATGTTCCTCCCCGTCCTTATACGGCACCTTTACGTATGCCTATTGATCGTGCTTTTACCATTAAGGGGGCAGGTACTGTAGTCACAGGTACCATCTATGAAGGGACCGTGAAAGAGGAAGACCGGCTGGAGTTATTGCCAGGGGGGCAAGAAGTGCGTGTGCGCCGGGTTCAGGTGCACAATCAGAAAGCGAATTATGCTTTTGCCGGGCAACGGGCTGCCCTGAATATTACTGGTGTAGATCTAGATCAAGTATCCAGAGGGATGTCCATTACGGCTCTGGGCTTCTATCACAATACCCGGCGCATTGATGTCAGGTTCCATTTTTCAAAACACCTTAACTTCCCTCTTAAACAACGGAGCAACGTTCGCCTTCATATTGGCACGTCTGAAGTGGATGGTACCCTTATTTTCTTTGACAGAAATAGCCTGAACCCTGGGGAAGAAGTCTTAGCCCAACTTTATTTAGAAAAAGAAATAACGGCGAAAAAAGGGGATGCCTTTATTTTACGAAGGCCTACCCCAGCAGTAACACTGGGTGGGGGACAGGTAGTAGATCCTTACGGGGAAAGGCATTCCTTCGGAGAAGACACCATAAGTCATTTGCAGCGATTAGCCAAAGGCGATCCGAAGGAAAGGATTTTGCAATTTATAGAAACAAGGCAGTATAGTACCAAAGATGAATTAATGCAGTTCCTTGTTATGGGAAAAGAAGAGACTGAGTTTGTTTTAGGGGAATTAGTGAAATCAGAGGATGTCTTAACCCTCACTGGGGACGTTACCGGGCGACGAGGTGGAAGCAACACCATCTTCGTTGACAAAAATGCATTCCAGCAATGGCTTGATCAATTAAAAGAAGAACTGAAGGTCTACCATTCTCGTAATCCTTTACGGAAGGGCATGAGTAGAGCTGCTATAAAAAGTGCTTCATTTCATTTCCTAACGGATCGCATATGGCGATACTTTTTAATAGAGGCAGACAGCATGCAATTAATGAATGAAGAAGGGGATGTAATATGGCTCCATGGTTTTACACCCCATCCTCCAGAAAAATACCGGGAAGCCTGCACCGCGATTGAAAAGGGGTTAATCCAGGCAGGTCTTACACCTCCGTCCTGGACAGCATTATTGAATGAGAATAAGTTACCAGAACACATTGGAGCTGATTTTCAATCTTACTTGATGCAAAGAAAGGAGATCCTCCCCCTAACAGATGATTTATATATAATAAGGAAGGAATGGGAGCAAGGAGTAGAAAAGCTCCGCCAGGCAAGCCTTAAGGGCACACTCATCACACCTGCTGTAGCAAAAGATGCCCTTGGCCTTTCCCGGAAATATCTAATTCCCTTTCTTGAATCCTTAGATGCACAAAAGCTAACGAAGAGAACAGATGAGGGGAGGGTCTGGATTCACGAATAACTTAAAATTTGTTGGGCGAGTCTTATAGACTAAGCCTTGCCTTTTGCTAATAAATAAGATAGAATAAAAAAGTCTGAGTGTTTGAAAAGAAAATGCTTAGAAATTCTTGCATTCAATAGGATATACGTGTATAATGTTGAATGTTGGTCTATGGACGCGATGATGCGGGAGGTTGCCGACACACCAGGCTCCTTTGCCATGGCTGGTGGCCGGGTTTTTTCCGCTGAGAACTGTCCGTTACTAAAATGGGCGAAAAGGAGGGACTATCATGGCAAAACAAAAAATTCGTATCCGCTTGAAAGCATATGATCACAGAATTTTAGACCAGTCCGCTGAAAAAATCGTTGAAACTGCGAAACGTTCCGGTGCAGAAGTATCCGGTCCGATCCCGCTTCCGACAGAAAAAGCTGTCTTCACGATTCTTCGTGCGGTTCACAAGTATAAAGATTCTCGTGAACAATTCGAAATGCGTACTCACAAGCGTCTGATCGATATTTTGAATCCAACACCACAAACTGTTGATTCTCTTATGAGTTTGAATCTTCCATCTGGTGTGGACATCGAAATCAAATTATAAAAAGCCGAAACACAACGTATTAGGATTTTAACTAGGAGGTGGCTATCATGACCAAAGGAATCTTAGGGAAAAAAATCGGGATGACTCAACTCTTCACTCCAGAAGGGATCGTTCTTCCTGTGACCGTTGTAGAAGCAGGCCCATGTGTTGTACTTCAAAAGAAAGAAGTAGCAACTGACGGCTATGAAGCCATTCAGGTTGGTTTTGCGGATAAGAAAGAATCCCGCACCAATAAACCTGAAAAAGGCCATGCCGCTAAGGCTAATGCAACACCTAAGCGCTTCGTTCGTGAACTTCGTAATGTGGATTTAAGCCAATACGAAGTCGGTCAAGAGTTTAAAGCTGACATTTTCAATACCGGAGAAACAGTTGACGTAACCGGTACTTCCAAGGGGAAAGGGTTTGCTGGGTCTATCAAACGCCACGGCCAATCCCGCGGACCAATGGCTCACGGTTCCCGTTACCATCGTCGTCCTGGCTCAATGGGTTCCATTGCAGCAAACCGCGTTCTTAAAGGTAAAAAATTACCTGGACGTATGGGTGGCGAAAGAGTTACCGTGCAAAATCTTGAAGTGGTTTCTGTTGACGTTGAACGCAACTTGATCCTCATCAAAGGTGCGGTTCCAGGTGCGAAAAATAGTTTTGTAACGATTAAAAGCGCCGTTAAAGGCAACTAATTAAGAAAGGAGGATTCGCTATGCCTAAAGTAGCACTCTTCAATCAGGCCGGTGCACAAGTTGGTGAGATCGAATTAAACGATACCGTATTCGGCATTGAACCAAACCGTGCAGTACTGGCTGACGCAGTGATTATGCAACAAG
>CALNBV010000044.1 GCA_937874515.1 uncultured Paenibacillaceae bacterium | reverse complement strand
GATAAAGGCCGTTTCAACGCCTTTTCTAAGGGCATTTCTGATTTGATTTTCACCACATGTCCTTTTTCCACATCCATCCAACAGGATGACATGGGTTCTCCTACTTTCCCTTTTGCAGTGATAGAAAGGGGGAAAAGTCGATAGAGTTGTTCATTTTCAAAGGTTTTCCGGAGACGGCGGTCCAATTCCGGATCACTTGTTTTC
Organism: uncultured Paenibacillaceae bacterium; assembly: GCA_937874515.1. Classification (GTDB taxonomy): domain Bacteria; phylum Bacillota; class Bacilli; order Aneurinibacillales; family Aneurinibacillaceae; genus CALNBV01. The sequence goes on along the minus strand of CALNBV010000044.1, from coordinate 7,701 downwards.
CAAATTTTATCCCCTGGATTGACTTTCCGTAAGTTTACATCATGGCGGCCAGGGACAATTTCAACCATCCCCTGGGTTTCACCTTCAATTTTTTTTCCCTTTTGGCGCAGGTCATACACCCGGCCACCTTCTTCTTTTTGTTCAGGATGCCCTGCATCAAAAACAATGCCATCCCCACGTTTTAAAGGAGCTTCTAAGTTACATACCACATAATCTTTGCCTACATTGAGCCCTTGGCCCAAATACACGCCCCTACTTTTGGGGAAGGTCCCATCCAATAATTGTTTATTGTTTGTCCCTTTCAAAAATCCATAGGTAAATCCCCGGCTAAAGCTTTGTTGCAATTCCCGGGTTTCACCTTTCGATAACTTAAATGCTTTCTTTCCTAATGCCATATCAATCGCTTTGCGGTATTTTCCAACCACATTAGCCACATATTCAGGGGATTTCAGGCGGCCCTCAATCTTAAAAACGGAAACCCCGGCTTCAATCATCTCAGGTACAATATCAATTGCAGCCAAATCTTTAGGAGATAATAAATAAGCCACATCTCCCATTTCTTTTTTGTCTCCATCGCAAATTAAATCATAAGGCAAACGGCAAGCCTGGGCACATTCACCCCGGTTGGCAGAACGGCCTCCCCACATTTCTGAAGTTAAGCACTGCCCGGAATAGGATACACACAATGCCCCATGGACAAATACTTCAAGGGGAACGTTCGCTCCCTTAGCAATGGTTTCAATTTGTTTCAGGTTATTCTCCCGTCCTAATACGGCAACCTGAAGATCATATTCTTCAAGAAAAGCGATTCCCTCAGGTGAGGTAATGGTCATTTGGGTGGACCCGTGAATAGGAAAATCCGGGGATAGTTGCCTGATTAGCTTCATCAGCCCCATATCCTGTACAATAACAGCATCCACACCAGCATTCATACAAGTCTCTATTAATTGTTTCGCTTCCCTTAATTCATCTTCAAAAACAAGAATATTAAAAGTTAAGTACCCTTTTACCCCATATAAATGGAGATAGGCCATAATTTCTGGCAATTCTTCCGTACGAAAATTATCTGCCCGCGCTCTGGCATTAAACTTTTCAACTCCAAAATAAATGGCATCTGCCCCATTGGCAATACCGGCTTTTAAACTTTCCCAATTTCCTGCAGGAGCAAGAAGTTGAACTGGATAGCGCAATTTTTGATTCTTCATTCTTCGTTAATTCCCTTCTGTATCATTACCATGAATATATTCTTTATATCTGCGATGGACTGTTGCCCGAGAGGCTTCATACCCTTTCCCCCGTAGCATGGCTGCAATTTCCTCATAGGTGAGTTTCTTTGCCCTTAATTTCACAATTTCATCCAGGGGAAGATCATTCCGTTTCCTTCCCCCTTCACCTGTATGTTTAAGATTAGCTTCAGGATGGTATCCCTGTTCCATGGCCCGGCGAACCCCTCTTGATATTTTGTGGTTATAAAGGCGTCGCTGGTATTCTTCTACAATGGCCAGTATTTCCAATACCATTCCTTCCATCTCACCAATTTGCAGTTCTCCGCCATTATCTAAGGAAAATACCTTTCCTTTATATTTGTGGACCTGATGTAAAATAGCGATTTTCGTATTCCCACGCCCAATTCGAGTTTCATCCTGAATAAGCAGGCCTTCTATAGTCCCTTCAGATAGATCTTCTAACAATTCAAGTAACCCTGGCCTTTCAATAATAAACCCACTGGCCTTTTCTTGGATTATTTTTACCACTTCCCAATTTTGGGATGTAGCAAACCTATTTAATTCTTCAACCTGCCGCACAAGACTGGTTTCCTGAGTTTCCCATTCCGTACTCACTCTGGCATAAATCCCAACCTTCATAAAAGCTCCCCTACCGTAAAAAACCCCTCAAAATGAGGAGTTAATTGATAAATTTATTACCCTTTGTAATAGGTCCCAGTTCTTGGCCCTTCTCATCTACGAGAATAATCGATTCAAGACGGTTTTTTAGGGAACCACGAACAGCTTGAACATATTCCTGACGCAGCCTTTTTTGTTCTGATTGTTCCTGTTCGGTAAGGCCCTGGGACTTGGCCTTTTTATATAATTCATTAATTCTCTTGATTTTGTCATCTGTAATCAATGCAGTTCCCTCCTGATTCTATCCTTCTATTATACCATAGAGAGAATCGGATATCATTGATTTATAGGAATCTGAATGGGGTCTCCAGGATAAACAACGGCTGACTCCAGATTATTTTCTTTTTGAATATAGAAGAGCAACTCCTGGGTAGACATCCCTGCTTCTTCATGATAAAGGCTGGCCAAATCCCATAAGGTTTCTCCTTCCTGAACAATCACTTCCATATGATTATCCTTTGCAGAAAAACCGTATACCAAATTAGCCATTCCGATCAAAAGCATTCCAACTAAAATGAACATCATCCAGGTTTTTTTCTTCATCCCGTTCCCCCGCTTTTCCTTTTCATAGTAAAGTGTTTGATGACCGTTAACTTAGTAATATCTTATGCCTGTCCATTTCTAATTAGACTACGCTAACCACGGAATCAGGATAAGAACGATTGTTCCCTTTTATTGTAATAGGAACATTCGTTTCTGTCAATTGGAATTTAGGAACTTATGTTTGTATTTATGCATGGTTCCTGTTATAATAAAAAGGAAGGAATATTTGGAAGAATGGATGTGAAATGACAATGCCCAAGCTTTCTGGACGGCAGCAGGCAATTCTTGAATATATAAAAAAAGAAGTCAAACAAAAAGGATACCCACCCTCCGTTCGAGAAATTGGAGAAGCAGTTGGCTTAGCTTCAAGTTCTACAGTCCACGGACACCTGGCCCGCCTGGAGAAAAAAGGGCTCCTTCGCAGGGATCCTACCAAACCCCGGGCAATTGAAATCCTTGATGCAAATCAAGTAAATGACGAAGAGGAAATCAGAACTGTCCGTATTCCTGTTGTAGGAAAGGTAACTGCAGGGATTCCTATAACTGCCATTGAAAATGTAGAAGAGTATTTTGTCATGCCTGAAAGCAAGGTAGGCAGCGATACTGTTTATATGTTACGTGTTGTTGGAGAAAGTATGATTGATGCAGGCATCCTTGATGGGGACTATGTCATTGTACGGCAACAGCAAGTAGCGAATAACGGGGATATTGTGGTCGCCATGACCGAAGAAGATGAGGCCACCGTTAAACGGTTCTTTAAAGAAAATAATTACTTCCGCCTTCAACCTGAGAATCCAACCATGGATCCCATCCTTTTACCCAAAGTAACCATTCTAGGAAAAGTGATCGGCGTTTTTCGGAATTTACATTAAAACAATAGATAAAAGCCCCAATAATTGGGGCTTTTATCTATTGTTTTAAAAATTGAATCACTTGACCTGTAAATTCTTTCGTTTTCTCTATTTGTACCCAGTGCCCGCAATCAGGAAACACATGGAGCTGTGCGTTGGGGATAATCTGAGAGAGTTTCCAACTGGTTTTATCCAAAGGAATTACCCGGTCCTCTCTTCCGTGAATCAGGAAAACAGGCATTTTTAATTCTTTTAATTCTCCTTCAGAAAGGGCTAACGCATTGACATGCCGTTGTCTTGGCGCCGGAAACATGGCTGAGTACGATTCTTGAAAACCTTCTTGAATACTGGATTTGTATCGTAACTCAACCAGGTCATGGTTGTCTTCCATATTAGGGATATTGGATAATGTACCGACAACCTTTTTCATATTTTCAAAACTGGGCGTATATCCCCATACATCATCTAATTCCTTTGTAATGGGAAACTCGATGCCAACACTGCCCATTAATATTAATTTTTTTACCAGATCAGGCCGACGATTGGCAACATGAAGAGCCAGGCCTCCACCCATGGAATTTCCTATAATAGAAATATTTTCCAAATTCATCGTTTCCATAAAAGAAATGATATGATTTACAAAGGTATCTACGGAATATTGATTGTCTTTGGGTCTTTCTGTATATCCAAATCCCACCACATCAGGGGCATACAAATGATAATGTTGAGACAGTATAGGAAAAACCAATCGCCAATTAGCCCATGCTGATACCCCTGGACCTGAACCATGAATGAGAAGAAGGGGCTCCCCTTTTCCATCTTCATGGTAATGGGTTTGAATCCCCATTGTTTCAATATATTTTCCCTTTTCGATCATTGAATGAACCTCCATTATTTTTCTCTTTTCCTACACTTTTTCTTTGGTACCCATGATAAAGAATAATGTGCAAAGATAAGTCTATGGGAATCGTTGCCCAATCCCCATAGACCTTCTTAACAAACGTAAATTTAACTAGTTTTAACTTTTATATTAAGAGAACACAGTGGTAAACCGATCATTAATTTCTCCTTCGAAATAGTAGATTCCTCGAGCAAGTCTGTCGGTATTCCAGGTAATGGTTGGGAAATCCGGATAAGTGATATAACCGCCGCAGAAGAATTCCGTGCGATTACCAGATGGGTCGAAAGAGTAAATCGTAGTCCCCCTGGTAATGCCATGTCGGGTCGGTCCAGCATCAATCATAACATCGTTTCTCGCCAGAATATCTGCTGCCTTTCTCAACTCATTCCAATCATCTATAAAGAAAGCGATATGATGAAGTTTTTCATCAGGTCCTTTAATCACAGCCAAATCATGAGGCGTATTGGTTGTAAAGAGCCATGTTGCTAAATATTTACCATCTGGCAGGACAACATTTTCACTCATGTGGAATCCAAAAACATCCATGAATAATTGGGTGGTTCCTTCTACATCATCTCCAGCAATGAGTAAATGGTCCAGGCGAGGGGCTGCAATCCCAACTAGTCCATCTGGCCATGGATCCGGATTAACAAGGGGCAATCCATTTCCTACCACTTCAATTTCATGATACAGTTCTACGAATTGACCGGTAGGAACACGGAAGCGAACAGCTTCCCCCTCAGCAATACGATAACCTGCAGGAATACGCTCAACAGCAACGCCATATTCAATCAATTTTTGTTCATACATATCCAGGTCTTCGGCCTTTTCACACTTAAAAGCCAAATGGTTCAATCCTGCTGCATCTGCTTTTTCAAGAATGACACTATGATGGTCATGTTCATCCCAGGCTTTTAAATAAACATGATTTTCATCACGATAAGTCTCAATTAAGCCAACCACATTTTTATAGTATTCGATGCTTTTTTCCCAGTTTGGAACTCTGATTTGTACTCTTCCAAGACGCATAATTGCCATGTGTGATTCCTCCCATTGATGTTAATTTTTTTGTTTTTAATTCAAACATCGCAATAAACTTTACCAAACAGGACTTCCTGGTAAACCAAAGATAGTTCCACCGTAAACTGCCATCGAATCCTCATATAAATGGCTTCCGTGAGTAGCTAACTGAATTAAATCCCTTGTGAATAATTCCATTGGATCTCCTTTTAAAGTACAGGCTGCTCCAACAGTTAACATGGCTTTAAATGCAATCTCTGCTCCTAATTTTGCAATTTTTCCACGTAAAGCATACATGAGGGCTTTCTCTTCATCTGTTGTTGTAACTTTTGCCTGAGTTTGCCATTCTTCAAGGATGCGAATGTAATGATCCACATGACCCTCTAATTCAAAAAACATCATCTTTAATTCAGCTAGTACACGATGGCTGCTTGTATTGCTTTTTTCCTCTACTCCGCCTCTGAAAATACGGTTACGCTTTTCTGTCCGCTCCTGGAAGAGAGAAATGATACGTTCTGCACCGCCTAAAACCACTAAAGAAAAGCCCATTGTGAAAAACGGCATAAAAGGCATGCGATAAACGGGTTCATTTTCGTCATAATCCCCACCGGTTGTATTCCCTGTAACCAATAATCTGCCCGCAGGAAGAATCATGTGCAAAGGAACCTTCACTCCATCAACTTCTACTCTGTTACTACCGGAAGCACGAAGACCTAGGCTATCCCAATTCTCCACAATTTTACAATCGGATACAGGCAGTGCTAATAGGCAGTATTCTGGTTCCGTGCTATCAGGTAATTCCATTACAGCAGCTAGTCCAACCCAATCGCTGTGTGGGATTCCGCTGGCATAGTTGTACTCCCCATAAAAACGATAGTCATCCCCATCTTTCTCCACACGACCTAAAGGAGCCACAACATCTGCTACAAAACCACCATGATTAAGAATTTCTTCCCTACCCTTAGTGTTCATTTGAGCAACCCAAACTTCGTGAATAGAATAAAAATATCCCAACCATCCTGCTGCCATGCTATGCCTAGATATGGTGCGAACAAATTCCTTATATGTCCATAAATCCATATCCCTTCCATACCCGCCATAACGCTCAGGAACCCATAGCTTACCAAACTCCCCATCCTTCATTGCTTGGACAACCTGATCAGAAATACGAGCATTTTTTTCAGCTTCCATAGCCTCTAATTCCGCAAGTTGACCTACTTCCTCCGCCTTCGCGAGAAGTGCTGCTTTGTCCAATTTCTTGATCATCTTTTGTTCCATGTTTTTTCCCCCTTTAATGTGAACCCTCAACGATGTAATCGCTTTCAAAATGGTTACTACTTAAAAAATGTAGATTTAACTTACCCCTTTGCATCTTTGCTCGCCGCTGAATCCATTTAATTTTAATCATTGAATTCACAAGATTTGTTACTCTATCGAATAGTTTCATTTCTATGAAATTCGAACCATTTTCCAGTCCATCTATTCGAGCAATTCCCTGATATTTTTGGTGATCAATATACGTTTCTATTTCATACACACCTTTTGCAGGTAACATGAAATACGGTAGCATTGAAACGATCAATGTATTGTCTGCTGAATAGTGCCCTCTTGCATTTAGAAGAATCTTCCCTCTTGTTTCGTAATAATCACCCAGGAAAGAAGGGATCCGTTCAACATCTCCCTCACCTATTACTTGTCGAATTAATGTGGAACTTATTTTCTCATCACTAAATTGTAATTTGGGTATTTGCGTGACTTGAAACTTACCTCTACCATCCTCTCCAATGGTGTCCATATTCCCTTGGCCCTTGAAACCATACGTAAAATCAAAACCCGCTACAACATGGATTGCTCCCAATCCAATTACATACTGATTGATAAATTCTTGTGGAGAAAGTTCCGCAAAATCCTGATTAAATGTAATCACATACAATCGATCCACACCCAACTTGTCAAAAATATCTACCTTGACTGGCAGAGGTGTTAAATAATGAACCTTTGTGTTACCGTTGCTTAAAACTTCTTTGGGGTGAGGAGCAAACGTCATCACCGCTAACTTCACCTTTTTTTCCCTCGCAATTTGCCTTGCAGTACGAATCACTTTCTGGTGACCAAGGTGAACTCCATCAAAAAAACCAAGAGCCATGATACAAGGTTCCATACGCAAGAAAAAAGGAGATTGGCTATGAGTAAGGTGAAATGTTTCTATATCAATGAGTTTCACCTCCTTGATGTATTTAGTAGAACAAAAAGGAATTTTGTTTCTAAATTAATCATACACTTCGGAATATTCTAATTATATGGTCTGAACTACCCTATTCGGTTAGTTTTCCAGCGTGTTTTTGGTACGAATCATGCACTTATGTATATAAAAAAGGCGCTCTTACCTATCCCAAAGATGGTAGAGCGCCTTTTCATCTTATTTCAATCAATATCCCGAGTATGTTCATCTATATCTTCATAATCCATGTCTATTTCTATA
>CALNBV010000043.1 GCA_937874515.1 uncultured Paenibacillaceae bacterium | reverse complement strand
CCAAAAATTACTATGTTTTTTGTACATATTTCACAGATTTTCTAAATGAAATTTTAAGTCTTTCTGATGGCCTAATGGTTGCCCGGGGGGATCTGGGGGTAGAAATTCCTGCGGAAGAAGTCCCTATTGTCCAAAAAGAATTAATCAGAAAATGCAACCACCTTGGTAAAGTAGTCATTACCGCCACTCAAATGCTGGATTCAATGCAGAGAAATCCCCGTCCTACACGGGCTGAAGCAAGTGATGTTGCCAATGCAATCTTCGATGGCACAGATGCGATTATGCTTTCCGGTGAAACTGCTGCCGGGAAATATCCTATTGAAGCAGTTCGTACAATGAATCGTATCGCTGTAAGAACAGAGGCTGCTCTTACATATCAGGAGATTTTAAACACACGGTCTGTTGAAAAACAAACCACAATCCCAGATGCATTAAGCCAGGCTGTGGCGAATGTTGCCTTCGATTTGGATGCAACAGCGATTATAACGTCAACAGAAAGTGGGCATACAGCTAAAACAGTTTCTAAATTCCGTCCTAAAGCACCTATTATCGCAGTGACACCCCACGAAAAAGTATGTCGTAAACTTGCCTTAGTTTGGGGAGTATTTGCATTACATAGTGAATATGCAAATAGTACAGATGAAATGTTGGATGTAGCAGTGCGAACATCAGTAAAAACTGGCTTAGTAAGAAGAGGAGACCTGGTAATTATTACAGCTGGTGTTCCTGTCCGCGAACCAGGTACAACGAATATTTTGAAAGCCCATATTGTTGGCGATCTCCTTGCAAAAGGCCAGGGAATCGGAAAAGGTGCTGTAACAGGTAAAGTTCGTGTTATAAAAAGTTCGCAAGATACACTTCCTAATGAAAGTGGATATATTTTAGTAGCAAGTGGAACAGACAGTGATATGATTGATGTAATTAGCAGAGCAAAAGCTCTTGTGGTAGAAGCTGGTGGAATTACGTCCCATGCAGCCATTGTTGGTTTGAATATGGGGATTCCCGTGATTGTAGGTGTAAATAATGTCACCAACATTTTATGTGATGGGGAGGAAGTAACAGTAGATGCTTCCATTGGGCATATTTATTCCGGTCATGAAAGAATATTGTAAGATTTAGGAGGAAGACATGGCAAAACAGGAAAAATGGTTAGAAACAACGTTGAGGGTTAGATATTCGGAAACCGATCAAATGCATGTTGTTTATCACGCCAATTATTTGTCCTGGTTTGAAGTAGGGAGAACAGAATTTATTAGGGAATTAGGATTTCCTTATCGACGTTTTGAAGACCTTGGCTATCTTCTTCCTGTAAATGAAGCCAATATTAAATTTAAAGCACCCGCCCGATATGATGAGGAAATTTTAATAAAAACCAGGGTTACTTTATGTACGGGGATTCGTCTCGTGTTTAGCTATGAAATCCGCCGTCAAGAAGACCAAAAGTTGTTGGTGTCAGGAGAAACCCACCATGCGTGGACAACGAAAGAGTTAAAACCTGTTCGCATTGATAAAAAAGAGCCACATATTTATAGTCTGATGAAAGAGTATGAATACGTAGGAGAAGAAAGCCATGCTTAAATATCTGATATTGATTATTATTCTTGTCCCATTAATTGAAATATGGGGGTTAATTGCAGCAGGCCAGTGGATTGGCTGGTTGCCAACCTTAGCTCTTTGTTTTTTAAGCGGTGTTGTAGGCGCCTGGTTAGCACGAACTCAAGGGTTAAAAGTTCTTATGCAAGCCAAACAACAATTGGAAAGAGGCTATATGCCTGGCGACGCTTTGCTAGATGGAATATGTATTTTGGCCGGGGGGATTTTCTTATTAAGTCCCGGATTTTTCTCAGACTTTATTGGTTTCTTTTTACTCTTTCCCTGGACGAGGGTGTTTGTAAAAGGATTGATGAAAAATTGGTTGCGAAAGAAAATGAACAACGGAACCCTTTATTTCTCAAATTTTAATCGTTTTAATCGCTTTAATCGGTGGTAAAACGATGATTTTTGAATCAAATCGGCCTCTTGCTCACCGACAATGATGTTAAACTGGCGGTCAACTTCGTTACGGGCGCGCCTTCAAAACATCTGGGTAAAAAAATAGAGGATGCGCCGAACAGAAAGCTAACGCTTTCCTTCCGGCATAAGTCAACTAAGCCGTTGCCTTCGCTTTGCTTGGCACCAGCTAAGTTTCCTTTACGGTTGAAGGCTTTAATCGCCCTTCACTCAGTTTCCCTTTGTATCGGCTCACAAAAAGGCACTGATTTGATTTCAAAAACATCGAAAAAAAGTTAAAAAGGGCCGTTGTTTCCAATTGGAAACAACGGCCTTTTGATTCCACTATAAGAATTTATAAAATTCTTATAGTATCAGTGCAACTAAGGCTTTTATTAGCATTTCTACTTAATAGGATGGGTGCCGTGAAGGATATAGTTCCACAGGTCATGGATAATTCGGGCTCGCCATAATGCATTAAGGACAACGAGAATGACTGGGCCAAGAATTAATCCAGTAAAACCAAATAATTGAAGTCCAGCAAAGAGCGCAATTAAGGTCATAAGGGGGTCTAATCCAACATTTGCAGCAACAATTTTTGGTTCCATAATTTGTCGTTGCACAATCACAATTGCATAAAGAATGGACAGTCCAATGACCATGCCATAATTGCTAGTAAATAAACTATAAAGGATCCAGGGCACAAATACAGCTCCTGTGCCAAGATATGGCATTAGATCAACAATACCAATGAGCAATCCAATGGATACGGCATAGGGAACACCCATGAATAACAAACCGATAATGACGATGACAGCAGTAATGGAGATTAAAGTCAATTGAGCTTTAATAAATCCAAATAGAGCCTTTTGTAAATCAAGGGTAACATTGGATACTTTGTTAGCATATACATCAGGAATTAATGATTTAATTCCATTTTTAATTTTATAATAATCTTTACTGATAAAAAAAGCAGATAATATTGAAATCACCATCACAGTAGCTGCATTTGGAATGGAACTTAAGAAGTTTCGAATTCCCATTAAAATTGACTTTGTAAAAACAGTTCCAGTCTCTGCAAGTTTCGACATGACATCATTTACGTTTGCCTGGATTTGGGATTTATAGTTAGCATCTAAAGAAGTGTAGAAATTCATCAGGCTATCATAAAAACCCGCAATCACACCTCTTGCCAGAAAGTCCCTTATATAGATAGTCAGACTATTAATATAAAAGGGAAGCATGTCCATTAAATTTCCAGTTTCTACAATTAATTGGGTGACCAAAAAGGTAATGAATCCAAAAAACACCAACAAAACTACACTTAACACTGTAATGACTGCCAGCCAACGGGACCATTTTGCTCGATGCTGAAGAAGATCCACTGGGGTATTAATGATATAAGCAATAATGGAACCAATTAAAAAAGGGTATAGTAACGGTGTTGCAAAAATAATTAAGCGAAATAGCCCGTAGGCAATGGCAACAACTAACAAAATTCGAATAACCAAGAATATTCGAGGAAATAAATCTGTTTTCTCCATGTTTCCTCCTTTCCGAAAGAACAAAATTTAATCTCTTCTAAAAAAAATGAACATAAACTTTCACTATTCACAATTTTAGGTTATGATAAAAAAGGCTATATAAGCAAGAATTTCTTATTATTCTACATCAATTCACATTTTTTTCAGGAAACATTCACAAAATGTCCAAAATAATTTATAATTATTTTCAAACTTAAAGAATATCTATCCTCTCTTTATTTGTAATAATTTAGCTGTTTTTGTTATCAGGAGTATTTTTTTAGAAAGCCCAAGAGAGTAAACTAGGGATAAAGGAGAGATAAAAACTATGTCTAACAAAGGATTAGAAGGGATTGTAGCAACACAATCATCGATCAGTTCCATTATTGACGGTGTCTTAACTTACAGGGGGATTAATATTGACGAATTAGCTGAAAATGCTCAGTTCGAAGAAGTTATTTACCTGCTTTGGCATGGTGAACTTCCTAAACAAGATCAACTTGAACAATTTACTAAAGAGTTAGCTGAAAACGCTGCAATTCCAGAGGATGTTATTCAACTTATCAAATTGGTTCCTCAAGGAAACCATCCAATGGCTGTTTTACGAACAGTAATTTCTTCCTTAGCACTTTATGATGATGAAGCACAGGATATGTCTAAAGAAGCTAACCTTCGTAAAGCTATGCGTCTTCAAGCTAAAATCCCAACTGTTGTAGCTGCATTCCATCGTATTCGTGAAGGAAAAGATGTAGTTTCACCTCGTGGTGATTATAATCTCGCTCAAAACTTCTTATATATGTTAAATGGTGAAGCACCAGACCAAATCGCTATTGAAGCTTTCAATAAAGCGCTTGTGTTACATGCAGACCATGAATTAAATGCATCCACTTTTGCTGCTCGTGTAACTGTGGGAACGCTTTCTGATATTTATTCTGGCATTACTTCTGCAATTGGTGCCTTAAAAGGACCTCTTCATGGTGGAGCAAATGAAGCTGTTATGAAAATGCTTGAAGAAATTGGTACCGTAGAGAAAGCTGAAATATTTATCCGTAAAGCCCTTGATAACAAAGTGAAAGTGATGGGCTTTGGACACCGTGTGTATAAAGATGGAGATCCACGAGCAAAACATTTAAAAGTTATGTCCCAACGTTTAACTACACTTACTGGACAACCTCAATGGTATGAAATGTCTATTAAAATTGATGAAATGGTGACTGCTGAAAAAGGACTTAAACCAAATGTGGATTTCTATTCCGCATCTGTTTATCATAGCCTTGGCATTCCAAGAGATTTATTTACACCAATTTTTGCAATTAGCCGTACTTCCGGTTGGACAGCTCATATCTTAGAGCAATATGACAATAACCGCCTCATTCGTCCACGTGCTGAGTATGTGGGTCCTGTAAATGCTCATTATATTCCAGTAAATGAGCGCTAAGAGTGTTTGAAATTTAGAGCGGAGGATTACTTTGCTAATCCTCCCATCTATTTCAATACTATATAGTAAAATACTGAATACATAGTCTATAGGAGGGGTAAAGGTGTCAATTTTTGAAAAATATGAAATGCCTGCACAAGGGGAGAAAATTACAGTAGATAATACTGGCAAATTGAATGTTCCTAATAATCCAATTATTCCATTCATTGAAGGGGATGGAACAGGTCCAGATATTTGGAACTCTGCAGTTCGCGTTTTAGATGCTGCTATTGAAAAAGCTTATAATGGTGAAAGAAAAATTTCCTGGTTTGAAGTATACGCTGGTGAAAAAGCGTTCAATAAATTTGGCGAATGGTTGCCAAAAGATACTTTAACTGCAATCAATGAATACCTTGTTGCAATTAAAGGACCTCTTACTACTCCAGTTGGTGGCGGAATTCGTTCCCTTAACGTTGCTTTACGTCAAGAATTAGATTTATATGCATGCGTACGCCCTGTTCAATATTTTGAAGGAGTACCTTCTCCAGTTAAACGCCCTGAATTAACTGATATGATTATCTTCCGTGAAAATACTGAAGATATATATGCTGGTATTGAATGGGCTGAAGGAACTGAAGACGTGAAAAAAGTGATTGACTTCCTTCGTAATGAAATGAACGTTACTAAAATCCGCTTCCCAGAAACTTCTGGAATTGGTATTAAACCAGTTTCTAAAGAAGGAACTAGCCGTTTAGTACGTGCAGCTATTCAATATGCTATTGATAACAATAAACCAAGTGTGACCCTTGTTCACAAAGGAAACATCATGAAATTCACTGAGGGTCAATTTAAAACCTCTGGCTATGAAGTAGCTGACAATGAATTTGCTGACCAAACTTTCTCCTGGGCAAAATACGACCGTATTGCTGCTGAACAAGGCAAAGAAGCTGCTGATAAAGCTCAAGATGAGGCAATTGCAGCTGGCAAAATCATCGTTAAAGATGTTATTGCTGACGCTTTCTTACAACAGATCCTTACCCGTCCTGCAGAGTACAACGTAGTTGCTACTTTAAACCTTAACGGGGATTACGTTTCTGATGCTCTTGCTGCACAAGTTGGCGGTATCGGTATTGCTCCTGGTGCTAATATTAACTATGTAACTGGCCGTTCTATTTTCGAAGCTACCCATGGTACTGCTCCAAAATATGCTGGTTTAGATAAAGTTAACCCATCTTCTGTTATCCTTTCTGGTGAAATGATGCTTCGTCATATGGGTTGGTCTGAAGCTGCTGACCTTATCATCAACTCTATGAGTAAATCCATTTCCGGCAAACGTGTTACTTATGACTTTGCTCGTTTAATGGAAGGCGCTACAGAGTTGAAATGCTCTGAATTCGGCGATGAATTAATTAAAAATATGTAATTTTTTAATGGGATTGGGTAATGCACAGTTTTTCTGTTGCATTTCCCTTTTCCTGCTTTATGCAATTTTTTAAGTGGTTTATAATTGTTTTATATTTAAATAATTCAATTTTTAGGAGGCAATTCAAATGTCTTTCAATCGCAAAAAAATTGCTGTTATCGGTTCTGGTTTCACAGGAGCCACAACTGCGTTTTTACTGGCGCAAAAAGAACTTGGGGATGTTATTCTTGTTGATATCCCAGCTATGGAAAACCCTACTAAAGGGAAAGCTTTAGATATGGCTGAAGCCGGTCCTGTTCAAGGATTCGATGCTCAAGTAATCGGTACTTCTAACTACGAAGATATCCAAGATGCAGATATGGTAATCGTTACTGCTGGGATTGCTCGCAAACCTGGCATGAGCCGTGATGATCTTGTTAATATTAATGCTGGTATCATGAAAGCTGTTGGGGAACAAATTAAGAAATATGCTCCTAACAGTACGATTTTAGTTCTTTCCAACCCAGTGGATGCGATGACGTATACCCTCTTCAAAACAACTGGATTTCCTAAAAACCGTGTAATCGGCCAATCTGGCGTTCTTGATACGGGCCGTTTCCGTACTTTCGTTGCTATGGAATTAAACGTATCTATTAAAGATGTAACTGGTTTCGTACTTGGCGGTCATGGGGACACCATGGTTCCTCTTACTCGCTACTCCTATGTTGGCGGGATTCCATTAGAAACCCTAATTTCAAAAGAACGTTTAGATTCTATCGTTGATCGTGCTCGTAATGGTGGGGCTGAAATCGTTAACCTTCTTGGAAACGGTTCTGCATACTATGCACCAGCTGCTTCTCTTGTTGAAATGGCTGAAGCAATTATTAAAGACCAAAAACGTATTCTCCCAACCATTGCTTACCTTGAAGGCGAATATGGTTACAATGATTTATATCTTGGCGTACCAACTCTTTTAGGTAAAGACGGTATTGAAAAAGTTTATGAATTAGAATTAACAGCGGAAGAAAAAGCAGCTCTTGATAACTCTGCTCAAGCAGTTCGCAATGTAATGGCTGTTCTTTCTTAATAAAATATTTACACAAAGAGTTCGGTTCTATTTTAGGACCGGACTCTTTTTTATGAAATAATTATGGTATCATGAGCAAAGGAGGGATGAATCAACATGAAAAATATCAAAACAGCATTTATAACCTTTGTACTTATTATATTTGGATTATTATTGTTAAGTGGTTGTACAGTAAACCAGCAAGATATGAATTATTACAAAACTGAATTTTTAGAGAAAGCTAAGCAATATGTAATCGTAAATAACAATCACAATAGTAATCTTAAGGATATTCTTAATCAAGCTGATCAAGGGTTGAAAAGAACAAAGGTACAAAACTTTATAGACCAGGGGAAGAGTCAATTAGAATTAGTTAAAGAAGATTTTGTTACATCACAAGTACCGGCAGAACTTGAACCTTTAAAGACGAAAATTTTCAACTCTATTGATTTAAGAATGAAAGCCTATGATGATTTATTCATGCACTATGATCTTAAAGAACAATCAAATTATAGACAGGAAGCAGATAAAAAAATTGCAGAAGCGAATCGTTTAGTTGAAGAGGTAAAAAAGGAATTAGAAAATTATAAATAGGTTAGGGTGTGGAGAGTGAAAAAGTTATTAATTGTGGATGACGAACAATCCATTTTGACATTATTAGAATTCAATTTAAAAAAAGCAGGCTACGAAGTAATTAAAGCGATGGATGGAAATCAAGCCGTTAAACTAGCCATTGAAGGAAATCCTGATTTAATGATTTTGGATATTATGTTGCCAGGTATGGACGGAATAGAAGTGTGCAAAAAATTGCGCATGGAAAAAGTGGATCTCCCCATACTCATGTTAACAGCGAAGGATGATGAGTTTGATAAAATCCTTGGTCTTGAACTTGGGGCAGATGATTATATGACTAAACCTTTTAGTCCAAGGGAAGTCGTAGCTAGGGTAAAAGCCATTTTAAGAAGAACAGGCAATCAACAAAAGGATTCCTCCGATGAAGGGGAAGAAGCTTATTTTGAATTCGGGAAACTACAAATTTATCCAGAACGTTATGAAGTGTATTATAACGGGACTATTTTAGAATTAACACCGAAAGAATTTGAATTGCTTCATTATCTTGCCAGGCATTCTGGCAGGGTGTTGACCAGGGAACAATTATTAAATGCAGTTTGGAATTATGATTTTGTAGGGGATTCCCGAATTGTTGATGTTCATATCAGCCATTTAAGAGATAAAATTGAAGAAGATACGAGACAACCAAAATATATTAAAACCGTTCGTGGAATGGGATATAAGTTAGAGGGATCCTAATGCAGCATTTCCGAATGAAAATTACCATTGCTTTCCTTATTGTATTAACTGCACTAGTGGGGACCATGGGTATCTATGTAGGGAAATTACTTGAAAATACGTACCTTGATATCCTGGAAAGCCGTTTATCAAAGGAAGCAAAAATTATTTCTGAAGATATAATGTTTAACAATCTATTTGATAATCCTGAACAACTGCAAAATCGAATACTACAGTTTTCCCAGGGAATATCTGCAAGGATTACTGTAATTGATAAAGATGGCAAAGTATTGGCGGATTCTGAAAGTGATCCCCATACTTTGCCTAATCACCTTTATCGACCGGAAGTGCAAGATGCATTGAAAACAGGAATGGGCCAAACCAAACGATATAGTGCTACAGTGAAACATGACATGCTTTATATAGCCATCCCCATGCATAATCAGGAAGATGTTGCTGGAGTAATGCGTTTAGCTATCCCTGAGACAACCATTAGTGAAACTGTGAAAAAAATCTGGTTTAGTTTAGCCATTGGACTGCTGGTTACTTTTATCGTTTTTGGAATTGTTATTGGAAATGTATCTCGTATGATTACTCGTCCCATCGAAGAAATCATCAAAGTAACGAGGGAAGTAACTGGACAAAATTATAAAAAACGGATAGGGATTAATCCTAAGGGAGAGTTGGGTCAGTTAGCTCAGGCCATTAACTTCATGATTGAAAACCTGGATCAACAAATGTCTACTCTGAAGGAGAATAAACAACGGCTTCAGGGGATTATTAACAATATGTTTAGTGGCATTTTATTGATTAGTGACACCAGGAGAATTGTTTTAGCAAATGAAGCTTCTACACATTTATTAGGGTATACCTTAGAAAATCTCATGGGGCGTTTATATCAGGATATTGGGAAAAATACGGGTTTACATCCTCTTATTGAACGTTGTTTTGAGTGTGGAGAAAAAGTAAGGGATGAAATCCACCTTTATTTTCCTGAAGAAAAAATTATTGATGTGAATTTAGCTTCTTACAAAAATGATGCTGGTGAAATTAAAGGGGTTATTGTATTACTTCATGATATTACATCGATTAGAAGGTTAGAAAAATTAAGAAGTGAATTTGTTACGAATGTTTCCCATGAACTAAAAACCCCTATTACTTCCATTAAAGGTTTTACGGAAACATTATTGGATGGAGCACTTGAAGATCAAGAAATTAGTCGTAATTTCCTTACTATAATTAATGAAGAAAGCGATCGTTTATATCGTTTAATCTCGGATATTCTTGACTTATCCCGAGTAGAGCAAAAGAAGATGCCTTTACAAATTGAGGAAATAAATATCACTAAACTAATTAAGGAAACAGCATCTATCCTTCGAGAGGAAGCCCGGGATAAAGGGATTGCTCTCATTTTTCCTTCTACGGACGATCCAGTTATTTTGGAAGGAGATTCAGACCGCATTCGCCAGATCCTCTTAAATCTGGTGAGCAACGGGATTAACTATACTTCTGAAAATGGGGAAGTTATCATTAAAGTCAACGAAACATCGGAAGAGGAAGTAGAACTTCAAGTGAGTGATACAGGAAAAGGGATTTCCCCGGAACATTTGCCGCGTATTTTTGAACGTTTTTACCGTGTGGATAAAGCACGTACAAGGGAATCAGGTGGGACTGGTTTAGGCCTGGCCATTGTAAAACATCTTGTGGAATCCCATCATGGACATATTGCTGTGAAAAGCCAGGAAGGAATCGGCACAACATTTACTATTTCTTTGCCTAAATATCAACCCAAATAACTCTCTTCATAATTTCTTTACAAAAAATCAATTTCTTCTTAAATTGTTTTGTGTAACATGGAAGTAAAGAAACCATGTGAGAGAGTAGAGGGTGAGTTACCTCGTGTATACATTGACAGATCGATCCGTAGTGATGACTAAGAATAAAGTGGACATGACCTATAATGAATCAGATAAAAATATAGTACAGGTTTCAGATGTCAATCTGTTTTACGGAAACCAGCAAGCTTTACGAAATATTTCAATTAAAATAAAAGAAAAAACAGTGACTGCTTTAATTGGACCATCAGGTTGCGGCAAGTCCACTTTTCTTCGTTGTTTAAATCGGATGAATGATTTAATTGATGGCTGTGTAGTGCAAGGAGATTTCCAAATTGGAAATCATAAGATCTACCAACCTGATGTTGATGTCGTTGATTTACGGAAAAAAGTGGGGATGGTTTTTCAAAAACCGAATCCATTTCCTATGTCCATTTATGATAATATTGCATACGGTCCACGGATTCATGGCATGAATCAAAAAAAGGATTTAGATGAAATCGTAGAAAAAAGTTTACGTCAAGCTTCTTTATGGGAAGAAGTCAAAGATCGCCTTCATGAATCTGCTTTAGGATTATCAGGTGGACAACAACAAAGATTAGTTATCGCCAGGGTGTTGGCAGTGGAACCGGATGTGATTTTGATGGATGAGCCCGCTTCAGCATTAGACCCCATTTCTACAGCTAATTTAGAAGCCCTTATTCAAGAGTTAAAAAAGGACTTTACGATTATAATTGTGACACATAATATGCAGCAGGCTGCACGGGTGTCTGATTATACAGGCTTCTTTTTAAATGGAGAACTCGTTGAGTTTGATTCTACAGATCTGATTTTTACAAACCCATCGGACTCAAGAACAGAAGATTATATAACAGGACGTTTTGGCTAAACTATATTTTGAAGGGAAAGGACTGCATCTGCAGTTCTTTTTTTGTTTTTTACTAAGGGGTCATGTTATGATGAAGTTATTGGTTTAAAAGAAAAAACACTGGTGAGGTGTAGAATGGGGAATAAATTAGTTGTTATAGATGGGAACAGCATTGCCAATCGGGCTTTTTATGCTTTGCCCTTATTGAGTAATGATGAAGGATACTATACAAATGCTGTGTATGGTTTTTTAACCATGCTTTTACGTATGTTGGATGAAGAGAAACCAACACATATATTAGTTGCTTTTGATGCAGGGAAAACTACATTTCGCACTGAGGAATACAAGGATTATAAAGGCAAACGGTTAAAAACCCCTGGTGAACTTTC
Organism: uncultured Paenibacillaceae bacterium; assembly: GCA_937874515.1. Classification (GTDB taxonomy): domain Bacteria; phylum Bacillota; class Bacilli; order Aneurinibacillales; family Aneurinibacillaceae; genus CALNBV01. Next base: position 1,206 of record CALNBV010000043.1, on the reverse strand, counting down.
TTCTCAATTTCCCCTCATTAAAGACCTTCTTAATGCTTTTGATATCAAACATTATGAATTAAATGGATATGAGGCAGACGATATTATTGGAACAATTACACGTGAAGCAGAAGAAAAAGGCTTTGCTTCAATTATTGTTTCTGGAGATAAGGATATGTTGCAATTAGCCTCAGACCAGACAAAAATTGCATTAACTCGAAAAGGAATCACTGAAGTAGATTGGTTTACTCCAAAGGAGATTATGGATAAGTATGGGTTAACCCCTGTTCAAATCATTGATATGAAAGGGTTAATGGGTGATCCATCCGATAACATCCCTGGCATTCCTGGGGTAGGGGAAAAAACGGCATTAAAGCTGTTACACCAGTACCATTCTGTAGAAGAAGTTTTAGCCCATGCAGAAGAAGTAAGCGGGAAAAAACTTCAAGAAAAAATTATGAATCATATGGATGAAGCGAGAATGAGCAAAGATTTAGCGACTATTCTGCGTAAGGCTCCCATTGAAGTTTCTATAGAGGATGTTTCCTTGATTCCCTATGACCCTAAAAAAGTGGAACAATCCCTTTTACGCTTTGGCTTTAAGACCATTTTGCAACGATTAGGGATGGATTCTGTGGAAGCTAATAATGGCAATGAAATAGAAGAAGAGCAGGAATTTGCCTATGAGTTTATAAAAAATGAGGACCCAGCCCTAATAGATCAATTAGTACATTCTCACTATGCTTTAATAGTAGAAATTGATGGAGACCGTTATCATGATTCAACCATTCTCGGAATCGGACTATCAAATGGTGAAAGGCATGTCTATTTGCCATATGCACTGGTAGAGAAGTGGAATGAACTGCAGAAATGGCTAGCTAATACAGATCAGAAAAAATGGGTATATGATGGAAAAAGAGCAACAGTGGCATTAGGTTGGAAAGGAATTGATTTAGAAGGAATCGAATTTGATGGATTATTGGCTTCTTATTTAAGTAATCCAACGGAATCTCGCCATGCCTTATCTGATGTAACGGAACGCTACTACCTTTCTCTACCCCCTGATGAACATGTTTATGGAAAAGGGGCAAAACGTAAAGTACCTGAAGAGGAAGTAGTGGGCCGTCTGGTTGCCCGTAAAGCAAATGCCCTGTATCATCTTCGGTCCCATTTAGATCAGGAGATGGAGAAGCAGGAAATTCACTCCCTTTTCTATGACCTGGAATT
>CALNBV010000042.1 GCA_937874515.1 uncultured Paenibacillaceae bacterium | reverse complement strand
CTCTGCCGTCATGGCTGCTGTTGGGGCTAATGTGGCTGCCCAGAATGATAGCAATAGCGGTGGTTAATGGGAAAAGGTGTTCATTCATAAACCCCATGGTTAGGGCAGTGACTCCAGAACTGCTGTGGATGAGGGCAGTAAGGCCAGTCCCCAGTAATAATCCGTAAACAAGATGTTCAGAGAGGTGGGGGATTGTCTGGGTAAAGAATGAGGTTTTTTGCAGAGGAATGGCGATGGATTGCATTACATTCATAGCGATGAGAATACAACCAAACCCTGTTATAGATAAACCGGAGAAACGAATGCTTTTTTTAGGAATAAGCAACAGAGTACAGCCAATGATGAACAGGGGATAGGCAATTTGCCCTATATTAATGGCGATAAGTTGGGTGGTAAAGGTAGTCCCAATATTGGCCCCAAGAATAATGCCAATGGTTTGGCGAAAAGAAAGTAGTTGGGCATGGGTTAACCCAATGGTAATGACAGAAACAGCACTGCTGCTTTGCAACAGGGCAGTAAAAATCGTCCCAGTTACTAGTCCGCGAAAAGGGGTTCGGGTAAATCGTACGATTTCCAGTTTTAATCTGTCACCGGCCAGGGTATAAAGACCGGTTTGCATTACTTTCATTCCACCGAGAAATAGTATAATTCCTAGAGTAAGAGAAAATAAAATATGGAGCATAAGCCAGTCCCCCTTTTTTCTCTTATCAAATTATGCGGGATTTCATAATAAAAGACTGCCATGTTCATGACAGTCTTTTGGAAAAAAGTTTACTTGTACATATTCAATTTATTTTGGAAGGCATTTAAATGATTATCAGAAGCCGCTTTTAAATTGTTAAAAACGTTTCTTACATCGGAAGGAAGAGATTGTTTTAAGAAATGGTCATACATAGCAATATTATTAATTTCAGCCTGCACCCCAATTTCACAGGCTTGTTTTAAACTAGCAGGAACCACTACATGGGCTGCAGATTCATCTGCCGGAGCAGTCCATCCTCTAGAGGTGTATAAAGGAATAAGGGCTTGAATGTGCCGTTCTTCGGATAGAATAATATTAGAAAAAGGTTTTACTGGGCCAAATTCTTCAATAATTTTCTCATATTCTGCTCTAGCATTATATTCATCTTCAATGGCATAATACAGTATCTGGTCTAAAGTTGGATGTTCGATAGATAAAGAAGGATGGTTTGCTGTATAGGATGTTGTGCTAGACACAGTCGTTGTTGTACCTGGTTGTTGTCCATATCTATGTTGACCTTGTGCGGATGCACTGAGAGTAGAAGTGCCAAGAATGAGTAAGGATCCTATTAAAATAAGTCCAGTTTTTACTTTTTTCATAACAATTATCCCCTTTTATGAGTGTATTCTGTCGTAAATATACTACCAGGGGTATGTGTAATTTAAATGGGTATAAAGTGAAATTTTCTTCACCGTATATAACGAGAAAACCCTATTTACAAACACCAGGGGAACTATAGTAAAATAAAGGAATATATTTTTTGATAAGGTAGGGAAAAACGTGGCGGGTAAGGCAAAACACATTGCAGGAATTTCATTGGCAATTATGGGAGCAGGTTTTATTTCTACACTCCCTTTTCAAGATACAACCTGGGGCAGAATCTTTCAGGCAGGTTTTGAGGCTGGGTTAGTCGGCGGATTAGCAGATTGGTTCGCTGTTACAGCCTTGTTTCGCCATCCTTTAGGCATTCCCATTCCTCATACAGCTCTCCTGCCCAAAAATAGGGAGCGAGTGACACAGGCATTAATTAATACTTTAGAAAAAGATTGGCTGAATAAAGAAAGTATTGAGAGAGAAATCTCTTCTATATGTATTAGCTGTAAACTCATTGAGCTTGCTGAAAAGGAACTAGCTTCTGAGGACTTTCCAAATACCCTAAGACGTATTTGGAAAGAGATGATAGAGCATATTGATATTGAAAAATTAGCTGCCTATTTAGAACAAGAAATAAAAGACTATGTTCATCGAGCAGACATTAAGCCGTATATTCCTCGACTGGCAGATGAAGTGATACAAAAGGAATATGATGGGATTGCTTTAGACTATACATTGGAAAAAGTAGCTCAATGGGCGATAAAAAGAGAAAATCGGAACCGTTTGGGAAAAATCGCTTTAGATCTTCTGGACCGGGTTGAAGTTGAAGGGTTTATGGGGTTTGCTCTCCGGTCCTTCACAGGGTTCGCTGATGGAGATAAAGTGGGCAAAATGATTCAGGAAATGATTCTTAATGTCACCAGTCAGCTCCGGAAACAAGATAATTCCCTGCGATTGCAGATTCTTGTCGCTCTTCGGAATCGTATATTAAACATTGCTGAGGAACCTGGACTTCTTAACGAAGTGGACTCAATCAAGGCAAAACTCATTGACGATTGGAAAGGCAAGGAACACATTAGCCTGATTATTCAGCAACTCCTTGAAAAAGCTAAGGAATACACAGGGCCCTTTCTGCAAAATCTCCTTGGTAAATTAAAAGAAGATAAAAAGAAACAGGGAGAATTGGAAAACTGGATTCAACAACGTATTTTTAAAATGATCGAGAAAAATCATGATAAAATAGGGCAATTGGTTAAGAAAAATCTAGATAAGCTAGATCATGAGACCCTTATTACGATGATGGAAGATAAAATAGGGAAAGACTTACAATGGATTCGTGTAAATGGTTCTCTTTGCGGTTTTTTGATTGGTCTTGGTTTGGTGGGCATTAAATTGTTATTACAATAATAGTGAAAAAAGTGATGGACTGAAAATTCCCTCTTTAAAAAATACCCCTAAGGGTATATAATAACTAATGTAGATCAACTTGACTTTCGGGAGGAAATTAAAATGACTGATCAGAAAAAATCAATCATCGTAATTGGCGGTGTAGCTGCAGGAGCCAGTGCTGCCGCAAAAGCTCGCCGTGAAGACGAACAAGCTGAAGTTTCTGTTTTTGAAAAAGGGGAATATATCTCCTTTGCCAACTGTGGACTTCCTTACTATGTAGGGGATGAAATTAAAAATCAGAAAGCTCTTTTATTGCATACACCTGAATCATTAAAAGCCCGTTTTAATTTAGATGTATATGTTAATCAAGAAGTGGTGGAAATTCAACCTGAAAAACATATCGTGTTAACCCGGGACCGTTTAACCGGGGCAATGGGTGAAAAAAGATATGACAAATTAATTATAGCTACAGGAGCAAGACCCATTGTTCCTCCTATCGAAGGCATTCAATCCTCCAATGTGCAACTTCTTCGTACCGTTCCTGAAGCTGAACAGTTGAAGAAAATGGTAGAAAGCGGCCAGGTGAAAAAAGCCGTTGTTATTGGCGGGGGCTTTATTGGATTAGAAGCCGTGGAAAACCTTCATCGCCAGGGCGTTGAGGTTACTCTTATAGAAAAAGCGGATCAAGTCATGACTCCATTTGATAAGGAAATGGTAACCTATATCGATGATGAGCTCCGTGGCATGGGCGTTCGTATGGTGATGGAAAATGGGGTACAGAAATTCATCACTTCTGGCGATCAAGCGGTTGCTGTTGAATTAGAAAATGGAGAAAAAGTTGAAGCAGATGTGTTCCTCTTAAGCATTGGCGTTCGCCCAGATGTAACTCTTGCCCAAAATGCAGGGGTGAAACTTGGCGCTAGCGGTGCCATTGAAGTAAATGAATACATGGAAACCAATGTAGAAGATGTTTATGCTGCGGGTGATGCTGTTGAAATGAAACACCTTGCAAGCAATCAAACCGTTTGGATTCCTTTAGCTGGCCCTGCGAATAAACAAGGTCGTATAGCTGGTGCCAATGCAGCAGGCCGCCGTATGAGTTTTAAAGGGGCTTACGGTACTTCTATTGTTCGTGTAGGAAAAGTAGTAGCAGGAAAAACTGGCCTTGCGGAAAAAGAATGCCAGCGCAATAATATCGATTACCGTGTAACTTATAATTTCCATGGAGACCATGCTGGATACTATCCTGGTGCGGAAAACATGATGATTAAATTAATCTCTGAAAAAGATTCTGGCCGTATTCTTGGGGTACAAATCGTAGGGGGCAATGGAGTTGATAAACGTGTTGATGTTGTTGCTACTGCAATCTACGGTGGAATGACTGTAGAAGATTTAGAAAGCCTTGACCTAGCTTATGCTCCTCCATTTGGTGCAGCAAAAGACCCAATTATTATGACTGGGATGAATCATAGTAACTCTTTCCGTGGTGAAATGGATACCATTACACCTGCAGAATTAGCGGCTAAATTAGGAGATTCTAACTTGCAATTAGTGGATGTTCGCAATCCAAATGAATGGAAAGCGGGTACCATTGAAGGAGCAATCACCATTCCTTTGGATGACCTTCGTCAAAATCTAGATCAATTGGATCCCAATAAAGAAACCGTGGTTTATTGCCGTAGCGGACAACGGAGCTACTTTGGCTCTTGCATTCTTCGCAACAACGGATTTAAAAACCTAAGAAACTTAACCGGCGGTTCATTAAGCTGGGGCATTTATCAAAAAAGCCAATCCTAATGACTTCTTCAACCCTACGGCCAACACCGTAGGGTTTTTTAGTTTATTGTTGGTGTGCAACTGGCACGAATGATAAAAACGTCGAAAATTTTTCACACACATAAGGTTTTCAACATAAAAAACTGGTAATATAAAAAAGATAGCCAAAGTAACAAGGAGGCGTTTTTTTCGTGTCGAAAAAGCAACGGCTGGGAATCATTTATGGTGGGAAATCTAGTGAGCACGAGGTTTCGATCCATACAGCATTGTCTGTAATGAATGCGGTAAATAAAGAACAATACGAAGTTATTCCTATTTACATAAACATGGAAGGACAGTGGGTTCAAGGTCCTCTTGTACATGAAATGGTGGAAAGCATCGAAGAACTTCGCCTTACGGCAGGAGTGAACCCTACGCCCAATATTTTAGGATTAAAAGAAGAGTTTGATATGATTTTTCCAGTCATTCATGGTCCCAATGGTGAGGACGGAACCTTGCAGGGGTTATTGGAATTAATGGATGTTCCTTATGTGGGATCAGGGGTATTAGGATCATCCCTTGGCATGGATAAAATCATGATGAAGGAAGTCTATGGCAATAAAGAGATTCCTCAAGGAAAATATAGAGGTATTCTTCGCAGTGATTTAAAAGAGCGGTTTGAGGATCTTGTGCAAGAAATCGAAAATGATTTTGGTTATCCTTGTTTTATTAAACCGGCCAATATGGGTTCTAGTGTAGGGATTAGTAAAGCAAAAGATCAGGATGCATTGCGGGAAGCATTAAAATTAGCGGAACGTTTTGACCGTAAAATCATTGTGGAAGAATTTATTAATGGCAGAGAGTTAGAAATTGGTGTTCTGGGAAATGACCGCCCTGAAACATCTGTTGTTGGTGAAATCACCTTTGAAAACGAATTCTATGACTATGAAGCAAAGTATAAGGGTGGCGGCACTCGTTTAACCATTCCAGCCCAGGTGCCAGATTCTGTGGTGTCCCGTATGAAAGATTTAGCTGTTAAAGCCTTCCTGGCATTAGATTGCAGCGGGTTATCCCGGGTGGATTTTTTCTGGGATGTGGAAAAGGATCAGTTGTATATCAATGAAATTAATACATTGCCTGGGTTTACCCCCTTCAGTATGTATCCCATGATGTGGAAAGAAGCAGGGAAATCCTATGAGGAACTAATTAATACCCTTATTGCTTTAGGTTTAGAGCGTTACCGTGAGAAAAAAGAAAATCAATTAGTGGCTGAGAAGTTTACTAGTTAAAGGTGAATAACTAACTTCCCTTTGTAAATAATAATAATTGGAAAAAGACGACTCCATATCAAAATAAAATGAGAGTCGTCTTTTTTTTGCCTACTGGGCAAAAATCTTGATGAGATAGGACTTCTCTACATAAGCTTATCCAATAAAGTTTCTAATTTCATGCCCCTCGATGCTTTTAAAAGAATGGCATACTCCTTGGATTTAAATTGGTTCAGGTATTCCAATGCCTCATCCTTTGTTAAGAAGTGAATGGATTCGCCAAAATAAGCGTCAGAAATTTCTTTAGAAAGATTTCCGATGGTAACTAACTTAAAGTCACCATCCATTTCATTTAAGGCTTCTCCCACTTCTCGATGATAAGCATCACTTTGTTCTCCAAGTTCAAACATATCCCCCAGAATAATAACTTTGTCCCGATCCTTGAATACAGTGAGGAAGGTGGAGACAGAGGCCTTCATAGACGTTGGGCTGGCGTTGTAAGCGTCGTTTATAATAAGTAACCCATTTACCCCTTGAATTTGCTGAAAGCGCATAGCGGAGATTTCAAGGCCCTCTAAACGCTCTTTGATTTGCTCAGGAGTAATTCCAAGATGGAGGGCAATAAAGATGCCAGGAAGAGTATTAGAAATATTATGTTCTCCATATAAAGGCATCACACAGGAAAACTGTTGATGGTCGAAGGTAACTGTATAATGGCTACCCTGTTCATCGTAATAAAGATTAGAGGCCGTAATGTCTGCAGCTCCTTCTTGTTCATCCTGTTGGCTCACATGATAAAAATAAGTTTTTCCCGGGTTTAAGTGAGCCAGATTAGCCACATAAGGATTATCTTGATTTAAGCAGGCAAACCCATTTGGATTGGTATGGCCCAATAGTTCCCCTTTGGCCAGGGCGATTTTTTCCCGTGATTCAAAATACTCCATGTGGGCATCGTTTACGTTTGTAATCACGCTATAGTCAGGTTTTACAATTCCTGCAAGAAGATCAATTTCCCCCTCATGGTTCATCCCTAACTCTAAAACAGCGACTTCTGTTTCAGGAGTAATTTGCAGGATGGATAGGGGTACGCCCAGGTGGTTATTAAAATTCTTATAGGTTTTATACACTTTGTATTTACCCTCAAGAAGATGGGCGGTAATATCTTTCGTTGTGGTTTTTCCGTTGCTGCCTGTAATGGCAATAAACGGAATTTGCAGCTGGTTCCGATAGGTCCTTGCTAAATCTTGAAACCCTTTCTCTGTATCTTCAACTAATACAAGGGCTAAACTGGAATCAAGCTCATTTAATTCAGCAACATCTTTCCTGGAAATAAGGGCCCCGGCAATTCCTTTTTCCATTGTAGCAGGAAGAAAATCATGGCCATCCCTGGTACCAGACGTAAGTGCTACAAACAATCCGCCCTGATTTAGTTGCCGGGAGTCAAAATGAACGGAAGTAATTCGTGTATCTCTGTTCCCTTGAAGCAATGTACCACCAGTTATCTGAACAATTTCATTGATTGTAAACATCATAAAATCCCTCCGGTTTATCCTTCCTAATCATGCTATCATTTACTTTATGCCCTAGCAAGATATCCATGATTAAGATAGGACAATGGGTTGACCTGATTTAACCAGTATAATATAATGTCATTTGATGGCTTTTGCATATCCTTTCAAGTTTTCTATGCAAATGTGATTGATGGTTATTGTGGAGGGAGGGGAAATAATGGCAGAAGTTCGCATTCGTAAAAACGAGTCTCTGGATCAAGCATTACGTCGCTTTAAGCGGGATTGCTCTAAAGATGGTGTTCTTGCGGAACTTAAGAAGCGCAGACATTATGAAAAGCCCAGCGTAAAACGCAAGAAAAAGTCTGAGGCAGCACGTAAACGGAAATTCTAGGAGGATGTTAGATATGAGTCTTGTCGAACGTTTAAATCAAGATATGAAGCTGGCGATGAAGAACAAAGACAAGCTCAAACTTTCCGTCATCCGCATGGTTAAGGCTTCAGTTAAGAATGAAGAGATTAACCAGGGGTCTCCCCTGACGGATGAACAGGTGCTTGCTGTTGTGACTCGTGAGCTGAAGCAAAGACGTGATTCCCTCCAAGAATTTGATAAAGCTGGCCGTGAGGATCTTGCGGCTCCTACTCGTGAAGAGATTGAAATCCTTCTTGAATATATGCCTGAACAAATGGGTGAAGATGATATTCGTCGTATTGTTTCAGAGGCCATCCAGCAGGTTGGTGCTCAATCCAAGAAAGACCTTGGGAAAGTTATGGGTGTCTTAATGCCTAAAGTGAAAGGTCGCGCCGATGGTGCCCTTGTTAATAAAATTGTTCAGGAACTGTTGTCTTAACTTTGAATTTAAAGAAAAGAGGATGACCCAAAAGCTTAGCTTTAAAGGGTCATCCTCTTTTTTTTTTTTATGTTTACGTATTGCAACTCAATTTTTTAGACGAAAAGGTTTCATAAATGACCAAAATACATTCTACGTTGCAATTGTTTTCCGTTGTATATTTCTCTTAGGTAATAAAAACTTGTTGATTGAGGAGTTATATGAAAAAAATAAGAGTAAATAAGAATCTGAATGTTTTTGATTTAGGTTCGGTACTATGTATTATACTAGGTAAATATCTTTTAAGAGGATAACCCACAAGCTTAGTTTTTTAGGGGTATCCTCTTCTTTGTTAAAGAAACGATTTATACTTTACCAGCCTAATGTTGAACAAAAGAAATATATGGAAAAACAGGTGCGATTTTATTTTTAAAGTGTCTTCCTTTTATTCATATTGCCC
>CALNBV010000041.1 GCA_937874515.1 uncultured Paenibacillaceae bacterium | reverse complement strand
ATACTGCCAAGAGAAAGAGACAGACCTAAAATAAGCGTTTTAAATTGAATTTTTTTCTTAAAAAATAAAGGTAAACCAACTAAAAAGATAAACATAAATATTCCTTCCCAGAACAATTTCTAGAACGAGAAAAATGTTCATACCCACCATTTCCTTGATGACTGAATAAAAATGCATAACGGTCCTCCTGGTATAATGTCCTAAGACAATCTTAACAATAGGTTCTTAAGAATTACCCGGGGAAATTCTTAAGAAGTTCTTTAGAAAACTTGGCTGGCGCAAAGTTTTTAGGCGACAGCCCTAGTTGCACTTATGCAGATCAGATAAAATTTAAAAAAATCTGATCTGCGAAAACAAGCCAATGACCATTACTAAAGGTTTATTGGCTTTTTTGTTTGTGCATCTAAAACATGATAATATTACGTTCTATCCTTTATAATGGAAATACTAAGTGAGAAAGAAGGGGGTTATCACACCATGTCTTTACGATTTATTGTTGGGCGGGCTGGCAGCGGAAAAAGCCGCTGTTGTATAGATGAAATTCGCAATCGATTAGCACAAGAGACCATGGGTTCTCCTTTAATATACATTGTACCTGAGCAAATGAGCTTTCAGGCTGAATATGATCTGGCTACTTCCCCCGGATTACAGGGTATGATTCGCGCGACTGTATTAAGCTTTCGCCGCCTTGCCTGGAAAGTGTTGCAAGAAACAGGAGGAATGTCCCGGACTCACATTGACAGTTCCGGGATAAAAATGGCCCTGCGCAAAATTATCGAAAAACATAAACATGAATTTAAATTATTTGGACGGGCTGCCAATCAAGGGGGATTTATTGACCAGCTGGAAACTATTTACACGGAATTTAAGAGATATGGAGTGACCCCGGATGGCCTGGTTGAGAAACAGAAACAACTTACCGGTGATCAAGAAGACCATGGGACGATTTTTTTAAGGGATAAAATACAGGATTTACAGTTGATTTTTCGTGAATTAGAGAAGTTTTTAGTGGACCGCTATATGGACAGCGAAGACTATTTGCCCCTTCTCTCCAGCAAAATTCCATTTTCTGATTATCTTGAGGGTGCAGAAGTATGGGTAGATGGATTTCATGGCTTTACTCCCCAGGAATTCGGCGTTTTGGCTGCTTTATTGCGCAGAGGGTGCAGAGTGACCATTACCTTAACACTGGACAAAATGCCCCAGGGTCATGACTTTGATTCTTTCAGTTTGTTTTACCCAACAGGGCAAACGGCCCTTAAGCTTTTAGAATTGGCTGATTTACATAACATTGAAGTAGAACCTGTGTATCAATTGCCGCAAGAAGGAGCCTGTGCCCCCCGTTTTCAACACTCGCCCGTGTTAGCACATCTGGAAAAAGAATTTGGCAAACGACCTGCACAACCCTATGAGGGTTCCACCCAGGGGGGAGTCGCCCTCTTTTCCGCTGCTAGTAAACGGGTTGAAGTAGATACCGTGGCCCGGACAATGATTGGGTTAGTGAGGGATCAGGGTTATTGCTGGCGGGATATGGCTGTTTTTGTCCGAAATCCTGAGGATTATAAAGATTTGTTTACCACGGTTTTTCAAGATTATGATATTCCTTACTTTTTGGATCAAAAACATTCCATGCTTCACCATCCATTGCCAGAATTCATTCGTTCTGCTTTGGAAGCGGTTCGTTTTAACTGGCCCTATGATGCCATGTTCCGTTGCATTAAAACGGATTTATTATTGCCCTGGTCTGAGGAAGCCCCCTATTTGTATCGGGAACAAGTAGACCTCCTGGAAAACTATGTACTGGCCAACGGAATCGAAGGCTATCGTTGGACAGATGGGAGACCCTGGCTGTATCGAAAATACAGGGGCCTTGAGGATGATGAGCAAGTATCTGGCAAAGAACAATCTGAGGGTGAACGAGATAAAGAAGAGATTATTAATGAATTAAGAGAACAGGTTGTCAAACCTTTAAACTCTTTAAAAAGAAGGCTAGAAAAAGGGAAGAACGCCCTGGAATTTGCGAAGGGGTTATATGATTTTCTGGAGGAAACCGGTGTACCGGAGAGATTGGAACACTGGAGCATCCAGGCCAGAGAAGAGGGCCATCCAGAGCGGGCCAGGGAACATGGACAGGCATGGCAGGCCATTATTGATATGCTGGATCAATTTGTGGAAATCATGGGGGATGAATCCATGGAGCTCCAGGATTTCATCCAGATTATTGATTCCGGATTAGAAAGTCTGCGGTTCTCCTTAGTGCCACCTGCCCTGGACCAGGTGCTTATCGGGTCTATGAATCGTTCCCGTCCTACAGGGTTGCGTTGCACATTTATTCTGGGCATGAATGATGGTGTGATTCCTGCCAGGCCCAAAGAAGAAGGGTTATTGGCAGAAAGTGAACGGGATTTTCTCGGGTCCTTAGGGATGGAACTGGCACCGGGTAGCCGGCGCCAATTATTAGAGGAAGAGTTTCTAATCTATTCCACCATGACTTCCCCCGGGGATCAGCTTTTTTTAAGTTATCCGTTGGCTGATGAAGAAGGGAAAGCCTTGCTTCCTTCTATCTTAATTAAACAAATTCGTGGGATGTTTCCTCAGTTAGAGGAACAGTGGAATACCATGGAACCTGGGGATGTTGGGGAGGAGAAACAACTGGACTATGTCTCTATGCCTGATGCAACCTTGACATATCTGGCTACTTCTTTGCAACAATGGCGTAAAGGATACCCCATGGCCTCTCTCTGGTGGGATGTGTACAATAAACTCCTGGATCTCATTCCAGAAAAAGTGTCCTTAATTCAAAGAGGCTTATTTTATCGCAATCAGGAACAGCCTTTAGGCCGGGATGTGAGCCGCAGTCTCTATGGGACTAAATTGCTGGCCAGTGTTTCCCGCATGGAAAAATACCGTTCCTGTCCTTTTTCCCAGTTTTTATCCCATGGGTTGCGCTTAAGGGAGAGGGAAATTTACCGTCTGGAAACCCCGGATATTGGCCAGTTATTTCATGGTGCCTTAAAATTGTTTGGGGAGCATATGCAGGAACATCAATTGACCTGGGCGGATTTAAGTGCAGAAGAGTCAAAGAAAATCGCTACGGAAAAAGTGGAATTGCTGGTTCCCCGTTTGCAGCGGGAAATTCTCCTTAGCAGCAATCGGTATAAGTATTTAACGAAGAAATTAAAAAATGTGGTGGGGCGGGCTGCCTCTATTATTAACGAACACGGGAAACGCAGTGAATTCGTGCCATTAGCCCTTGAGTTAGGTTTTGGTCCTGGTGAACAGATTCCTCCTTTGCGTTTTACCCTGCCTAATGGGTGTGAAATGGAATTAATCGGTCGGATTGACCGGGTGGATGGAGCCAAAGGGGAGAACGGCCTATATTTGCGGATTATTGATTATAAGTCCAGTGCGAAAAACTTAAATCTGGCGGATGTTTATTACGGTCTTTCTTTACAAATGCTGACTTATTTAGATGTATTAATCACTTTTGCTGAGAAAATGTTTGGGGAGAAAGCCTTGCCTGCCGGGGTTTTATATTTTCATGTGCATAATCCCTTATTGCAACAATCTGTGCCTTCCGACTTGGAAAAATTGCAACAGGCTCTCTTAAAGGAGTTTAAAATGAGAGGATTGGTCATGGCTGATCCTGAAGTGATTCGTTTAATGGATACTACCCTGCAAGCAGGACCTTCGCAAATGATACCGGTTTCTATAACGAAGGATGGTGGATTTTATAAAAATGCCTCTGTCGCCACAGAGGAACAATTTGCCTCATTACAAACCTATTTGCGAGAACTGGTTCAGGAAACAGGGATCAAAATCACAGAAGGGGATGTGTCCATTTCCCCTTATCGCCTGCGGAAACAGGTCCCCTGTACCTATTGCCCCTATAAAGGGGTGTGCCAGTTTGACCAACTCATTGAAGGCAATGCCTATCGTTTCCTAAAAAATGAGCCCAAAGAAAAAGTATGGGAAAAAATAGCGGAAAGACAAGGAGGGAATGAGGATGGAAATGAAGAAACCCGCCAATAGTACCTGGACCGATGAACAGTGGGAAGCCATTGCCACCCGGGGAAACAACACCCTTGTGGCAGCAGCCGCGGGATCAGGAAAAACAGCGGTACTCGTAGAACGGATTATCAAAATGATTACCGATGAGAAGGATCCCATTGATGTAGACCGCCTATTAGTCGTTACCTTCACCAAAGCGGCTGCATCAGAAATGCGGCAACGGATTGGGGAAGCCATTGAAAAAGAGTTGGGAAAACGGCCTTCCTCCCTCC
>CALNBV010000040.1 GCA_937874515.1 uncultured Paenibacillaceae bacterium | reverse complement strand
TAATACCCGGTGGGGCGAATCATAGCACAACGGCCAATGGTCACATTGTCGCCGAACTTCATCACTCTGGCTAAACCCTGAATTTCACAAAAATCCTCCGCTTTGAAGTTACGACCTACTTCAATATTACGAGCCTGGCGTATGGATACCCCTTTGCCAATGAACATAAACCCTTTGCTCTTGCCAATCAATAACTTATAAAATAATCCCCTGAGCACTTTCAAAGTAATCGTAAAGATGTTTTTCTGAAAAACCGGGTCATGTAGGACTTCTTTTCCTTTATCCATTACGGTTTCACCCTTTAGAATAATATTGACCGATAAACGTCTACGGTTTTTTCTGCTGTTTTTCTCCAGGAGAATTGCTTCGCTCTTTCTAATCCTTTTGCTCTGCATTCTTCATATAATGATGATTGATTTAACAATTGATACATTCCATTACCAATTTCGTCTACCTGATAAGGGTCAATTAAGATGGCTGCATCTCCACTAACCTCAGGCAAAGAAGAGACATTGGAGGTTACAACAGGAACGCCACAGGCCATGGCCTCTAAAACGGGTAACCCAAATCCTTCAAAGAGAGAAGGGTATACGAATAGTTTGGCACCATTATAGAGGACAGGCAATTCTTCCTGAGGAACATACCCGGTAAGAATCACATCCTGAATATACTCAAAACCTTCAAGTTTCTTGAAAATATCTGAATACAACCAGGCCTTCTTGCCTACAATCACTAATTTTTCTTTTCTATTTTTATTTTCAAGCCTTAATCTTTTATAAGCTTCGAGCAAGCGAGGGATATTTTTTCTCGGTTGTAAATTCCCAACGGCCAGAATATAATCCCCATCAATTTCATACTTTCTTTTAATGTCATTCATTCTCTCTTGATCATCAATCACTTTAAAAGATTCATCGATGGAATTGTAGGTAACAATAATTTTTTCCTCTGGAATGTGATAGGTTTCCACGATATCTTGTTTCGAATACTCAGAAACCGTAATAATTTTCGCCGCTCTTTTCGCTGTATTCTTAATCCCATAATGAAGGAAAGTGGCTTCCTTCTTCGTAAACAACTCGGGATAATGTTCATAAGAAATATCATGAATGGTTGACACAATTGGGCAATTCGCCATCATAGGTGCCGTATATTGGACATGCAATAAATCCAATTTATTTTTCAATAACAAATAAGGGAACTCTAAAGGCAAGCGAATAAAGGGGTTCTTTGTTTTGAAAAAAGTCCGCTCATACTTGCTGCCAAAATCATCCCCTAAATAATTAAACTTAGGATTGAGAAACAAGGAATAATTCAGTGATGAATCCTCCGGCAAATGATTAATCACGTTTCGTATGTAAATTTCGTTTCCGCTTAAATTGGTCCCAACGGCCTGTGCATCAATGCCAATTCGATAGGTTTTCATCCGTTTAACTCCCTATTGTGAATCACAAAATTCTTATTTAATAATAACCCTACCATACTCCAATAAAAATAAGTAACATCAAGAGATTGAATTTGTGGCAGGAAGAAGCAGCCCGTTAAGAATGCAATGGTAATGGCCATATTCACTGGTCTTGTAGAAAGATTTTCTCTGAATTTCTTGATGGTAAAATACATGACCAGTAAAAATAAGAGTAACCCAATGACCCCAAACTCAAAGGCCAGGAGGATATAAGAACTTTCAATAATCACCACATCAAGGCCCACTACTTCTGCTTTAGGCCCATTATACCCTAAGCCAAAACCTGCAGGATTTTCAATGACCTTCATTACCCCTTCTACAAGAGAGAAGAAATGACCCAAACTGGAAGGATCCTGGCCGGTAATGGTGATATGAATATAATTATATATTTTTAACACTAAAATATAGACTGCAAATAAAACTGCAGCTAATCCTGGCACAATAAAAAAGTAGTTCTTTTTCGGTATGTTCTTTAACTCTATTTTTTTAAATTTAATCAGATTCATTGTTACTATAAGATAGATGGTGGCGAAAAAGGTCGCAAGCCATGAAGACCGAGAGAAGGTATACACAACAGCTGCCATTTCAACCGCAATAAAAAGAAGGAGCCATTTATTTTTGGTTACGCCATAATAGTAGATTCCAAGCATAAGGGCCATGCTGGTAAACAAACCAAATTCATTCGGGGAACCAAAGGTCCCGACTAACCGCTGGAATTCTCCCCCTACAATATAAAAGGCAGTTCCCAGGAAGTGGTTCTCCCCATAGCCAAATTGGAGCAAAAATTTAGCGCCAATCATTAATTGGATAAAGCCAAATAGTGTTGCCAAAAAGGCCCCTAGCAAAACCCCTTTGATTACAAGATGAGGGTTTTTCAAAGGCATTAAATAAAAGGCAAATAAAAAAGCAAAGGGGAAACAGTAATTGCGGAAACCATAAATGGAGATATAGTTAAATTTGGCTCCCAGAACCATGCCAAGCCCAAGCCCAATAAAGGCGAAAATAGACAAGTTCCACAGGCTCACCTTGAAGCTGAGCTTCACTTTAATGATATGTACCAGTAAATAAACATATAAAAGGACCACAACTACTTCACGCCAGGGTGCAAGTACCATTTTATCAATCCCTGTAACCGTAGGCAAAAAGTAGGAAGTTAAAAACGTATGAAAAGGGAGCAAAAGGAATAAAACGAATAAAAACCATTCAATTTTACTATCCTTTTTGTAATCTAGGTGTAGGTGGGGGGAAATCATAGCAATCTCCTTTTACACTATTTATTTTTGATAAATAGTCTACCTTTTGTTTTAGTACTAAATCTATGTAACCGTCAGAAACAGCATCCCAACGATAGTAATTTTCAATTCTATGTTTCAAAACACGATAAAGATCTTCCATCTCTAATGACTGGTGAAACTTCTCATGTATATTGTCAGGTGTAAAATAAAGCCCTTCGTAATCCAGTACTTCTTTACTGAATTCACAATCAATAGCCATTAAGCGAGAACAGGTTGCCATGGCTTCCAAAAGGGCTGGATTGGTTCCCCCTACGGAATTTCCATGGACATAACAATAGCTATTTTTGCGCAGGGTATAGAGAACCTCCTGATCATAGATAGATTCATCTACAATTATACCATCTTTACCAGACATCCCCTTAATTTTCAAAGAATACTCATTAGATTCTTTAAAACCTACCAGAAGAAATTTATATCCTTTTTCCTCTAATCTGGATTTTTTAAACCCCTGCAAAATTTTCAAAGGTAAATTTTCCGGTTCAAACCGGGTAATTTGTAAAAAATATTTCCCCTTTTCTAATCCATAGGACTCAAGAATACTTTTTTCTTTCTCCGTTTTAATAGAAACTAA
>CALNBV010000039.1 GCA_937874515.1 uncultured Paenibacillaceae bacterium | reverse complement strand
AGGGGATAGTGCAGAAATGCGCTGGGAAAAGAAGTTTCTGACAGACAAATGGGGCAGAATTCAGTACCATAAGGTGGCCGTCCCAGCAGTAACAGATCATAATGGAAATGTTATTATTCCAGAATATAAAGATACCCAACCGATATTAAATCCAGAATGGAACCCGGAGCAGGAATACATTCCCCGTCTGAAAAGGCCTGAATGGGTAGCAGTTGGCATGCTGGGAAAACTCCTCGTTCGAGATGATGGTACATGTCAGGTTGATGGGTATTGCAAACCTAATGTTGAAGGTATAGCAACAGCTTCTGCCACGGGATATCGTGTGTTAAAACGGACAGATTCGGATCAGATTCTTATTTTGTTTAAATAGGAACCTTTCATAAGATTAAATTTCTATTCTTGAGGGGGATTCATTATGTCTTATGAAATGGAGACGAGATTACAAATCTTTCAGGAATATAAAGAGCAGATGAATAGGCTAAAAAAACAAATGAAGGATATAAAAAAGTCTGATTTTAAAAATATAACCAAATATCTGGAACAGGCTGAAATAATAGAAAAGGAACTCCACAACAAGCTGAAACTGATGAATAATGAAGAAGGCCTTATATTAGATGAAGAGAATGATTTCCCAGTGGAAGAATAATTTTGCATAAAGGGTGGGCCACTGGTTCATATTATTATTGCTAAAACTTCAACTATGGAGGTAATACCATGAACCGCAAATTTGGTGCCCATGAAATGATGGAATTACACGAAGTGCTTACAGATACCATTGATGGCATTAATCAGTTTCAACTGTATCGCTCCCATGTACAAGATAATCAATTATTAAACATTCTGGATAACCAAACCCAGTTTATGATGCAGGAGTACAATAACCTTGTTTCCATGATTTCTTCTCAGGGAGGCCATGGAAGTGTTCCCCAGCGGACCCTTAGCGGACAACAAAATTTTTCTCCTTCTTATGGTCTGCGCCAACCAGAACCTGAAATGCCCAAAACCTCTATGCAAATGTTAGAAGACAGGGATGTGGCTTCAGGTATGTTGGGATGCCATAAAGCGTCAGCCCTCTCTCGTATGCACGCTACACTGGAAATTGCAGATACCCAAATTCGCCATTCTATTATGCAGGGAGCAAATTCCTGTGCAGAACAGGCCTATGAATTATTCCAGTACATGAACCAAAAAGGATTTTATCAAGTTCCCACGTTAGCTGAACAAACCACCCAAACCATGATGGGCATGTATCAACCTTCGTCCCCAATGAATATGCAACAAAATCAGATGGAAGTGCAGCCAACCCATATGAACACAAACTACATGCATCAATAGTCTTAAACATTAGAAAACCACCAGAACCCAGAAATTGGGGCTGGTGGTTTATTTTTTAGTGACTTTCGCAAAAAGAATGAACGAATGTCTATGTAAGACTAATCGACATAAATATTCAAATAACACAAAATTTACAGAAATTAATACAAGGTTAAAATCCCTTTAATCTTCTTTTTCTATAATTACTATGAAGTTTAAATTTAATAGAAAAGAGGGAGAAAGGTGAAAGTTAAAAAGTTAATTGTACCTTTATTAAGCTTATCCGTACTGCTTCCTACTGCTGTTAATGTTTTGGCTGCTCCAAAAGTTCCTTCAATAGAGAAAGTAGAGTTTATGGGAATGGAAGGTCCCAAGACTCCTAAACAGCAAAATGACATGTATTCCAGTGCTTCAGCCCAGGTGACATACAGTGATGGCTCTGTTAAAAGCTTTCCGTTATCCTATGAACTAATGTTCAAACCAGGTGATGTGATTAATGGTAAGACTGCAGGAGCTACATATGATGCCGATGGCAATGTGATTATGGATATGAAAACCGATCCCAACAATCCCAAACCCTATGTTTCTGATGCACCTGACAGCAATAGTTTAATCAATGTAAAGGGAAAAAGCGGCAATCTCTATCTAGTAAACCATTACGAAAGTGTTGATAGCAACTTGGGCAACCTTCCTAAGTCCATGGCTTTAAATACGGTGAAACAGGATAAGAAAACAGGGAAATTAACGGTAACAGACATCAATCCCATCGATTTTTCGAAAGACGGCGGAATCTGGACTCCCTGTGCAGGCTCCCTGTCCCCCTGGAATACTCACCTGGGCAGTGAAGAATATGAGCCAGATGCAAAAGCCCATGAACTAAATCAAGAGAATTCTTCCGTTACTCAATTTGCCCGTAACTTTAGCAAGGACCCTGCAATGATTGGGAACCCCTATTCTTTTGGTTATATGCCTGAGGTTAGCGTTTCTCCTAGTGGGAAAACAACAGCGGTAAAACACTACAGCATGGGTCGCCTTTCCTATGAGCGGGTCATAACTATGCCAGACAACCGTACCGTGTATTATGGGGATGATGGCGGTTATACCATGTTGTTTATGTATGTAGCAGACAAGGAAAGAGATTTATCTGCTGGAAGCCTTTATGCTGCAAAATGGAACCAAACCAGTGAGCAAAATGGGGGCTCTGCTAAGTTAGAATGGATTAAATTAGGACATGCTACGGATAAAGAAATTAAAGAATTGGCCAACAAAGTGAAATTCAGTGATATGTTTGAAACTACTACGGATGAAGCCTATGCCCTTGCCCATGGCTTTAAGAAAGTAAAGACTCAGAGCAGTGGTGGAAAAGAAGAATGGTTAAAACTGAAACCAGGCACGGAAAAAGCGGCTGCCTTCTTAGAATCTCGCCGTTATGGAGCGTTACTGGGAGCCACTGCGGAATTTAACAAAATGGAAGCTGTGGATGTAAATAAAAAGGATAACAAAGTATATGTAGCCATGTCTGGTGTGAAAGGTGGCATGGAAGCTAATGCTAAGGATCCTGTGGATGACATCCGTTTGCCAAAGGTATCTGCTGGCGGGATTTATGAAATGAACATGGCGAAAAAGCAAAAGGATAAAAAGGGACAGGCTATTAACAGTGACTATGTAGCCTCTACTATGAATGGTGTTGTGTTCGG
>CALNBV010000038.1 GCA_937874515.1 uncultured Paenibacillaceae bacterium | reverse complement strand
ATGGGTAAAACATTAGCCTCAGTAAATTTTGCATTGAAGTTAAGGGAAAGAAGATTAGAAGAAAGAAATGGAGTTGCACCCAGAATTATTTATGCTCTTCCTTTCTTAAGTGTAATAGACCAGAACTTTCATGAAATCCAAAAAGTTCTGCAGGAAAACGGAATCACTTTAGATCATACTGTCCTATTAAAACATCATTCCTTAACAGAGCCACTTTATCAGGCAAGCGAGGATGAAATTTATGAAGATGACAAAGGAAAGCTACTAATTGAGGGATGGAATTCAGAGTTTATTATTACAACCTATGTGCAACTTCTAGAATCATTATTAACAAATCGAAATCGTTCTTTACGAAAGTTTCATCGCTTTTCTAACTCAATAATTTTGTTAGATGAAATACAGTCTTTACCAGTAAAATATTGGCCTCTGGTTCAAACCTTATTTCTTGAGTTAACTCGGTATTTACAGGTTGATGTAATACTTTTAACCGCAACACAACCAAAAATATTTACTGAGGGTGAAGTCCTTCCATTATGTGAAGCAGAAACCTATTTTAAAGAGATGAATCGTATTTCTCTTGAATTTCAGATAGATGAAAAGAAAACATTGGAGGAATTCGTTAATAATGTAGATTTAGAGACTGATAAATCTTATTTATTCATCATGAATACAATTGCCTCTGCAAGGGATTTATTTCAATTATTAAAAGATAAAATTGATGAAGAAATGGTCTATTTATCTACCCATGTAGTACCTGCTGAAAGGTTGAATAGAATTGAAGAAATAAGATCGGGAAAATATAGAATAGCGGTAAGCACACAACTCATCGAAGCCGGGGTAGATATCGACTTTGATGTGGTGTTTCGGGATTTTGCCCCTTTAGAATCTATCAATCAATCTGCTGGACGTTGCAATCGCCATGGGAAAAGGGAAGGGAAAGTAGTGGTTGTTCGTCTGGGGAATATAAATGATAACGGACGATTCTATGCTTATGGAGATAAAATTTATGAAAAGGTTAAATTAGATGCAACTCGAAAAGTGGTTAGTGGAGTTAAAACATTACAAGAGAAAGAATTTTTAACCTATATCGACAGATATTTTGAACTACTCAAATCAAGAATGGATCAATCGGAATCTGATAAATTTTTACAGGGACTAAATACTCTTTTGTTTGATAGGGATCCCTTTCCTACTAAAAAGGAAAGGGGGGAATTAAAAAAATTACCTATTAGTTCATTTTTGCTAATAGAAGATAATCTAGATAGAATGGATGTTTTTATAGAAATTAATGATGAAGCCCAAAATTTATGGGAACGATACGTTGACATAATGGAAAACATTTTTGATCCTTTAGAAAAATATATTCGCTTTGCGGCGATAAAGAATAAAATGCGAGATTATATCGTTTCTGTTCCTAAACGGGTAAATAATCAACCACCTTCAGTTGATAATATGTTTTATGTCAGTCGGGCTATGTTAAATAATTTTTATAATTCTGAGACAGGATTTAAAGTAGAATCTCACTTTTCTAACTGGTAGGTGTTCGGGGTGGCTAATTTTCAGGTTACAGGCTCACTGGTTTGGTATTATCAAATTTGCCCAAGGGAAACCTGGTTTCTTGCCCGGCAATTAGTAGCAGACCAAGATGATGAAAATGTGGATTACGGACGTTTTTTGCAGGAAAAGGTTTATCAAAGGGATAAGAAAGATGTCACAATAGGCCATCTAAAAGTAGATGTGATGAAATCAAAGGGTGGCCAGTTAGTGATTGGAGAAGTGAAAAAAAGTTCAGCATCTGAAGATAGTGCACGCCTCCAACTTCTTTTTTATCTGAATGAGTTACAGGAAATGGGGGTTACCGCAAAAGGTGAACTATTATTTCCTGAAGAGAGGAAAAAGGAGCAAGTTATATTGGATGAGGAAGGCAAGAAAAAGATTGAGGAACTTAAAGAGAAAATAAAAAAGGTTGTTTCTTCGGAGTTACCGCCTCCACCCAGGAAAGTCCGTTGGTGTAAAAACTGTGCTTACAGAGAAATGTGTTGGGCATAAAGGGGGAGAAAATATGAAAAAGAGCATTTATATTTTCAGCACTGGATCTCTTTCGAGGAAAGATCAAACTCTATGCTTTGAAACGGAAGAAGGGAAGAAGTATATTCCCGTTGAGGATACGAAAGAAATTTATTTGTTTGGCGAGGTTGATTTTAATAAAAGAATGTTAGAGTTTATTTCTCAAAAGGAAATTATCCTTCATATGTACAATTATTACGGATATTATATGGGCAGTTTTTATCCCAGGGAGCATTTGAATTCTGGTTATATGATTCTACATCAAACACAAGCTTATTTAAATGAAGAAATGAGAAAAGAAATCGCTTCTAAATTTATTGAGGGGGCCATGGAAAATATGGCTCAGGTTCTTAAATATTATTCCAACAGGGGAACAGATCTTAAAGATATACAAGTGAGTCTTGAAGAATTGAAAAATAGATTACACGAACAAAATTCCATTGAACAGATGATGGCAATCGAAGGGAATTATCGGGAAACTTATTATCGGGCCTTTGATAAAATAATAGATAATAACCATTTCCTCTTTGAGGGAAGAACACGTCGTCCTCCTTTGAATAGATTAAATGCGCTAATTAGTTTTGGAAATTCAATTATCTATACTGTTGCTTTGAGTGAAATTTATAAAACTCATTTAGACCCAAGAATAGGATATCTTCATACCACTAATTTTCGCCGCTTTTCTTTAAATCTTGATTTAGCTGAAATCTTTAAACCTATTATTGTTGATCGTGCTATTTTTACGCTGGTTGGAAAAAAAATGATAGGGCCTAAAGATTTTGAGAAAAAAATGGATGGCATTATTCTAAATGAAAAGGGAAGGAAAATATTTCTAGAGGAAATAGAAAGGCGTTTAGAAACGACGATAAAACATAAGGAATTGGGAAGGTCTGTTTCGTATCGAACCCTTATTCGCATGGAAGTTTACAAATTACAAAAACATATAATTGGGGAGAAAGAATATGAGCCCTTTTACTCCCGTTGGTGAGGTGGAGATATGTTTGTTATCCTTGTATATGACATAGGGGTAAAACGGGTTAATAAAGTTCTGAAAACATCCCGTAAATATCTTAATTGGGTACAAAATTCTGTTCTAGAAGGGGATATTAGCGAAACAAATTTTAAAAAGTTAAAAGGTGAATTGTTGATGATCATTCAGCCTGGTGACGATTCTCTTATTTTTTATACTTTTCGTTCTAAAAATTACTCTGCAAGGGAAGAATACGGCTTAAAGAAGGGAGGAAATGAAAATTTTTTATAGATAATTTTTGCTGTCGGTCATGAGTAATGCAAAAAGTATAGGAGATCGACGACAAGGGATATTCAGGTTTTTCAAGGTTTTTTTATATTTTAAAATTAATTGCTTATTCTAGTATTAACTGAAAAGTGTTGATTTTATCATGTTTTGATGGGTTATTAGCTTACCTATGAGGAATTGAAACCTCTACAGACATTCGAGTGATTGAATGCGATTCGTTTGTTATTAGCAAGGTTATTAGCTTACCTATGAGGAATTGAAACTTGCAAAGTCCTGAACAAATCACATTCGCTGTATTAGTTATTAGCTTACCTATGAGGAATTGAAACGCTGTTGCCCTTATGGGGGACGTGGCTATGATTGCTGGTTATTAGCTTACCTATGAGGAATTGAAACTGGAAATCGGGTATTTGTGGTGCAGGTTCGTCCTGCCGTTATTAGCTTACCTATGAGGAATTGAAACGTAG
>CALNBV010000037.1 GCA_937874515.1 uncultured Paenibacillaceae bacterium | reverse complement strand
CCTGCCAATAAAGCGGCAAAAATGGACCCAATTGAAGCCCTCCGTTACGAGTAAATAAGGCTATAATAAAAGAAAAAGGGAGGCAGCGAGAGATGGATTATCTTTTTCTTTATTTGGCTGGATTGTTGCTTTTGATGGGTGTTCTTATTAAAAAATTTAAGTTTTACTGGTTGATCTCAGGGTATAATACTGCTTCGAAGGAACGGCAAGAGCAAATGGACAAGGAAGGCCTTGGCCGATTTATGGGGAACTATTTGTATTTTTTGGCCGGTATGTTTGTCGTTGTATTTTTATTGATGTGGTTTGATCTTGAGAAGGTTTCTTTTTTCGTATTTTTAATCATTATATTGTCCACGATTTATGTGGTTATTAAGGCGCAAAAATATGATAAAGGGGCTTATAATCCTGATGGCAGTATGAAGATGGGTCAGAAAATTACTATTGGAATCATTTCACTAGTGACTGTAGGAGTTATAGGAATGGTTCTTTATGGATTAGTTCCCACCAAGTATGTCTTGAATGAGGATTCACTTACCATCAAAGGAATGTATGGGGAAAGTATTTCGTATAAAGACATGAAAAAGGTAGAATTGGTGGAGTCCTTGCCTGAAATAAAAGTTCGGACCAATGGGTATGCCTTAAATGATGTATTAAAGGGACACTTTAAATTGGAACAGTTAGGAAAGGCTAAGCTGTTTATCCAGTTTGGCAATCCTCCATATATTATCATTCACACAGATAAAGGGTACCTCATTATCAATGAACCTGATCGGGCAAAAACCAGCCAACTTTATGAAGAAATCAGCTCTTTTAAGGAAAAGTCAAGCTAAGAAATTCGACAAGAAAAACCCTACTTGAGTGTCGAATACACTAGGTTAAAGTCGAGCGTTTTTGTTTGACCGGCCCTTGTTTTGGATGGTATCATCGAATATGTAAGGACGAGGTAATACAGCGCCTCAACCTTAAATAAAGCTCTTATTTTTTCGGGGAAAGGGATGTATCTAATGCAAGGTAAAGTTAAATGGTTTAACGCAGAAAAAGGGTATGGTTTCATTGAAAGAGAAAATGGTGACGATGTATTCGTACATTTCTCCGCTATTCAAACTGATGGTTTCAAAACTCTCGACGAAGGACAAAGCGTAGAGTTCGAAATCGTTCAAGGCGAACGTGGACCACAAGCAGCTAACGTTATCAAATTATAATAAATCTCTTTCATACAAACCTAAATCAGTCATACATACGTTAAGACCGATTTATTAGGAAAGTAAAGAGTGTTATTGATGATAACTAACACCCCCTGTGCATACAGGGGGTTTTTTCGTTTCATTGAAAGAACCCTTGGCATCAGCTTGTGTGATATGCGATGCCAGGGGCTTTATTAGTTACCGTAGAAATGGTTGAGATGGTAAAGAATCAAATCAGTAGCCCTTTTGTGAGCCGATACGAGGGAATCTGAACGAAGGGCGAATAAAAGTCTTCAACAGTCTCACTTCCTGAGCTACCCAGATGTTTTGAAGGCGCGCCCGGAGTGAAGGTGACCGTCATTTTTAACATCTTTGTCGGCGAGCAAGGGGCACGATTTGATTCTTAGCATCTCTCTTAGCATCTCTCTTATTAGAAGGTTTTCACAAAATAAATCGCATTTCTTTCCTTCTTTTCAACCTGCCATCCCATTTTTTCATAAAACTTGATTGCCCGTGTATTTTCCTTTTTTACGGAAAGTCCTACTGCGTTTACGTTATCTTCCATTAAATAATTGTGGAAAAAGGACATCATGCCTTTTGATGCGCCAGTTCCCTGGTATTGAGGAAGAACAGCAATGGATAATAACCTGGTATTATGGGCTGTGCTGATTTCTGTATTATTTGCATCAGGTTGGATATTATTTGGAAATAATAAAGATTTAATCACGCCAATTCCTAGTTTAAACCTTGAAATTAATCCGGAAATAATAATTTTATTCATTTTTAGAGTCTGGATGATCACATTTCTAATAATAAACCAAAAGTTTTTTTGGTAAAATTTATCCATTACATGATTTTTGTTTTTCGAACATAAAATAAAGCCCACTAGTTTTTCTTGAACATAAGCTCCAATAGCAATGGTATCCTTGTCCTCTAAAAATTCCTTGTAAAATCTGAACAAAAACTTGTCCCCAAGATTAGTGAGGAAATAATCCTTAAACGCAGCTTGATGGGTTTTTACAACTCCTTCTAGTTCGTTTATTTTTACTTGCTTATAAAAAATATCCGTTCCAGAATTCATAAAAATACCCTCCTTTACATTCTGTTCTATTGTAAGCTTTCCTCTGTTTATCCCATTTAATACCTCGTATAAGCCTCGTATAAGGTTAATCCTAAAGGAGATTTATAAAGGAGATGTAAAGGGGTTGTAAAGGGGATATGAAGTGGATGTGAAGGGTTCACAAATTCGCCTTATAAAACAAGCAATCTTTGCCTATTTCTGAAGGAATTAAATGTGCATTTATGGAATATAATAAGTATAGTTTGAAAGGAGGAGTATATATGCAATACATCGTCCGTGGAGAACACATCGAAGTAACACCCGCACTACGAGACTATGCCGAAAAGAAAGTGGGGCGACTAGAGAAATATTTTGACAATACCACTCCCTTCAGCTGCTATGTTACCCTTCGCGTATTACGTGGGGAACAAACAGTAGAAGTAACAATACCAATGCCTGGTGTTATCCTCCGAGCAGAAGATACCCATGAAGATATGTATGCTGCCATTGATTTGGTAGTTGAAAAATTAGAACGCCAGATTCGTAAATATAAAACGAAGATTAACCGGAAATTCCGTCATCAGGGACAAAGAATCTTTGTTGAACCTGAGACTGTAGCCACTACAACCACCGTTGTTGAAGATGAAGTGGATGAAGCGTTGAAAATCGTAAAAACGAAACGCTTCAACTTGAAGCCCATGGATGCTGAAGAAGCAGCTTTACAAATGGACATGCTAGGGCACACCTTCTTCGTTTTCAGCAATGCAGAGACTGATGAAGTGAACGTGGTTTATCGCCGTAAGGATGGTCGTTATGGATTAATCGAGCCTGATCAGGCTTAATGAAAGTCATCGAAGAGAAAAGGCGCTGGCAGCTAGTCTGCCAACGTCTTTTTCATTTCTTTGTACTTGCTAAGTTTTCTTTACACTTAAAGAATTTATAAAATTCTTATAGTATAAGTGCAACTAAGGCTTCTCCTGCGCCTTAAAAGGCTTGGCGAAGCCAAGTTTTCTTTAAGATACGGGAGGGTTTCTTGTCATCCAATAGTGTTACTGTTAAAATTATAATTTAGGTAATAATTTACGTCCGCTTTTGATTTAAAGCGGGGAGTGGAAGGGGATTTCCATGCTAGGATTATTGAAAAAAATAATCGGTGATACAAACGAGCGGGACATTAAGAAGTACATGAAAAGGGTTGAGAAGATCAATGCCCTTGAACCCGCAATGCAAGCTTTAACGGATGAACAACTTCAAGGGAAAACAGTAGAATTTAAAGAACGGTATGCCAACGGGGAAACCCTTAACGACCTTTTACATGAAGCTTTTGCTGTGGCTCGGGAAGCTTCACGCCGGGTTACAGGCATGCGCCATTTCGATGTGCAATTAATCGGGGGGATGGTTCTCCATGACGGGAAAATCTCCGAAATGCGCACTGGTGAGGGGAAAACCCTTGTTGCTACCCTGCCAGCTTATTTAAATGCCTTATCTGGCAAAGGTGTGCATGTTGTTACAGTGAACGAATATTTGGCCAGCAGGGATGCTGAAGAAATGGGCCAAATTTATAGTTTTCTTGGCTTAACCTGGGCTGTTAATTTAAATGCAATGTCCCCTGAAGAAAAACAAGCTGCCTACGCCGCAGATATTACATATGGCACGAATAATGAATTTGGTTTCGATTATTTGCGGGATAACATGGTTTTATATAAAGAACACATGGTACAAAGGGAAATGAACTTTTGTATTGTGGATGAAGTGGATAGTATCTTAATTGATGAAGCGAGAACCCCTTTGATTATTTCTGGACAAGCAGAAAAATCAACGGAATTGTATTATATCGCTGCCCGTTTTGTTCCTCAATTAAAAGAAGAAGAACACTTTACTGTGGATTTGAAGGCCCATTCTGCTGCCCTAACCGATAAAGGGGTTGAAGTGGTGGAGAAAGGTTTCCACATTGAGAACCTCTTCGATACAGAGCATATGCTTTTGAACCATCATATTAACAATGCATTAAAAGCCAATGCATTAATGAAGCGGGATGTGCAGTATGTGGTTGAAGAAGGTGAAATCATCATTGTTGATGAATTCACCGGCCGCTTAATGCAGGGACGCCGTTATAGTGATGGGTTGCACCAGGCCATTGAGGCAAAAGAAGGGTTAAAGGTGCAAAATGAAAGCATGACACTGGCTACCATTACCCTACAAAACTACTTCCGTTTGTATAAGAAATTAGGCGGGATGACAGGTACTGCGAAAACGGAAGAAGAAGAATTCAAGAAGATTTATGGACTTGAAGTTATTGTCGTTCCAACGAATATGCCGATGATTCGGGAAGACCGTCCCGATGTGATTTATAAAACGGAAATGGGCAAGTTTCGAGCTGCTGTACGTGAGATTGAAGAGCTTCACAAATTGGGACGCCCTGTGCTTGTTGGTACCACATCTATTGAAAAATCCGAAGTCCTATCCATGTTGCTGAAGAAAAAAGGGATTAAGCATAATGTATTAAATGCGAAGCAACATTCACGTGAGGCTGAAATCGTCGCTTCCGCAGGTGAAAAAGATGCAGTAACCATTGCTACCAATATGGCTGGCCGTGGTACGGATATTAAGCTTGGTGAAGGTGTTGCAGATATCGGGGGCCTTCATATTATAGGTACTGAGCGCCATGAAAGCCGACGCATTGACAATCAGTTGCGTGGACGTGCAGGACGCCAGGGTGACCCGGGCTCTACCCAGTTCTTCATCTCCTTAGAAGATGATTTGATGAAGAAATTTGGTTCCGATAACATTAAGGGCATGATGGAGCGCCTGGGCATGGATGAAGACACGCCTATTGAGAGCCGCATGGTTTCCAAAGCCATTGAGGCATCCCAAAAACGGGTAGAAGGGGCTAACTTTGATACCCGCCGCATGGTATTGCAATATGATGATGTAATGAACCAACAGCGTATGATTATTTATAAACAACGCCGTGAAGTTATTGAAGCGGAATCCCTGGAACCTGTGGTATTAGGCATGATGGTTTCCCATGTAAAACGTTTGGTTGATGTCCATTGTCCTGAAGCTGTGGAACAAGATGAGTGGGATTTAGATAAGCTTATTGAACATTGCAACAATACATTCCTCCATGAAGGCCAGATTACAGCACAGGATATCTGGGGCAAAGAGCGGGAAGAAATGATTGAAGTCTTCGAGAATACCGTAGAAAAACTTTACCGTGGCCGTGTAGAGGAAATGGGCGAAGAGAACTTCCGTGAATTTGAGAAAGTGGTTGTTCTTCGCGGCGTTGATAGCAAGTGGATGGACCACATCGATGCCATGGACCAATTCCGCCAGGGAGTTTATCTCCGTGCCTATGGGCAAATTGATCCATTGCGGGAATATCAAATTGAAGGCTTCGAAATGTTTAATGCGATGGTTGCTTCCATTGAAGAAGAGGTCGCTCTCTATATTATGAAAGCCCAAATCGGCAATAATCTTGAACGGCAAGAAGTTGCTAAAGGCCAGGCTGTCGCTTCTGGTGGTGGCGATGATAAAGTTGAGAAGAAACCAGTCCGCAAGGAAGATAAAGTAGGTCGTAATACCCCATGCCCATGCGGTAGCGGGAAGAAGTATAAAAACTGTCACGGTAAGGAGTGATCGCATTGCCATTGACAGAGGCAAAGCAACAAATGGCTGGGATTGTGAAAAGACTAGCTGAACTCAGGGGGTCTCTTTGACCTGCCTGAAAAGGAGAAACAAATTTCCGCATTGGAAGTAAAAATGACCGCTCCAAATTTCTGGGATGATAATGATGGGGCCCAGAAGGTCATTGGGGAGTTAAACGGGTTAAAAGAATCAGTAACTCGTATACAAGGCCTGGAAAATCAGGTTGAAGATATTCAGGTGATGATGGATCTTATTGCAGAGGAAAATGATGCAAGCCTTATTCCTGACATTAAGGAAGGGGTTAAATCATTAGGCGATGACCTGTCCAATTTTGAATTGCAATTATTGTTAAACAACCCTTATGACAAGCGGAATGCCATTCTTGAATTGCACCCTGGTGCAGGGGGGACGGAATCTCAAGACTGGGCATCCATGCTTTTGCGCATGTATACCCGTTGGGCAGAAGGGCATGGCTATAAAGTAGAAACCTTGGATTACCTCCCTGGGGATGAAGCGGGGATTAAGAGTGTGACCTTGCTGATTAAAGGGCATAACGCATACGGGTATTTGAAAGCAGAAAAAGGAGTCCATCGCCTTGTGCGCATCTCTCCTTTTGATGCCTCAGGGCGACGCCATACATCCTTTGCATCCTGTGATGTGGCGCCGGAAATTGATGACGATATTACCATTGAAATTCGCTCCGATGAACTTAAAATTGATACCTATCGAGCCAGTGGTGCTGGTGGCCAGCATATTAATACCACGGATTCAGCAGTGCGGATTACCCACATCCCTACAGGTGTGGTTGTAAGCTGCCAGAGTGAGCGCTCCCAGATTCAAAACCGGGAGCACGCCATGAAGATGTTGCGTTCCAAATTATATGAATTGAAAATTCGAGAGCAAGAAGAAGAAGCGGCGAAAATGCGAGGCGAACAAAAGGATATTGCCTGGGGCAGCCAAATTCGCTCTTATGTTTTCCATCCTTACAGTATGGTGAAAGACCATCGTACCGGGGTGGAGACCGCCGTTGTTCAGGCAGTCATGGATGGAGAGATTGATCAATTTATCGATGGTTACCTACGAATGCAAATGAACCAATCATAGATGCTAATGGAGGATAGGACAATGAGTAAACTAGCAGGAGAACAGATGGCAGAACTCCAAAGTCATGCCAGTAACATACGTCAGGAAATAGTGAAGATGGTGGCAGCAGCTAATTCAGGCCATCCAGGGGGATCCCTTTCTGCCGCAGATATCGTGACGGTATTATATTTCCACGAAATGAATATTTATTCAGATAAACCTGCGGATCCAGACCGGGACCGTTTTATTCTCAGTAAAGGCCATGCAAGTCCTGTCCTTTATGCAGCTTTAGCGGAGAAGGGATTTTTTCCAAAAGAAGAATTGGCTACATTCCGTAAATTGAATACACGCTTGCAGGGCCATCCTAGCCGCAAGCTTCTCCCAGGCGTGGAGCAAAGTACAGGCTCCCTTGGACAAGGATTATCCTCCGGGATTGGCATGGCATTAGCTGGCCGTTTAGACAAAAAGGATTACCGTGTGTATGTCATGATGGGCGATGGGGAAATTCAAGAAGGTATGGTGTGGGAAGCTGTAATGGCGGCAGGCCATTATGGTCTTGATAACCTTTGTGCTTTTGTGGATTCCAACCATTTGCAAATTGACGGGAATGTTGAAGAGGTAATGAATCCACATCCAATCGATGATAAATTCCGCGCTTTTAACTGGCATGTGATTGAAATCGATGGCCATGACATGGAGCAAATTATTTCTGCTTTACATGAAGCGAAGCAAGTGAAAGGAAAACCAACCATGATCCTTGCCAACACGGTAAAAGGAAAAGGGATTTCTTATATGGAAAATGTATGCGGTTGGCATGGAACCGCTCCAAATAGCGAGCAGTTACAAAAAGCATTAGATGAGTTATGCGGAAATGGAGGCGAACAATAATGGAGAAAACCGTACAAAAGAAAGCCACCCGTGACGCATACG
The DNA here is from genome assembly GCA_937874515.1 of uncultured Paenibacillaceae bacterium. Classification (GTDB taxonomy): domain Bacteria; phylum Bacillota; class Bacilli; order Aneurinibacillales; family Aneurinibacillaceae; genus CALNBV01. The sequence goes on along the minus strand of CALNBV010000037.1, from coordinate 9,093 downwards.
GTGAAGCATTAGTAGAAGTGGGCAAAAAGAATCCTAACGTGGTTGTTTTGGATGCAGACCTTTCTAAATCCACCAAAACCAATGATTTTAAACAGGTGTTCCCTGACCGGTTTATTAATGCAGGGATTGCGGAAGCCAATATGGTTGGCATGGCAGCAGGGTTATCCTCCTGTGGCAAAGTTCCTTTTGCCAGCACCTTCGCCTTGTTTGGCTCTTTGCGGGTTGCTGATATGATTCGCAACTCTGTATGTTACCCGAATTTAAATGTGAAAATTGCCGTTACCCATCAAGGCTTAACCCTTGGGGAAGATGGGGCATCCCATCAAGCTGTAGAAGATGTGGCTCTTTTGCGTGCTATGCCAAATATGACCGTGATTATTCCTGCAGATGCTACGGAAACGAAAAAAGCCATTCATGCAGCTGCTGAAACCTATGGTCCAATGTACATACGCATGGGCCGCCCCAGTATTCCTGTGCTGTTTGATGACAGCTATGACTTCCAAATCGGCAAAGGGATCCAAATCCGGGAAGGCAATGATGTAGCCATTATTGCTACCGGTGTGATGGTTCATATTGCTTTAGAGGCTGCTGAACTTCTGGCCGGGGAAGGCATTAATGCACGGGTAATCAATATGGCGACCATTAAGCCAATTGATGAAGAAATCATTGTGAAAGCAGCTCAAGAGACCAAAGGGATTGTTACCGCAGAAGAGTGTAACATCTTAGGCGGACTGGGTGCTGCTGTTGCTGAAGTCCTGTGCGAAAAACATCCAGCTCCACTGCGCCGGGTTGGTGTGGAAGATACCTTTGGTGAATCAGGCAAACCTGATGAGTTATTGCAGAAATACGGCTTAACCGCTGAAAATATTGCCGCAAAAGCCAAAGAACTTTTATAAAAGAATATTTTACTAATAAAACCCTCTTCTTCTGTTCATACTAATTCTGAAATAAACAGAGGAGGGAGAGTCCCTAATGAAAAAATTTATCGCGATTTTTGGGATGATCATGTTAATCGCCTTTGCAGCTGCTTGTACCACGAAAAATGCAGGGAATGGCGGTACTACCAACGGTGGAACTACCAATGGTGGAACCACTGGCGGTGGGAATACGGCTGAAGCTGAACAGCTTTATACTAAAACTTGTCAGGTCTGCCATGGTGTAAATTTAGCTGGTGGCGTTGGTCCATCTCTAGCTAAAGTAGGAAGCCTTTATAAAGATGCTGATGAGTTAAAAACCAAAATCTTAAAAGGCAGTACCATTCCAGGTAAATCTGGAGCGACAGGAGTAATGACTGAGAACTTAGTAAAAGATGATGAAGCAAAAAAATTGGCTGACTGGTTAATTACGAAAAAATAAGCCTATGGCTTATGCTAAAAAGGGCTTTTCCCCTGGGGGAGGCTCTTTTTTCGTGTTATCAAAGGAAACTTATTATTGAATTATTATTCTATTCAACGTATAATAATTCATAATTTATATTAGGTGAAATAGGTCGGGGGGAAACCACGTTGAAAATATCTATTATTGGTGCAACCGGTTATAGTGGGGTAGAGTTAATCCGTCTTCTTCTCTCCCATCCGGTTGGAGAAATTATTTCTATTTATTCTAATTCTCAAGCGGGGAAAACCATTCAAGAAGTATATCCCCATTTAAATACTATTTTTACGGAAGAGTTACAAGTAATCCACATTGAAAAAATTCAGGAAGAAGCCGATGTGGTGTTTATTGCTACTCCTTCTGGGGTTAGTGGGAAGCTGGTTCCTCAATTAATGAATGGAACCTTGAAAATCATTGATTTATCCGGAGATTTACGTCTGGAAACGCCAGAATTATATACAACATGGTACAACAAAGAGACTTCACCTAAAGAGGTGTTGGATCAGGCGGTTTATGGGTTAACGGAGTGGATGGGAGAGCAGGTCAAAGAGGCGACTCTTCTTGCCAATCCAGGTTGCTATCCTACAGCTACTTTATTGGCCCTTTTGCCTCTTGTAAAAGAAGGGTTAATTGATGAGAAATCCATTATTGTGGATGCCAAGTCAGGGGTTACAGGTGCAGGGCGTTCTGTTTCTTTAGGCGCCCATTTTTGTGAAGTGAATGAAAGCATATCTGCTTATAAAGTTGCAAAACATCAACACATTCCAGAAATCGAACAAACCCTTTACCGTTTAACAGGCAAAGAGGCGCTGATTTCCTTTACACCACACCTTGTCCCCATGAATCGAGGCATTTTGTCCACCATTTATGCATCCTTACAAGAAGGCGTGACAGAAGAACAAGTGGCACAGGCTTACAGCAATGCCTATGAAGGAAAATATTTTGTTCGTTTACGCCCAGGTGCCCATCCGAAAACGAAAGAAGTCACAGGGTCTAACTTCTGTGATCTTGCCTGGCATGTAGATTCCCGGACCAAACGGGTGGTTGTGTTATCTACCATTGATAATGTGGTGAAAGGCGCCGCTGGCCAGGCAGTACAAAACATGAACCTCATGTTTGGCCTGTCTGAAGATACCGGCTTGAAACTCACCCCTGTTTATCCATAAGGAAGTTGTAAATTTTGAAGATATAGAAGGTGTAAAAGGATGCAAAGATTAGTGATTAAATGTGGCGGTTCCACGTTGGATCGGTTGCCCGCTTCTTTTTATGAAGATTTAGTGGAATTGGCCCAGCAAGGGTGGGAGCCGGTGATTGTCCACGGAGGCGGTCCAGCAATCTCTCGTACCTTAGAAAAAATGGGGATTGCCCCCCATTTTATAGATGGGTTACGTGTCACCGATGAACCTACTTTAGACGTGGTGAAAATGGTTCTTCTTGGCCAAACAAACAAACAGGTGGTAGGAAATTTGGAATTGGCCGGTGGAAAATCTGTGGGCATCAGTGGGATTGATGGCTCTACCATTGAAGTGAGTCCGGGTCCAGCCCATCTTGGATTTGTAGGAAACATTGAAGAAGTGCATCCCGCCCTTTTAGAAACCCTATTAAAAGGTGGATACATTCCTGTTGTGGCACCATTAGGGGTGGAGAAATCAGGGCAGGTTTACAATATTAATGCAGATACAGCTGCCGGAGCAGTTGCTGGTTCTCTCGGGGTAGGCCAACTTGTGATGGTTACAGATGTGCCCGGAGTGATGAAAGAAGTAGGTGGGGAGAAACAAGTGTTGCCCCAATTAACGGAAGTTGAAATTGAAACCTTGATTGCTGAAGGGGTTATTTACGGAGGGATGATTCCCAAAGTACGAGCCGCCCTGGATGCCCTGGGCAATGAAGTGAAGGAAGTATTGATTATTAATGGCTATGAACCAGGCATCTTAAAACAGGTGGCAAATGGGGACGCCGTTGGCACCAAAATCATGAAAAGTGGGGTGAGGGTAAATGAGTAGTTTGTTTCCCAATTATGGACGTTGGCCCATCTCTATTGTAAAGGGAGAGGGAAATTATCTGTGGGATGATCAAGGAAAACGATACCTGGATCTGGTATCGGGCATTGCGGTAACGTCTCTCGGAAATGTACCCCCAAAAGTAAAAGCAAAATTACAGGAACAAATCGATACCTTATGGCATTGTTCCAACCTGTTCAATATTCCTCAGCAGGAAGCTCTTGCTGATAAATTAGTATCCATTAGCTGTGGGGATCGGGCCTTTTTCTGTAACAGCGGGGCTGAAGCCAATGAAGCAGCCATTAAACTGGCTCGCCGGTATGCCCAGCGGGTCCTTAATGAAGACCGCTATGAAGTGATTACCTTTACCCAATCCTTCCACGGCAGAACCCTGGCGACACTAACTGCAACAGGCCAGGATAAAGTAAAAGATGGATTTTCTCCTCTTCCTGAAGGGTTTAAAACTGTTCCTTATAACGATGGAAAAGCCTTGCGTGGGGCCATTACCGATAAAACCATTGCCATTATGCTAGAAATGGTGCAAGGAGAAGGTGGGGTAAATCCTGCGGATCCTGCTTTTGTGGAAGAAATTAAAGCCCTTTGTGCTGAACATAACCTACTCATCATTGTCGATGAAGTGCAAACAGGCATTGGCCGGACGGGAAAATGGTTTGCTTACCAGCATTATGATGTGGAACCTGACATCATTACCATGGCCAAAGGATTAGGCAGCGGCTTTCCCATTGGCGCCATTGTAGGGAAAGAAAAACTGGCCCAGGCATTTGGCCCGGGAACCCATGGCACCACCTTTGGCGGCAATCCTCTTGCAGCAACCGCTGGATTAGCAACATTAGAAACCATTGCTGAAGATGGTTACATACAGAAAGTAAACGAAATGGGAGAATACTTGCGTACCCAATTAGAAGGGTTAAAAGCCTCCCATCCAACGATTGTTGAAGTTCGGGGCAAAGGATTGCTTGTAGGGATGGAAATGGACGGACCTGTAGGGGATGTTGTTGCCACTTTGCGGGAAGAAGGAATCCTTTTACTCATGGCTGGGCCCAATGTGATTCGGATTTTGCCTCCTTTCACCATAACAAAAGAGGAAATCGACGAAGCTGTGCAGGCACTGGCAAGGGTTCTTGATCAGACTTATGCGGCAAGAGGATAAAAGGGAGTGGAGAAACAGATGAAAGGATACCTTGTACTTAGCACCGGAGAAGTGTTTGAAGGGCAATGGTTTGGAGATGAAAATGCCCGTACAGGAGAAGTGGTTTTTAATACGGGAATGACCGGTTACCAGGAAGTATTCTCTGATCCCTCTTACGCAGGCCAGATTGTTACTTTTACGTATCCCCTTATTGGCAATTATGGAATTAATAAATTTGATTATGAAAGCATTCAACCTGTTTGCCGTGGATTAATTGTGGGTGATTTATGTGAAGAGCCCAGCCATTATCAGGCAAAGGATTCTTTAGGAAACATTGCGAAGAAATACGGTGTGGCGATCCTCTCTGGAATTGATACCCGGGCTATTACCCATATTGTGCGCACCCATGGAGAGGTGTATGGCCGCTTGACTCTTGACCCTGAGGAAGCAAAACAAGCCTTAACTCCCCAACCTTTGCATGGATTGGTGCCATCGGTGTCTTTGAAAGAAGCGCAAACCTTTGGTGTAGAAAATAAAGGGCCGAAAGTGGCCATGATTGATTTTGGGTATAAACGGAATATTTTAGAAAGCCTGCTAAAATTGGATTGCCAGGTGACCATTGTTCCTTATAACGTGACCTTAGAGGATATTGATGCACTGGGTGTGGATGGTATTTTCCTTTCCAATGGACCAGGAGACCCGAAAGATTTGGCACCTCAATTGCCAGCATTAACCTCCATCGTGGAAAAATACCCTACTATGGGGATTTGCATGGGACATCAATTGATTTCTCTCATTTTTGGCTGTGATACAACCCGCTTACCCTATGGGCATCGTGGCGCCAACCATCCTGTAAAAGATTTGCAGACAGGAAAGGTGTTTATCACCTCACAAAATCATGGGTATGTAGTAAAAGAAGAGTCCCTGGAAGGTTCTCCTTTGCGCATGTCCTTCATCAATGTGAATGACAAGTCTACAGAAGGGGTGGAACACGAATCATTGCCAATCTTCTCGGTGCAATTCCATCCGGAAGCCCATGCAGGCCCCACAGATACCACCTACTTATTCGATAAATTTGTGCAACAATGCCAGGCGACAGGAGAGAAGAGTTATGCCTAAATTACCTGATATTCATCGTGTGTTAGTCATTGGTTCTGGTGCAATTGTTATTGGCCAGGCGGCTGAATTTGATTATGCTGGCGCCCAGGCTTGTTTAGCTTTGCGGGAGGAAGGCATCGAAGTTATCCTCGTAAACAATAACCCGGCTACCATTATGACCGATGAGGAAGTGGCAGACCGGATCTATATGGAACCACTGACTGTTGAATCCCTTGATAAAATCATTGCCAAAGAACGCCCTGATGGGATTCTTCCTACTCTGGGAGGTCAAACAGGGTTAAACCTGGCTGTAGAATTAGCCAAAGCAGGCATCCTGGAAAAATACAATGTGCAATTGTTAGGGACACCCCTTGATACCATCATTAAAGGGGAAGACCGTGAAGAATTTAAGAAGATGATGCAAGACATTGGGGAACCTGTTCCAGAAAGTGAAACAGTGAATACGGTGGAAGATGCCGTGGCTTTTGCCAACAGCATTGGTTTTCCTGTCATTGTACGCCCTGCCTATACCCTCGGGGGTGCAGGTGGTGGGATTGCGGAAACGGAGGAAGAGTTGCAGGTAGTTGCCAAGCGCGGCCTTGCTGCAAGCCCCATTACTCAGGTTCTCATTGAACGCAGTGTAAAAGGGTGGAAAGAAATCGAATATGAAGTCATGCGGGATGCCAATGATACCTGCATCATTGTGTGTAACATGGAGAACTTTGATGCCGTGGGCATACATACCGGGGATTCTATTGTATTTGCTCCTACGCAAACCTTAACAGATAACCAGGCTCAAATGCTTCGTTCTGTTTCTATAAAAGTAATCCGTTCCCTGGGGGTTGTAGGGGGATGTAATATTCAGTTTGCCCTTGATCCTAACAGTGACCAGTATTATCTCATCGAGGTAAATCCTCGGGTGAGCCGTTCATCTGCTCTTGCTTCCAAAGCTACCGGGTATCCAATTGCCCGTACTGCAGCCAAGGTAGCCATTGGCTATCATTTGGATGAAGTGGTGAATCCAATCACAGGGTATACCTATGCCAGCTTTGAGCCAGCCATTGACTATGTGGTTGCGAAAATTCCACGCTGGCCTTTTGATAAGTTCCCACATGCGGACCGTTCCCTTGGCACCCAGATGAAAGCCACTGGGGAAGTGATGTCTATTGACCGTACCCTTGAAGGGGCATTATTGAAAGGGGTTCGCTCTCTGGAAATTGGGGCACAGCATATTGAATTAACCTATTTAAAAGAGTTTTCTCAGGATGAAATTATAGATGTCTTAAAAAATGCCACAGACCAGCGTTTGTTCTATATTGCAGAAGCGATTCGCCGGGGCATGAGCGTGGAAGAAATCCATGAGTTGACCCAGGTAGACCCTTTCTTCCTGCGGGCCATTCGCCGCATCAGTAACATTGAGGACAAGTTAAAAGAAACTCCATGGGAAACTATTGAGCAGGAACTCTTAAAAGAAGCGAAATTACGGGGCTTCTCTGACGCCACCATTGCCAACCTGTGTGGGGTTAGCTTTGAAGAAGTGCGGGAACGCCTTGCAGCCTGGAACATTAGGCCTGCTTATAAATTAGTTGATACCTGTGCCGCTGAATTTGTGGCTGCTACACCATACTATTATTCCACCTGGCAGGGAATTGATGAAGTGCCTGTGAAGAAAGAAGGGCGCAAAGTCCTGGTTCTTGGCTCTGGCCCCATTCGCATTGGCCAGGGAATTGAGTTTGACTACTGTTCTGTACACGCAGCCAAATCCTTGCGCCGTGAAGGAATTGAGGCAGTGGTTATTAACAACAATCCGGAAACTGTATCTACGGATTTTAACACTGCTGACCAGTTGTATTTCGAACCATTAGCCTTAGAAGACGTATTAAATGTCATTGAAAAAGAACAGGTAGATGGGGTACTTGTACAATTTGGGGGACAAACCGCTATTAATTTAGCTGCCAAACTGGAAAAGGCCGGGGTTAAAATATTTGGCACATCAGTAGAAGCCATTGATGCTGTTGAAGACCGTGAGCTTTTCTACGGAATGCTACGGAAGTTAAATATCCCACATATCCCTGGTGAAGGGGTAAACAGCCAGCAAGGGTCCCACCTGGTGGCTGAAGAAATCGGTTACCCTGTATTAATCCGTCCATCTTATGTTATTGGGGGCCGGGGCATGGCTGTCCTGAATTGCCCTGACGAATTGGACCAATACTTTGCGGATTGGGAACGATATACCTCAGCGGGAGCTTTATTCCCACTGTTGATTGATAAATATGTATCTGGCATGGAAGTAGAAGTAGACGTAATCTGTGATGGTGATGAGGTGCTCATCCCAGGCATTTTCCAACACATTGAACGGGCTGGGGTTCACTCTGGGGACAGTATGGCCATCTTCCCATCCCCACATTTAACAAAAGAACAACGGGAAGAAATTGCGAAATACTCTACAATGATTGCCAAAGAAATGAAGGCTGTTGGTTTTATTAATATTCAATTGGTGATCGATAAAAAGGGAACCATTTATGTATTGGAAGTAAACCCACGGGCTTCCCGTACTGTACCTATTGTCAGCAAAGTAACCGGCATACCTATGGTTGCCCTGGCAACCCGGGCACAAATGGGAGAAAAACTGGCGGATATGGGATATGGGACAGGGTTAATGGAGCGGATTTCTTACTATGCCGTAAAAGCCCCTGTATTCTCTACCATCAAGTTAAATGGGGTTGACCCGGCTCTTGGGCCAGAAATGAAATCCACCGGGGAAGTCATTGGCCTTTCCTATTCTGTGGAGGAAGCCATCGGTAAGGCAATCGCCTGGAAAGATGGGGTTTGTGAATGGTTACAAAAAGGGGACACCTTGCTGATTTCCCTTTCTGATCAAGATAAAGAGGATTTCCTTCCACACATTGGTGGTTTAAAAGAATTAGAACTGAATATTTTGGCCACACCAGGGACTGCAGCATTCCTTGGCGGGTATGGACTGAAGGTAGCTGAAGTGGTGGATTCCCAGGAACGTGTTCGCCAAATCTGTAGCCAACAACAGGTGAAAGCCTTCGTAAATACGCCTACCCTTGGCAATAAACGCGGACGTCTTGGATTTGAATTAAGACAATTGGCCTTGGCCTTTAATATTCCTTGTTTTACCTTCCTGGATACTTTCGCATCTTATTTGGATGTGCATGGATTTGTGCCAGGAGAAGCTGTTGATTTAGGAAAATATCTTGCTGGGGAGCAGAGAAAGGAGCCGATCGCATGAGTATGGATAAAAGCATGATCGCTGCACAATTAAAAGGCCGTGATTTCCTTACGCTAGAAGATTTCACAAAAGAAGAATTAACATATTTATTAGATTTGGCTGCCCAGTTGAAAAAGGAGCAAAAAGAAGGGATTCCACATCCTCATTTAGCAGGGAAAACCCTGGGGATGATTTTCGAAAAATCTTCTACCCGTACCCGGGTTTCTTTTGAAGTG
>CALNBV010000036.1 GCA_937874515.1 uncultured Paenibacillaceae bacterium | reverse complement strand
GGAAGATTACCTTCCGTGGAGTCCAGAAGTGCAAGAAGCCTGCATATAGAGCAAAGCTCAGTTTACTTGAGATTTGCTCTTTTTTCTATACACCAAGTTATTAGACGCTTACGATTTTTCAAAATTGATACCATTTATTATGCCAATGTACTTAAATAGAGTTAATCAAGTAAAAATATATACCTTATTTATAATGTAGTTCCCGCAGAAAAAAACACAGCCCCCAAAAAATTGTTTTTAGGCTGTGTTTACGTTAAAAAAACCTTACATATATAAATGCTTTTACTTTTGAACAATCAATATATGTTCCTGCATCAACAACTTATTTTTAAAACAAGAAGTTGTGTCTTAATTGGGAGTGGATTTATTCCTTTTACAAAAAAAATTCTACATTAAATTTTATGTCCCGGAAAATTCACAATATTAATAGTGAAATTATTAGAAAGTTTTTTTGCTTCATTATTATCTAAAACCACCGAACAGATTTTTTTTAGTTCGTTTTCTTTTAATCCCGTATTAAATAAAATCTCATCAAGAGAAAAACCATATTTATGAATAAATAAATTGAAAGCCTGTTTAAATAATGTTGGTCTTTCAATAGGGATTAAATCATCTAATGGTTCAAATATTCTCCATTTTTTTCGACTAACTTGTTGCCTTAAATATAAGGCATAATCAGTACTAAATGCTCCAAGTTCTTCGGCCCTATATATTATAGCTTGTATGGATGCTTTCCAATGCTGCTTTAAAATAAGAAGATAATCTAAACCAGATGCGGACAATTCAGACATAAAACTTGACTCCGGCATTAGAAAAGATGATGCGAACCTATTTGCTTCCTGTTCCATTCGTTTATGTTTAGACTTTTCATTTATTTCTTTATCGTTATAAAAAGAATGTAATAAAATATGACCCAACTCATGAGCAATATTAAATCTTATTCTTACGGAGGAAATCCTATCTTCATTCAAAATAACGAATGGTCTATTATTATAAAAAACTGTACAAGCATCTATTTTTTCATGTTCAAGTGATGCAAAAGATACAATTACACCTATTTTTTCACAAAGCAATGTCATATTACTTATTGGACCATTTCCTAAACCTAAAAAACTCCTAAATTCAACTGCCAATTCATCAATTTTTTCAAAATCAATCTGTGAAAATACTTTGCTTTTATTAGCAATTGGAGGCATTAAAAATTGAGGTATTTTTAATTTAGACTCAAAAAAGTCTGTTAAATAGGCAATAAGTTGGATTTTACCTTTAACTTGTTCCTTATATTTTTTAGGAACTGCTGCTCCACTTCTAAAAAAATGAGAAGTTTGAGGTAATAACTCTTTATCATCCTTAATATAAAAAAATGATGGTGAAAAACCTAATAATCTAGATAATTGTAATATTATCTCTGTACCAGGTATAGATTTCCCAGTTTCATATTTAGAAATCGACTGATGACTAATATCTAGCTCCTTGGAGACCTCTTCTAAGGTTAGCCCACGTATTATTCTTGCTAGTTTTAATCTGTCCCCTTGAAAATTATGATCCAAACCCTTTAATATCATTACTATCCACCTCATCAGCAAATTGCTGAAAATCCTCCAGACTAAATCCTTCAATATTTTCGACTTTACTTTTTGGTAATCGACCCTCAATTGAAACCAGTTCATTTAAGAGCTGAATATTATCTATCCACTTTCTATTATCTCCAGGTATTCCAAGAGAAATAAATAAAGGTTCAATACTTTGATAACCGTGGTTCAATTGGAAGTATTGAGGCTTTTTATTCACTTGATCAAAAGTAGATATCTCAGGTTGAAATTCTATATAACTCTGAAAAGATTGAATATATTGATCACGACAAAAAGCTGGTCTTGCAATTTTCTTTTTGTTAGCAACTTGATTAACATGCAACAATATTGAATCATTGAATATTTCTATAAAGGAAGCAGATTTATTAGTAGTATAATTTACTCTCCATTGAAAAGGTAAATTACCATTTTTAATCTCTTGAACAATAAAAAATTCAACAGCAATATTTTTAATATTTGGGAGTAGTGATTTCCCCCTAATCCAATTCAACATAGAGGTATTTTCAATTATTCTATGTGACCAAAAATACGCATCATAAATTATTTTAGGTAATTTCCTTCGAATTTCCACACCAAAATGCTTTTCGATAACTTCTCTAGCATCTTCCTTTTGAATAACAATATTCATCTGATCACTTCCGTTTCATATCGTTGCAACTATTCTACAATTTTATCTTGTTTTTTGCAACCGATTTTTATATTATTACTTTAATATAAACATTCAAAATAATAATGAAATAGTTCCACTGTAAAAAACGGATATTCCTTAGATGTAAGATTTCCATAAACTTCTATTTTTTTGATTAATTAATTCTAATAATCTCTTCATAAAGCTAATTTATGTACGATATTTTCTCCCCAGTCATGAAGAGATGCACCTTGGGAATGCCTAAGCTTTATAATATCCCAATTATAATAACCATCAATAATACTCTGATCCCAATGCCCACCTTTGTTAACTACATCCTCTAACAAATTCTTCATATCTGATTCTACCCTTCGAAAAGGAAATTTTTCCTTAGGACTTAATATCAATGTTGATATAGACCAAGAATCTGGACGAGCTACCTCAATTATGTATTTCGTATGATTAGATGTTCTAATTTGAACAATTGCACAAGTACGTCTTGATCCATCAGGACACAAGGAGAATTTTTTCCCTAAAGGCAATCGAAGAATTGACATATTTATTTCCACTGGATATTTCTTTTTTAAAAGTTGTATGACTTGAAAAAAGGCTTCTAAACCAATAGCTTCATTTGGAGAAAGGACTTCTAAAGAACTAAACTCAATAGGGGGCGTATCTCCGCCATAGATAGATTCTTCAGTACTAATTTTTCTTTCCAGATTCTTACCGCCTCTCCCACCAATAACAATTATTTCTTCTCCTTTATTCACCTTTCGTTCTTCTAGTCTGCAACCCTTTATGTTAGGTAAATTTTCGAATCGTAAATAAATAGGCATGGTCTCTATTGCATCTTGAATTACATCTTCTTTTGCCTCTTCACTATGATCATTTAATAAATATTGTTCTGATTTTTCATTCTGAGTGAAACGTACTTTCTTGTTTGCTTTAACTGAAACCTGGCGTTTAAGAGAAGGATGATAGTAAGTAACTTCAGAAAAAGGATATTCCAAACCTGTAATACCGATCATTTCTAGAATTAAAACATGACTATAATATTGAAGACCTCGAAAATATAAATTTACCTGGTCGGTTTTTGGTAAATCTATTTCAAGTGGAATTCCTCTTGAAAAATGCATAAGGGGATTTGAAGGAAATTTAGAAATAGCATTCTTATATAGCTTCTGAAATACTGACTCCCATGAATGTCTAATATAAGGATCGCAATAAATCCAGGCTAAATGAATAATTTCATTATCATTAACCAAATTAGTTGGGATCTTTCGATTTAAGCGTAAATGAATCTTGTTATCATCAAAAATATGTAAATTATCTATTAGTGAATCTAAGCCATGGGGTTGAAGTAACGAAAGGGCTAAAGTCCTGGAATTAATAAAGAAAAAACGAATAAACTCCATGACCGGAATATAATAATGGGTGCCACCCACTGAATATTTTATGACTTTTTGCAGACCTAAATTTGGGTTCTGATTTAAATGAATTAATCCCTTAGGCATATCAAAAGAATTTACTATTATACCTTGATTTAAATTATTAAGGGTTAAATTTTGGATATATCCACTTGAAGGTTCTGTTAAATCAAGTTTTCCATTTCTAAAATGCTGACCTAACCGAAAAAAAGGAAATGTGCCCCATGGGTAAGAGACTAATTTAACTGGTTCTTTTTCACCTTTAAATGCAATGTTTAATTTCCAGGCCTTATTTTGGTCAATATGTGGGGAAGCAAACCAATACACTTCTACCAATTCACCAGGAGTAAAAGGCCATGGGCGAAGGGTTAGTGATGACAAAAACGATTCGCCTCACTTTCGGGAAAACAATCTGATAAGGGAGTTGAAATTATTAACTTATTAATCTCATCATTTACTAAGTTTGAATACCTTGGTCTTAACCCTGCTAACTTTTCAATCTTCCATCGTTTAATTGGCCACTCATTTAATTGTTTTGTAACCCAGTGAATCCTCCGAATTTGAAATGCTTCTATACTTTCTTGATATTTATCCAATATCGACATACTAACTGGTAGTATATTTTTCTTTTTAAATAAGAGGCTCGATAAACCTATTCTTCTTGCCATATTTGATAAAGTAATCCGAATTGGTTTTTCAGTAGAATTAAGCATTTTTTTACATTCCTCTTCTATAAGAATGCTAATCTCTAAATCGCGAAGTTCCCAATTTACTCTTTGTTTTGGTTTTATCTCTTTTCTTTGGGGTTTAACTGGGATATCCTGACCTTTGTCATTCTTTTTATAGGTTAATGTTTTTATATTAACTTTTTTATTTTCCGATTGATTATTAAACCGATTGGCATATTTGATGACTGTTTTTGGATCTACCCCGAGGATTTTAGCAGCAGTTCGATAAGATATTCTTTCTTCAGAAATAAGATAATCTAATCTATTTATCCATAATTCCCCGAAGGATTTAATCCGTCCAATTTTATATTTATCCTGTTCATCTTGGTCTGGACCTCTTCTGGAATAAACAAATCCACATTCACATGAAAAAGTTCCAACAGGACGTCGGGTATCAGAACAAGCTGTAATATGACAATCAGTAATAACCTTCTTACCATAATGATCAGCTGCCCTATTTAAACATGGCCATGGCCCATCCCCAAATGGATGAAAATGACTTTTATGATTCATACATTCTTGTAAAGAACCATATAAGAATCGAATGAATAACAGGCTTTTTACAGGATGGACAAATCTCCTAGCTTTTCTTGTAACTAATGTAATCCAAGTGCTATCTCCTTTTAAGGAACAATCCAAGAAATTTAAAGTATCTTCACCAAAGTAGAGATGGAACTGCTCAAATAATTTTGCTTGTCGGATGAGTTCATTTATCGTTACATACCCTAACTGCTTTAATCTTGATAGATAAAGGCTTTTTGAAAAATAGAGATTATAAAAATTCCCTTGAGCCAATAACCTTTCGGAATCTTGAGCCAGATTACTTAGAACATCTATTATTTTACTTGATTTTAGAATTTCATTTTTAATGCTAGGACCGTATTTAACAGACTCCAGTTGAATTGGTAAGGAAAGATATACGTGTCGATTGAACTCTAAAGAATCTAGGGACATTAGAATCTCATTATGAGCAGGACATATATAAACTCCTGGTAATTGATGAGTACGATGCCAATAAGGTTCCCCATATTTAAAAATATCCATTTCATAACACTTCAGACAAAAGAATAATGTAGATTTGATTCCCGTTGAGCTAGCCATAATCCCAATACTGGCATGAATTCCAGAACCATTAGACCCTTTCATCATTTCTTTTACCTTTTTTGCCCGATGTGAAGGTAGGAATGGAGCATAATACGGAAATAGTGTATGGTTTTGTATTAAGTTATCCGATGTATAGCTTGTTCCAATTGGTAGCCGGGAACATAGATCGTTCAAATGACTAGGTAAATCAAAAGTTGAGATAACCGAACCCGTCCCAAATAAATCCATTAATGTTGCTTTAAAACTTGTATTTCCACTTCTTTCGTGATACCTCGCAAAGACACTGTAAAGCAATTCATCCGGATAGGGATCTGGAAAAAAGGTTAGCAAATAATAATCCTCCCTAATTTAAAAATTCCTTAGGATCCTTTATATATTGTGCTTTCTTCAACGCCTCATAAGGTGAAAGATTTAATTTTTTCCCTTGTTCAACAATAAAACGTAAATCATCAATATCTACTGGTACCGATTTCTTTCTTTTTTTCTTATCATTTTGAGTTCTGGAGGGTTCCTTAGTTTCATGTTTTAGCATCTCAAGAACAACTTTTAAAGCCTCTTGATTGTAATCAATTTCTTCTAACTGATTACCAAAGTCTACAACTACTTTTGCAGCTGCTTTTTCAGCTAATTCATTTGCAAATCCAGCATCTACAAGCCATTTTTCTATTACTTTTCTTGTTTCATCTAAAGGATTAAACCCAAGTTCCTGACGAATCATTTCTAAACGCTCTTCTTGCTTATACTTATGTTCAATCTGTTTTAATTCGTCATCTATATTTACACTTGAATATACATCTCCAAATGCAGAGATTTTCCTCGGATCCCCAGACTTTAATGCTTTCAATGCAGGTTGTAACAGTTGAAGCCTATCTTTAGCTATAGAGGTAATTAATTGAGGTGTAACGCAAGAAAGCTCTTTATCAATAGCTCTCCATTGTGAAAGCATGAATAGTTTAATTACAATATCCGTTATACCTTGTGATTCTTCATACATAATATCAATAATTTCTTGCGTTAATTCAGCTTTATCTTGGGTCCATTGGTATTTCCATAATCCTTGTAGTAACCATATCCATTCCTCATTATTTTTCAATCGATCCCAAATCATGTCACCTTGGCCCGTAGCACGTCTAGCATTTCGGAACTCTCCATTAAGAATAGGCATAGCTTTAAAAGTACCAACGAGTACAACAGGTAAACCAATGGTATTAACCATTTGCACAAAGAAATTTAGCATTTTAGAGGCTGCACCTACTTTAGCCTCAATAAGGTTCTGAATCTCATCAATAACTAAAACCCCGATACAATGAACAGCTGCAACTTGAGCCATAATTGGAAGTAATTCATCTACTGTTTTTCGTCCAGAAGCATGTTTTTTGTAATATTGAGTTCCAACTAAACTATCAACGGCCAAAAAGAAATTTAAACATAATCCCCGTATAGATCCATCATGAGGGCAATCCATTTTAATCCATACTATTTGGTAAAGACTCAGATTACTTTCTTGATATTTGCTGTGCAAAATTACTTGCGGGTAAAGGGATAAAATACGCATAATGGAAGATGATTTTCCAATTCCAGAGATCCCAACAAGAGCAAACCCTGAAGAAGTAGGATTATTAACGGGATACCCTTCTGTAATCCCTTTTGTTATTAATTCAAATGTATCCCTTCTTGCACGAAAAGCATAATTAGGTGTTAAAGGGTTTCTACCCACATAACCATCTCGAATTAACCTTGAAAGATTTTGTTCTAATTCTAAATGGCGAGACATGGGTTGAAATAAATCCCTTCCAATTCTCTGAACACAATGTAATTTTAGATGCGTAGGAAGTTCTCTTTCATAAGGTTGGAAACGGGGTTTAGAAACCAATTTCTGTACAACTGTGGCTTCATCCCAAACAGGGGGCAAAGCTTCAATCAACGGATTTCCACGATAATCTTCTAAAATTGGATCTTGATATTCAGCTTCAATAGCAAAGCCCCTACAGATCGAAAAAACAGGAAAACTGGATGAACTCATTCATCTTCACCTTCATCTTCCCTTAAAAGTGATTTAATTTTAGATAATTTATCTGCTGGAGGAACATATTCAATTTTTTTCTGGTCAGCTTTTTTTGATTCCAATGATATGATTTGACCTTGTTGTTGTTTATTGTCTTCCCCTAGTCTAAATGCTTCTCTCTCACGATTTATTTCTTTTTCTTCTTTTCTATGATTACGTACTTCTAAGATTCTTTTTCGTCCACTTAATTGATTATCTTCTAATGCCTGATTAGTTTTCTTTTCAGCATCTTTAACAATGGCTTTTATATGTGCATCTAGTTTTATCTTTGCACGTAAATTATCATTTTCTCTTTTGTTTGCCGTTGAACGTTCAATCTCTATCAAATCTTCTACTTCCTCAAACCGTTTATTTTTATATCGTTCTTCACGTTCTAATAATGTACAAGTTTCAAAACGTTTGCCTTCATCCAACCATAAATAAATAACGTCTGTTATCCGTGGATCGTAAGAAATCTTAACCTGCCAGCTTCCTTTAGTACGTGCTTTTACAAACCACTGATCTTTAAGGGCTAACTCACATCCATAAAAAACACCTTTAAATCGTATTCCGGCAGATGTGACTACGGCTGTTCCCTGATACAACAAATTTAATTTGACAATGTCTTCATGTATCTTTTTCAAACGTCCTGTCCGATTTTGAATTCCCCAATACCATAATTCTCTTGGTATGGATTCGACATTCTCAGAAACCATAAATTCATTCCGTTGATACCAACGCATGCTATTCTCGTTATTATGGTATAAAACATTTTCAATTATTATTTGGGTAAATTCTCTCAAAGTCATTTTTGCATCCAAACGATAGTCACGTTCCCCACGTTCTTTTGCACGGGCTTGTACAGCTCCCGGAACCCATTTAATAGATCGCAAATTAAACAAACGAAATTGTTGTTCTACAATACCTTTCCAATCGGCACGGTAGGGAGGCGTATTTTCAACGATAACCCCAAGAGTATTAATTAAATTTGTGGGCATATGTCCTTCCAATTCGCCCCTGTCTGCAGTCAGTTTTTGTGGTAAATGACTGCAAGGCCAATCCTCCGGTTTAATTTCAATGTCATATTCTGCACAAAACTTCACTTTATCCATTGTGGTATTTGCAAGGGCCATCATAGCTCCTAACCAACTTGGGCCTTCAAGCCCAACATATACTCCGGTAATCATTCGACTGAAAACATCAATAACAACGTATACCACTGGCCTTCCTATAATCCACTCCCGTTTAAATTGATTGACCAAATAAACATCTGCTATTGTGGCATCAATTTGAAAACGGGAACCTGGGCCAAAAGATTTATATGTTGAACTTCCTAAATTTTCTCGGTACTTTAACTCATATTTACTTTTTCCATATCGACTAATTAAAGATTCCTTTAAATCCCTTTCCTTATTAAACCAATATTTAAATTGTCCAAAAGTAGGTAATTGATCATCTTCGGGCAAAATAGGAATAGATACATTACCTTCTTTGAGATACCCTATATTAAAAAATTTTTCTAAGGTTTGTTGATAAGCTCTTTTTAATGGAGCTTTGACTTTAGTATTGTAAAATAATCGTACCCCTGATCGAAAGCAACGCTGAATATCAGCGTCAATGTTTATACCCGTCTTTAAATCATCCTCAAATTTCCTTGGACGTCCTCTTTTTTTAGAACCTGGTGAACGCTCTATACCATCTCCCCCACAATTTTGATAATAAGGTAGAAGAACATTCTTTACCTTACCTCCTTGCCAAAATCTCCTTAGATACCTATAGATTGTACTTTTATGAACACCTGTTTTTTCTTGTACCTCTTTGACCATTACTCCGCGCAGTTTGGCATCATAGATATCTGGTTCTTCAGCAACAATCTTTCCAACGATTTCCCATGCTTTTTCTCTAATATCCAAATGTTTTTTTGGTATTTCTTGATCAGGCAAAAAAGAGATACTCTTATTTATCCAACTAATCAATTGATAAGGCTTAACGTTTAATAGCTCCAAATATTCATCGTAATTATGCCTAATTGGTAGTGCCTTTTCGTTATTTATCTCAATTGTGATAATGAAATTTCTAATGGGGTCTATCCATAAAATACGTTCAATCGGTCCCAAATCTTCAGAATTAGAAACCCATTCAATCAAATCATTTTCTGATATGTGACTCATGTTCGACCACCTTCTTTTAGAAAATCTTCTATTGGAGTTTTAACTTCAAGAATTTGTATAGATTGACTTGGATTTATTTTTTTACCCATATCAACTATCCACTTTTTTGTTGCTAAAAAATGTTTTACTAAGGCAAGGGATGTGCCCATTTCCAAACCAGATTTCTCATCGCATTTAGCACAAGCCTTTGCTAAACTCTCTCCCTCCTCGAGATATCTTAAAATTAATTTTTCAATACCATTTAAAGAAAAAACACTTAAAGTTTCTGCATCAATATTTTCATGTTCTGAATAAAACCAATCGATATTTGATACCAAGGCCTCTGGAATATCTGTATCGGTAAGAATTCCCCAATCAACATTTCTTTTTTTCCAATAACGACGTTCAATTTCATATTTTTCGGCTACACGAAAATCTATTTTTGAACAAGGTTTTATAGTTCTGGCATACATATCATTTTTTATATTTATGAGAAAATCTGTAGTTAAGACAATTGGGTCTTTTGTTTTATCATCAACAGGATGTTTTATTCCCAGACTTTCTGCAATTTCTACCGTTTCTTCAACTGGAAGTAAAGGAAATTGTTCACGTATGTCTGTAATCCTATCCGACCATTCAAATATATAAAAAAAACTATGTTCTAATTTAGACATGAGATGGTGAATGCGACCTGTCTTCCAGCCATTACTTCTAGTCGCAACTCCCGATGAGGGAACGTCTTGAATGTATAGCCATGGATCATAGTCTTTTCCTTCACCAATTCCTCGCCCTCCACTTATTCTTTTTTCGATTTTAGACATCGTAATCTCACGATTTCTTTTGGCCATAATTTCACCCCATATAAAAAGGGCTACCTAAATACATAGGTAGCCCCGAATCGGAATGCTGATTTTCTGGTTGTCGGTATCAATATCTGAATCTTGACTCCCGGTACTAGTAGTTTAACCGTATCGAGTCAGTCTAATACTTTATTTTCTCAGTCTACAACTTTATTTTCCTAGTCTAATACTTTATTTTCCCAGTCTAGAACTTTATTTTCTACAAACATTAATTCCTTTAAATCGTGTTGACCGACCTAATGAAGAAACGTCTTGGATCTTTAACCAAGGTAGATAGTCTGCGCCAATTCCTGTACCGCGACCTTCTTTAATCCACTTCTCAACTTTAGATGTTCTTTTTCTTTTAGACATAAAAACACCCCTTTAGATATCATCATCTAAAGGGGTAAAACGATGCAACTTTTTTATAAACGGTCAAACTTTATTTCAAAGCCACAAAAACTTATCCTCT
This sequence comes from uncultured Paenibacillaceae bacterium, assembly GCA_937874515.1. Lineage (GTDB taxonomy): Bacteria > Bacillota > Bacilli > Aneurinibacillales > Aneurinibacillaceae > CALNBV01. Next base: position 3,417 of record CALNBV010000036.1, on the reverse strand, counting down.
TTATTTCTTCCCTATTCCACCGTTACGCTCTTAGCCAAATTCCGTGGTTTATCCACGTCACAACCCCGTTGCAGGGCTGCATAGTAGGAGATTAATTGTAATGGAATGACAGAAACAAGGGCTGTGAAGTCTGGATGAACAGCCGGAATGATGAAACGATCTCGTGGTTGTTGCAATCCTTTCATACTGATGATGCAAGGATTGGCTCCGCGAGCCACCACTTCTTTTACGTTTCCACGAATGTTTAGATTTACTTTCTCCTGGGTTGCCAAAGCAATGATGGGTGTCCCATCTTCAATCAAAGCGATTGGACCATGTTTCAATTCCCCGCCAGGGAAACCTTCTGCTTGAATGTAGGAGATTTCTTTCAGTTTTAATGCCCCTTCAAGGCAAACATAATAATCCATGTTCCGCCCAAGGAAGAAAGCATTCCGTTTATCAGCTGGTAAATATGTAGCTGCAATGTCTTCCATTTCCTCTTTCGCATCACAAAGGATTTCCATGGCATTGGCAACAATGCTCAATTCTTTAATCGGATCAAAGTCCAGTTCAATACCTTTTGCATAGGCCGTATCTACAGCAAGGATGGCCAGCACAGCAAGCTGGGCAGTATAAGCTTTCGTAGAAGCAACTGCAATTTCCGGACCTGCATACAGGTGAAGGGTATGGTCTGCTTCACGGGAAAGAGTAGAACCAGGAACGTTTGTAAGAGTAATGGCTTTGTGGCCAAGTTTCTTGATTTCTACTAACACAGCACGGCTATCCGCTGTTTCCCCACTCTGGGAGATGAAGATAAACAGGGGCTTTTCACTAAGCAACGGCATGTTGTAGGAGAATTCACTGGCAATGTGAACTTCTACCGGGACTTTCGCCCATTTTTCCATGTATTGCTTGCCTACCAAACCTGCGTGGTAACTGGTGCCACAGGCGATGATATAGACTCGATCACAGGACAACATTTCCTTACGAATGGACTCATCCAGGGAAAGCTTGCCATCAAGGTCCTGATATTTCTGCACGATATTACGAATGACGAAAGGCTGTTCGTCAATCTCTTTTAACATATAGTGAGGGTAGGTCCCTTTTTCAATATCACTGGCATCAATTTCTGGAGTGAAGGTACCACGTTGGATTTCTCTTCCTTCCAAATCTTTAATGGTAATGGAATTTCGGGTTAATACCACGATTTCCTTATCCATTAATTCAACGAATTGATCCGTCACTTGCAACATAGCCATGGCATCACTTGCTACCACGTTGAAGTGTTCTCCAACCCCTACTAAAAGTGGGCTTTTATTTTTCGCAACATAGATTACATCCGGATCTTCCTTATCCAATAAAGCAATGGCATAGGAACCTTTTAACTCTTTTAAGGTTTTGCGAAACCCTTCTTCCACAGTTTCGCTTTCACCGGCGAACTTTTCTACTAATTGGACAATAACCTCTGTATCCGTATCACTTTTGAAGTCATGACTTGCTAGAAGGCCTGTTTTTAATTGTTCGTAGTTTTCAATAACCCCATTGTGAACAAGAGTAAAACGTCCAGAAGCACTTTGATGGGGATGTGCATTAACCCGATTAGGTACCCCATGGGTTGCCCAGCGGGTATGGCCAATCCCTACTTCCCCACAGGTTTGGGGATCAACAATTTCACGAAGGCATGCGATTCTTCCCTTTTCTTTAAAAAGATGAACCCCTTGTCGGTCTAGTACGGCAATACCAGCAGAATCATATCCCCGGTATTCTAACTTTTCTAACCCACGCAATAAAATTTCTTTTGTATCTTGATTTCCTATATATCCAACGATTCCGCACATATGGTCACGTAATACTCCTTTCAAAAGGAAAAGTCTGATTTAAAACACATGAAATAAAACCGTATATTCCCCTTTGTTCCACAGGGTTTCCCCTGGGTTTTGTGAGAATATCTTTCGACTGCGGTTCCAGCCGGGAGGTATCCGCCGAAATTTCGATAAACCTCCTCCTCGTCAACCGGTCTACTTTTCCGTCCAGGACCGGTTCAGGCGCTTTTCAATCGTTATAAAATTGATATTCAATCCTTAAATCTAGTTTTGTCCTCCTCTCTCATTGATAGAAATACATTACCACAAAGGTTCTCGAAGGACAATAGTATACGAAGAAATTACCAGTTTGCCCAGGATTGGAAGTCCTCCTAAATAATAGAAAAAGGATCTCTCCGGTCTAATAAACTGGGCTGTTTCCCAATGTTTGTAAGAATTAGACCGGGAGTATCCCTTTTATCTTATGCGTATTAAACCAATTGTTGAACTACAACATCGGCAATTTTATCTACATACTCTTTTAGTTCATCTTCATTAGGGCCTTCTGCCATCACCCTTACAATGGGTTCTGTACCTGAAGGGCGAACTAAAACCCGTCCATTATTGCCTAGCTTTTCTTCCACTTCTTCAATGGCTGCTTTAATGGCAATATTCCCAACCAGTTTTGATTTATCATCAACTTTCACATTCACAAGAATCTGCGGATATTTCCGCATGGTATTCGCCGCTAATTGGGAAAGGGGTTGTTGCTCTTCTGCCAACACATCAAGGAGTTGCAAGCCCGTAAGCAATCCATCTCCCGTGGTGTTGTAATCAAGGAAAATGATATGTCCTGACTGCTCGCCACCCATGTTATAGCCGCCTTTTAACATTTCCTCCATGACATAGCGGTCACCTACAGCGGTTTGTTTTGTTTCAATCCCTGCTTCTTCCATGGCTTTAAAAAATCCCATATTGGCCATTACCGTAGCAACCACTGTATCTTTCTTTAAGCGTCCCCGCTTTTTCCATGATTTCGCACACAAGGCAATAATGAAATCACCATCAACCAGTTGCCCTTTTTCATCAACGGCAATTAAACGATCCGCATCTCCATCAAAGGCTAACCCAAGGTCGGCTCCTTCTTCAAGTACCTTTTGTTGCAGGCATTCCGGATGGGTTGAGCCACAACAACGGTTAATATTCAATCCATCAGGCTTGGAGAAAGTAGTAATCACATCTGCTTCCATATCGGCAAAAAGCTGTGCCGCTAAAGAAGATGATGCACCATTGGCGCAATCTACCACCACTTTAATTCCATTAAAACGATGTGATACAGTCCCTTTTAAAAATTGGAGATATTTCTGTACCCCTTCTTTATAATCAAAAGCTGTGCCAATGTTTTCACCAATGGGGCGGGGAAGTTCATCGGTTTGGGCATCAATCAATGCTTCGATGGTTGCTTCATTTTCATCCAGTAATTTGTATCCATCTCCACCAAAAAACTTAATTCCATTGTCTTCCACCGGATTATGGGAAGCGGAAATCATAACCCCTGCATCTGCACCAAGGGCTCTCGTTAGGTATGCCACTCCTGGGGTTGTAATCACGCCTAAACGAATCACTTCCGCCCCAA
>CALNBV010000035.1 GCA_937874515.1 uncultured Paenibacillaceae bacterium | reverse complement strand
AGAACTTTTTTCCAGTTAAAGTTATAGACTAGAGGAGATTATGGTAGTGTCTGAAGATAAAAGAGAAAACCTGCAAGCAGATTGTACGAAATGTTTTGGATTATGTTGTACCGCACTTAATGTTGCAGCTTCCAGTGATTTTGCAATGAATAAAGGGGCTGGAGAACCCTGTCTTAATTTACAGCCTGATTATAGATGTAAAATCCACAGCAATCTTCGAGAAAAAGGATTTAAAGGGTGTACCGTTTTTGATTGTTTAGGAGCGGGGCAAAGGGTTTCTCAGGATACCTTCAAGGGGCAAGACTGGCGAGAATATCCTCTTGTTCGTGAGAAAATGTTTCGCGTCTTTCCTATCATGGATCAACTATATGAAATGATTGCTTATATCGGGGAGGCTATGTCCTATCAGATTTCGCCATCGTTATTTGAAAAATTGAAGGTTCAATTAGACCAATTGCAAAGTTTAACAATGCTTGATCCTGATCAGTTATTATCTATAGATATTCCATCTTATCGGCATCCCGTAAATGAATTGTTGGTAGAAACAAGTGAGTATATCCGGAATAACATAAAGGTTACAACCTCCAACAAATCACGAAATTATAAAGGTGTAGATTGGATCGGGAAAAAGTTGAAAGGGCAAGATTTAAGGGGAATTAATTTGCGAGGGGCCTATTTAATCGCTAGCGATTTGCGAAATACGGACTTAAGAGGCGTTGATTTCATCGGCGCAGATTTACGTGATGCAGATTTAAGTGGGGCAAACCTTTCTACTAGTCTATTTCTCACTCAAATGCAAATAAACTCAGCGAAAGGGAATAAAGATACAAAATTACCCTATTACTTACAACGGCCACCCCATTGGTAAGAGTAAATGTAAAACAATATTCATAAAGACACATAGCAAGGGGAATATAGAAGAATCTTGATAAAGATGGAAAAGAACTCTAGCGATTGATGCTAGAGTTCTTTATGTACATTATATTAAACCAAATTATTTACTTTTGATGAGTCTCCTAGTGCGTTCAGTGATTCCATTTTTGGATGTTAAGAGATGGAGATGTTCTAAAGCACGCCCTGTACCGATGGCAACACAATCCAGGGGGTCTTCCGCAACAGTTACAGGAAGACATGATTCTTCCGATAAAAAGCGGTCTAGATTACGCAGTAAAGCGCCACCGCCGGTTAGTACGATGCCTTTGTCGATAATGTCAGCAGCAAGTTCTGGGGGACTTTTTTCTAGAGTAACTTTTACGGTTTCTACAATGCTTCGTACGGTTTCACGGAGAGCCTCTGCGATCTCTAAAGCAGTAATTTCAACGGTTTTAGGCAATCCAGAAACTAAGTCACGGCCACGAATATCCATTACTTCTTTTTCTTGTGGAGGAATAGCAGAGCCAATTTCCATTTTTAACAATTCAGCAGTCCGTTCACCAATCAACAAATTATACTTATTTTTAATATATTTGATGATGGCTTCATCCATTTCATCTCCGGCAACACGAAGGGATTTACTAATGACAATACCCCCCAAGGATATAATGGCTACTTCTGTCGTTCCGCCACCAATATCTACAACCATGCTGCCAGTTGGTTCCCATACAGGTAAATTGGCACCAATAGCTGCGGCAAAGGGTTCTTCAATGGTATAAGCAGTCATTGCGCCAGCTAAACGGATGGCATCTTCAATGGCGCGTTTCTCAACTGAAGTAATGCCCGAAGGAATGCCGACCATTACATTGGGTTTAGGGGCAAAAAGGCCTTTGTTTTTTTGCGCCTGTTCAATATAATAGCGAATCATCGTGGTAGTGGTATCAAAATCAGCGATGACTCCGCTTTTCATCGGCCGTAATGCTACGATATTACCTGGTGTACGACCCAGCATATTTTTCGCGGAATTGCCCACTGCTAAAATATTACCTGTATCCTTCTTAATAGCAACAACAGAAGGTTCGCGAACCACAATCCCCTTAGATTTTAAATATACCAGTGAATTGGCTGTCCCTAAATCTATCCCCATATCTCTACTAAACTTTGAAAACATAACGAAAAGTCTCCTTCCATCCTACAACCTTTTTATTCATTAAATAATCTATACAAAAGTCTCCTCTTTTTTAGGGGCAATGGATTTATGCAACTTGGGGTTGCACCCAAACGGGTAATTGCCTAAGGCTTGGAGCCAGCCAGCCAAGTTTTCTCTATACTAATATGACTCAATCTAACAGAGTATTAAGGTTTAAGACGATTTTAGTCGATAAAATGTTGCATAAAAATTCCTCTTATTAAGAAAAAAGAGCTTCACTGTAGCGAAGCTCTTTGTGGGCGGATAAGAATTTATAAATTTTATCTTATCTGCATAAGTGCAACTAAGGCTTCTCCTGCGCCTCAAAAGGCTTGGCGAAGCCAAGTTTTCTTTATTAAATTAAAGAATAAATGGTTACCTTATCATCTCCATAATTAGAAAGAGCAAGGTATTTATTGTCTGATGACAGAGAAATGCCATGGGGAAAACTAATTTTTGCTTCAGGATTAGTAAAGGTAAAGAAATTCGGATCTATTTTATTAGATTTTTTATCAAAAGAGTAAAAAACGATTGTATCATTCCCTTGTGTTGGAGCAATGATGAGGGAGGATAGAGGATCATTGGAGAAGATAATATCATCAAGAGTACATAGCTCCGAGTGTCCAACTAATTCACATACAGGTTGCTGACTCAGGGTTCCAGTCACATTGTCAAATGCATAAATTGCTATGGCCCCATAACAATCAAGGGATTCTTTACTATTGGCATTCAAGGAATAGCAAATAATCATTAGTGAACCATCATTAGAAAAATTAATGCTTTTTGGTTTAAAGGGTAAGTAATTGTTGGGTACAATCTGGGTGGGAATTAAACGAAGAGCACCATTGGAATCATGTTCAATTTTATTAATAAGAATGAAACCATCATGATCAATGGTGGTGCTTACTATATATTTCGAAGTAGTGGAAAATGCAACTCCATGGAAAAAAATTGAATTGGGATGTTTTATGATCTGAATAGGAACAGGGTTAATTAATTTTGTATGGGGAACGATGGAATACATATTGATGGATCTACTGAGAATGTTTGTAATGGCAAGATATAACCCATCTGGAGAAAAAGCTAACTTGTCTGGCCAACTTAATTGCATTCCATCATTATTGGTTAAGGTTTGTTTTAAGGTGAGGGTGTGCTTTTGTGCATCAAACTGGTAGATATAGAGGCTTTCCGTTGCAAAATTCATTACAGCTAAATTCTGGTCGTTGTTAAACCATGAAACGTCTGTACAAGTGCTATATCGTCCCCTGCTGTTGATGGTTTGAAAGGGTACAGGGATATGGGGACTTTTTAATACAGAATTAGGAGTGTATTCTATGGTAACAGGAGTTTGTGAGAGGTAAGGAAGTTTAGAAAACATGATTCACGCTCCTAAAAAGTCTTCAATACGCATAGTAGTATATGTTTTTTCTCTTATCCTTGTGCTATAAATAGTTACCCATAGAAAAAGGGCTTCACCATAGGGAAGCCCTTTTTCTTAAACGATTTCAAATTGCTTAAACCCGTGTTGATCCGGGATAAAGTCTAGCTTTTTGTTTTGGAAGTAATGAACATGGTCTTTATTAATAATAAAGGTATAGCCATTCAATTCTACGACAATATCATTTTCATTCTTTACTTCTTCAGTGGTCAGTTTTAACTTCATGAAACAGCTATGGCGCATTTGCATGCGAAAATATGGCTTAGTTGTTTCATTTAATCGATCTTGGAGTGCTACTTTTGCCGCATCTGATACTTGAAACATGGAAAAATCCCTCTCTTTTGTTTAGAATATACCTCCGTGGGTATTTATAATAGATTAATTATACCATTTCATCGTCTGAATATAAACAATAATTATACAATTGATTAAATGAAATTTTTTAGCGAATAAGAATTTATAAATTTTATCTTATCCGCATAAGTGCAACTAAGGCTTCTCCTGCGCCTTAAAAGGCTTGGCGAAGCCAAGTTTTCTTTAAAGGTTTGGACAGGAACTGATATTGTATAGGATAGTATTGAAAGATAAAAAGTATCCCATTTATAGGATGTGATTGAAGTGGAATTTATTATCGAAAATCGATTAAAGGAGTTAGCTCCTTCGCTTTCACTGGGGATTCTAACTGCTACGATAAAAAATAGTCCATATAATGAACAACTCTGGGATGAAATAAAAACAACAGAAGAAAAAATCTTAAATAAATATGAGTTGTCTCAGATGAATCAAATCTCAGAAATTGCAGCAGTACGGGCAACCTATAAAAAAGCGGGGAAAGACCCTTCCAGGTATAGAGGTTCTTCAGAAGCATTAATTCGTCGCATTTTAAATAATAAAGGATTGTACCAGGTGAATACCATAGTTGACATTAATAACCTGGTGTCTTTGGAAACAAAATGTCCTGTCGGCTCTTATGATTTAGAGAAATTGACTTTCCCTTTTGTTTTTCGCATAGGGGAAGAGGGGGAAGTTTATAAAGGCATTGGAAAAGAGGAAATCAATTTGCAGGGTTTGCCTATTCTTTGTGATCAAAGAGGTCCTTTTGGTAGTCCAACCAGTGATTCTGAGGGGTCCATGATTACATTGGACACAAAACAAATCATGATGGTGATTATCAGCTTTGCAGGGGAAACCAATTTAAATGCAGCATTAAATTACGCCAAAAAGCTATTGCATTTGGCTCAGTCGAATCATGTAAATTCATATATTATAGTATAGGGGGTCTGGCCTCCTTTGGGCTTCGAATAAGCTGAAGGAGGCTTTTCCTTTTTTACAATCAAACAGGAACCCTCGCTAACGGAATATACTTGTGGAGTTTAAAAAATCTTTATTCTCACTTTCATTCCTTTATTGAAAAGGTAAAAAAGGAAAAGCCAGAGGGGCAATAAGTGTTAGATAAAAAAATGGTAAATGATCGTTTTAACCAATATAATTAAAACAAATAGGAAGGGGAGGAGAGATAAAGTTGGATCATTCTATTTTTGATCATTTACTATTTGCCCGCCGTGCAACCTTACATTATGTAAAAGAATTAAGTGAATCCCAGGCTAATTTCATTCCAGAGAGATTTAACAATAATATTCGCTGGAATCTGGGGCATATTTATTTAGTGCACGAGCAATTGGCGTTTATGGAGGCTCCTACATCCAGGAAGATTCCTGAAGGATTCACAGAATTGTTTGCCATGGGAACAAGGCCATTAGACAGAACTAATGAGGAATTTACATTAAATGAACTCATTGAATTACTGAAAGAACAACCACAGCGAATTGAACAAGAATTGAAGGGCCGTTTAAATGAAAAGGTTGAAAAACCTTTCTTACTTCCAGGATTACAACTTGAAGCCATTGGGGAATTTCTTTCCTTCGCTTTTTACCATGAGAGCGGCCATACCCAGAGTATTAAAATGATTAAACGGTTCATGGATTAAAAAATAGGTACCCCCATCAGCGGATGGGGGTTTTTAGTTGTCTATAATTTTATTATGTAAACTATCAAAGGAACAGACACAAAGTAAGTGTTGTTTTTAAATAAAGAATCTTAATCATATGGTATATTAAACATAGTACATTACATCAGTAATGCACTATGTTGTATCTGGTGTAAAGGAGGTGAGTGCAAGTATGATACTGAATTCTGATGGATCTAAACCAATTTACATCCAAATTTCAGATTGGTTGGAGAATCAAATATTATCTGGAAGCATTACTGAAGATGAGAAAGTGTATTCTCAGTATCAGCTTGCAGAGATGTTTAATATTAATCCAGCGACGGCTGCTAAAGGGCTGAAACTGTTAGCTGATGAAAACATCCTCTATAAAAAGAGGGGATTAGGGATGTTTGTTTCACAGAATAGCAAAGAGATGATTCGAAAAAAACGGAAAAATATAACCTTAAAACAGCTGGTTTTAGAATTAGTGCAGGAAGCAGAACGTCTCGAAGTGGATGAAAATGAATTAATTCACATGATTAAATCTGTGAAGAATTCAGGCGAGGAGGGAAGATAATGGCTGTTATTCAGTGTAAAAACTTAGAAAAAACCTATGGTAAATTCCATGCTTTAAAACAATTATCTTTTACTATTGAAGAAAATACAATCACAGGGCTTATTGGGAGAAATGGAGCGGGTAAAACCACGTTATTAAAGATTATCGCTGGTTTTATCCACAAAACCTCGGGGGAAATTCAGGTATTTTCAGAAGATCCCTTTAATAGCCTCAACGTTTCTTCCAATTTAATTTTTGCAGATGACAACATGCCCCTGCCAAACTTTTTAAGTCTTGGGGATCTATTAGGATCAGCAAGTAGCTTTTATAAAAACTGGGATTGGAACCTAGCTCTGGGTTTGTTTGAATACTTCGATTTTAAGCAAGGTCAACTTTATCGCAGTTTATCAAAAGGGAAAAAAAGTACATTTAATATGATAATCGGCTTAGCGGCTCGTTGCCCTTTGACCATTTTTGATGAGCCAACAACAGGTATGGATTCAGCGGTAAGAAAGGATTTTTACCGGGATTATTAAAAGATTACATTGCACATCCCCGTACCATCATTTTATCTACCCATCTGTTAGATGAGATTGAAGACATACTAGAGGATATATTGCTTATCCATAACGGGGAAAAACGTCTTCACATGTCTATTTCAGATCTGAAGGAGTTCGCAGTTGGCCTAAGGGGAAAAACAGATGTTGTCTATGAAATGGCTAAGAATAAAGAGGTTTTCTATGAAGAAAAGGTTGGAAAAGACGATTCCTATCTCGTAGTGAGAAATAATTTTGCGAAAACCACTTTAGAACAGTCAAAAATGCGGGGAGTAGAAATAACATCTGTAGCGATTGATGACGTATGTGTGTATTTGACAGGGAAGAGCAAGGGGGGAATTGATGATGTTTTTAACAGAACCTAATGTAAAAGAAATTACGAAGCAACATTTTTTTACAAGCTTAAAGCATATACAGGAGCCTTTAGTGCGTTACTATCAATGCAAATGATTGCTAGTTTATTTTCCTTAGGTGGTGTGGGAACTACTGGTACATCATGGGATACTACCCAGATTACAATCCATTATTATTCGAGCGATCTTATTATTGTTTTCACCTTAATATGGGCTTTTATTATGGGCATTACTATTACGCAAAAGGCTTATCGCTATTCAGATTTTGCTTTTGTAAGCAATCGATTCACAAGTAATTTATCCAATCTTCTTTTTTTATTAACAGCTAGTGTAGTAGGTGGGATTTCTGCGATCCTGGTAGGCAATGTACTTAAGGTCATATTGTTTTTTTATTTTGGAAGTGAAAATAGTATGGGAGGAACATTATTAACTCCCCCTATAGAATTGACTTTGGGGATGTTTGTTACTTCCTTATATATTTTATTGTTAAGTTCATTGGGTTATTTTTTTGGTATGTTGGTTCAATTGCATAAAGGATTCTTTGTTTTTTTGCTAGGATTATTTTTAGGCATCATCATTTTTGGTATTAGAAGTGTTGAGCAAACAAATATTATTGGAAGTATGTTTATGTTCTTTTATAAAGAAACCTCTTTCCTCCTATTTATGGTTAAAACTTTGTTAACGGCAGCCATCCTCTTTAGCTGTACCATTCTGATTTCAAATAGAATGGAGGTTAGAAAATGACAGGGAGACGAATCATCTGGATTATCGGAGGATATATAGGGATCATGTTTCTTGCCCTTGTTCTTTTTTATTTGTTACCAATAGGGAATTATTCTAAGGATAAAATGAGTGAGGAAGAAATTAGCCATTATTATAATGAAGCTTTTGGATTATATGATGCTTTAAAGGCTGGTAAATTGGATTCCAGGTATGATAAATACCGAAAAGAAATGAAAAGCTATCCCTTTTATGAGGATCAACTTAAAATTATATCTAATGGCAGAAACTTTGGTACGAATATATATGTTGAAGTGAAAGAAACAAATAATCATACAGTAGATGTTATTCAATACCAGCAAAAAATGATTATAAATTCAATGGATGTAGATGTATCTGAGAAATTCGATTCATTAAAAGTGGTTTTAGAGGGCAAGCAGTTAGGGTTACTCAGTCCTGAGCAAAAGAAAATCACATTCGCCATATTCGACAAAGACTTCACAGTGACCCAATTTACAGGAGAGAAATTGTTTGATAAAGGATTTGATGTTATTGGAGGCAATGATTTTATTTATTTAAGAATTCCCCCCAATGTCCAATTGATATATGATAAAGACAATGTAAACCTGCAGTTTGTTAATAAATAAAGGACAGAATTTTTAGGACCAGAGGCTCTGCCGTGGGTACATAACCCCTTTTTAAAATCCACTCTAATATAAGGGTGGATTTTTTGTATATCTTTCAGAATGGAAAAAGTCTGAAAAACAAATCATAAAATAGACCTCGTTAACGGAATATATTAAAAAGAAAAAAACGAATCTCACCCTTATTTTTTCATTCCATACTTCCAGCTTTTTAATTATAAACAAAGTAACCAGGGGAAAGAAGCGAGAAATTGTTAATTTTTTGTTAAGTACCTTGCATTAAACAATACCTGGTAGTATATTATATTTATCAAGTATTAATTACAGATTGGTACTATGCATCGCACGGTAGTAAAAACAAAGGGTGATAAATTTGAATGTGCAATTTAAAAAAGGAGTATTAGAACTATGTGTCCTTGTGTTGTTGGATAAACAAGATCGTTATGGCTATGAGTTAGTGCAGAAAATATCAGACCAGATTGAAATCTCTGAGGGGTCTGTTTATCCACTGTTACGGCGCTTGACCAAAGAGGAGTATTTTACAACCTATCTGCAAGAATCTTCTGAAGGACCTTCAAGAAAATACTACAGGTTAACGGACAAAGGAAGAAAGTACTTGTATGAACTAATTGAAGAATGGAATGAGTTTTCCAATGGGGTAAATCAATTAATAAAAGAAGGTGTGAAAATTGACTAAAGAGACATTTTTAAAGCAATTAGATTCATCCCTCAAAAGGCTTCCCGTAGAGGAACGGCAAGATATTCTACAGGATTATGAAGAACATTTTGCGAATGCGTTGGCTGATGGAAAAACAGAAGAAGAGATTGCGGCTTCACTGGGATCGCCCAATCAAATTGGGAAAGAACTGTTAGCATCTCATCATCTGGAAAAAGTTGAAACAAGTATGACCACAGGAAATATCGTACGTGCTGTTTGGGCTGTTATTGGTTTAGGTTTTTTCAACCTGGTAATTGTGGCTGGACCATTTTTCGGATTAGTTGGTGTCCTAATTGCTGCCTGGGGAGTTAGTGCAGGATTTACTGTTTCTCCAATCCTTATG
>CALNBV010000034.1 GCA_937874515.1 uncultured Paenibacillaceae bacterium | reverse complement strand
TTTATGAAAAACTGATCAAGGAAACGGAAGTTCATTCTTCTCTTTATACAAATCCAGAAATATTTAACGATGAATTAGAAAAAATTTGGTACAAAGGTTGGGTTTTTACAGGCCATGAAAGCGAAGTTCCCCAACCTGGGGATTATTGCACCAAGTTTATTGGAAAGCAACCTGTCATTATGGCAAGGGATCATGATGGTTCAGTGCATGTTTTTACAAATAAATGTCCTCATCTTGGTAATGTGATTTGTCATAACAGCAAAGGGAATGCACGTACTTTCCGCTGCAATTATCATGGATGGGCTTTTAATAATAACGGTGAAAATTTAACAGTTCCCTATCGTGAAGGGTATGGTGACTGTTATAGCAAAAATAAGGAGAAGTTTTCATTATCTTCATTGCCACGAATGGAATCCTATCGTGGATTTATATTTACAAGTATGGCTAAAGAAGGCATTTCCTTAATGGAACATTTGGGTACTGCCATTGAAGTGATTGACCGACTGTGTGACTTGTCGCCAGAGGGAGAAATTCAACTGGCGGGGGGATGGTTGAAACATAAAATTAATACCAACTGGAAAGTTGTCTATGAAAATGAATTTGATGGGTATCATCCTTATTTTACCCATCAATCCATGGCTAAATTAAACAATTGGACTTTAGTAGATGATGCGAATGCATTCAATGAAAATGCAGCGACACAAGTTCGCTATTTTGGGAATGGTCATGTGGAAGTGAACTATATTCCCCAATTTAAAAAAGTGGGCAAAAAACTGATGTGGGTTGGAACACCCGATGAAAAGAAACTCTCAAGTTATGTCAATAAAATGGAAGCTCGCTATGGAAAAGAAATTGCGGATCAGAAACTTTTGGAAGGTGCTCCTCATGCCTTTATTTTTCCAAACTTGTTTATTGCAGAAATTTTTATGTTGGTGATTCAACCGGTAAGTCCAGGGGTTACGATCCAAAATCAAACCTCTATCTTATTTAAAGGTGCAGATGATTTAAACAAACGTATTTTACGACAAACTGGCGGGTCTATGGGGCCAGCAGGGATGGTAATTTCAGATGATGGTGCCATGTATGAACGAACCTGGTTGGGGCTACAGGCAGGCCAACCTGAATGGTTAATTCGAAGTCGAGGTTTGGAAAGAGAAACCACATTGGAGGACGGGACCATTGTTTCACAAGTTACCGATGATACAGCTCATCGCGCGTTTTGGCAGGATTATAAAAAAAGGATGAGTGAAGAATACAGTGTTGGGAGGGATAGGCATTGAATTTATCCATAGATCAACAAAAGATTACTTCATTTTTGTATAAGGAATCACGTTTATTAGATGAACATAAGTATGTTGAATGGGAAAAGTTGTGGGATGATGACAACA
>CALNBV010000033.1 GCA_937874515.1 uncultured Paenibacillaceae bacterium | reverse complement strand
CGATTGCAATCGCCGCTTATTATAATATTTCACTTGGAATTAGTGTATTTTTTTCTTCTATGCTCATTCTTTCTTTTATTAGTGTACAAGAGGCCGTCATTCTCCTCTTTACCACTGGATTACTTGGCATCGTGATAGGAACATTCCTTTTCAGAAAGGGAATACTCGTTTCTATCCTATTATCTTTTATAATATTATCCCTAGGAATAATGTCATTAACGTTTATAGTGGGTATTCCGGCATTTGGAGATTTAACCAGTTCAGTATCAATCCCAATCACTATATTAATTTTCACTTCATTTTCTCTTATTTACGTAAGTATCTGGAATATATCCATTAGAAAATTTATTAATTATCTTAACAAAATCACCAGTGGACTATGAATAACGAATGAGGCCACCATTTACGTGGAGTACCTGTCCAGTCACATAGGCAGAATCATTCGAAGCCAAATAAACAAATGCGGGAGCAACTTCAAAGGGTTGGGCGGCTCGCCCCATAGGATTATTTGTCCCCAGGGTCGCTACATGATCAGGTGGATAGGTACTAACATTTAATGGTGTCCAGGATGGTCCAGGTGCCACAGCATTTACACGAATTCCTTGTTTGACAAGAGACAAAGCCATGGTTCGGGTAAAGGAAACAATGGCGCCTTTCGTTGTAGCATAGTCAATGACTGTTGGCGCCCCTTCATAGGCAACTCTAGAAGTTGTACTAATGATAGAACTGCCCCATTTTAAATAAGGAAGTGCAGCCTTTGTCATATAAAAAAGCGGATAGACATTGGTGCGGAATGTATCATCCAATTGTTCATCGGACACATCCATGATATCCCTTGTATAGGGTTGCACAGCTGCATTATTCACTACCACATCCAGTCGCCCATACCTTTTAATGGTTTGTTTTACTGCATCCTTAGAAGTAGAGGGATCTTTCAGATCTCCTGGTAGAAGCAGGCAGTTTGCCCCCAAATTCTCCACATACTCCCTCGTCTCTTCTGCATCCCGATGCTCATTAAGGTAAGAAATTGTAAGGTTTGCCCCTTCTTTGGCAAAGGCTGCTGCAACTGCCCTGCCGAATCCACTATCACCCCCAGTAATGATTGCTGCCTTACCTAACAATTTTCCACTTCCTACATAACCCGGATAATCGAAAATCGGACGGGGATGCATAAGGTATTCAAAGCCAGGGGGCGACTGGTGTTGCGGGGGAAAAGCGATTGGCTGCCATACTTCCCTCCTCTCCATACCGATGTAGGGATAATATGGGTAATACTGATCCATTAATTCTCCTCCTCACATCATTCATATCATTCATTTCTCCATTTTCTTAATGGGCGCATAACATGGTATTCAAATCAATTGGAAAGGGTGTTTATGAATCATTGTGCGATTGTGAAAATCTCTGAACAAAATAAACGAGGCTTACTTTTTGAAGTAAGCCCCTTAAACTATTATCATATTCACATTTTAAGAAAACCTAAACTTTAATAAGGGTTATTATAAAAATAGATCCATACAGCAATAATCAGAAACAAGATAATGAAAGAAACTATTTTTAAAGGTTTGTTTTTGTTAATTATTCCATAAATTATGCCAATAACTGAGGCTACTGCAAGGACAATGGCAAGTACCATAACTTTCACTCCCTTTCGTAGTAAATAAGCAAAACCAGGGGAAATTCCCCATACATAGCAAAGGTGTTTTTTAGAAACCCCAGCGTCTCTAAGATATTTGCCTGTTTAGCTCTTCTTTTTTAACGGTTTTAATTTGTGTTACAAAATAGTAATACTTATAGAGAACAATAATAATTAATACTATTCTTACTACAATGATGTCTACAGAAAAAAAACCAATCGCAATCATTGAGTCAGCGAACACATTTAAGAAGATCTTCTGTTTTAGAGTCATACTTCTATGCCGTAGAAAACTTTCTACATATTTCTTATACATTTTCGTACCTTTAAACCAGACTTCAAATCTTTTGGAACCTTTTACGAAACAAAAGGAAGCTAAAAGCAAAAGAGGAGTAGTCGGAATAATAGGTAAAACAATACCAATCACACCTATTACAAGGAAAATTGATCCAGCTAATATAAACAAAGGCTTTGTTATTTTTTTCATTTACTCACCCACTTTTTCAGTTGAAAATACTTCTCATTCCTTATTATGACCTAAGATAAAGCAAAAAAAGCAGGGCAACCCCCATAGGAATTTGCCCTGCTTTTTTATCGTTAATCCTACTCCTTATTTTCCAACTTTCCCTGTCTTACGTAACTCGTTATAAATCAACTGGAGGATTTTTATGATCAACTTTAAGCTCTTGACCATATCCTTCGTGTTTCCCACATTCCTGACTTACTCCACGAGGCAAGCCCTCGTGATTTTACAATAAGTTCTATAACAAATGTGGCTTTAGTCGCTGGATCGTACCAGGCATGCACTCCCGTAACACCAAGGTGACCCTGAAGTTTCCAAACAGCTATTAAGCAAAACCAGGAAATATCCTCCAATACATCGCAAAGGGAATGAACAACAAGGAAACCAATACAATGATGACGTATCCTATTTTTCTACTTCTAGAAATATCTTCTCTACGAACCATTTTGAAAAGAATGCCTGCCATAACCAGGGCTAGGATCCCTGTAATCACTGGAACATATAACAAAATCTGAACAGTCCCTGGGATCCCAAAGGCCACCGCAGGAAAGCCCTCTACCCTTGTTAAAAATCCAAATAAAAATAATGGATAAGGAAAGGCCAAGTTTAAAAAGCTAGTGATTCCTGATAAGCCTATAAATCCTTTTTCAATTTTAGAGTTCGTAGACTTTTTTCGTCTCCATACTTGGATCATCGAGAAAATGAATGTAATGAGAAAGATTACGATAAACAAGCTCAGAAAAATAATCTGTGGAAGAGCTTTTTCATACCATGGAACTTCTTGATACGTAGAATGATACCCGGTCCCAGAATGCATCAACATGGTATCCCCATTTTTCTCAAAAGCGACATAACCTGCTTTGTCACTACGTTTAAATAACATGGGCTCAATTTGGGTTAAGTTCGTTTCTTTTCCAAAACCTCCCCACCCTGCTGTATCGCCCTCGCCTGAAACCACAAGCTGTAATGTCCCATTATCATTGGCTTTAATGTCAAGGACCATACCAGACATAAAGCTACCGATTTTCAATATATTCTGGTGATGTTGTACAGCCCGGTATGTCCCTTCAAGCCCTTTTGCTTCTTCCGCTGTTAAAGGGATCGTCTTGGCTAGTTGTGTGTCTTTCTCGTAAAAGTAATCGAAGAAGGTTGTTGTTAAATCATCAAGTAACTCGTCTCCTCTTATGTTTTGAAAATAAACAAAACCAATTTTTTCTTCAGGAATGTAAAATAACCGGGTTGTAACCCCGAATCCACTACCATCTCTTACTAGTGCACGTTGATTATTCTGAATCACTTCAAAAAAACCATATGTCACACCTGGAAGATTCTCATGCCCTCTAAATTGTGGTTGGAGCATTAAATCTACCGTTTCTGGTTTTAGAATGTGCTTTCCTTGAAATGTTCCATTTTGCATTAAAGCTACTAATAAGTTACTAATATCTGCTGGAGTACTGCTTAAACCTCCAGAAGGTGGCGTTACACCATATAAATAACGAGTCTCTTCATAGGCTCCATCTTCATACAAATAGGTCAATGCCAAAGAATCTTTGAAGTTAGATGGAAGCTCCTGCAAAAAGGTACTTTTATCCATAGAGAGAGGTTGTTGCAGGTTTTTCTCAATATATTTGCGGAAGGGTTCTCCTGTTATGTTTTCGATGATATGAGCTGCAAGTACAGATCCCATTCCTCCATAGGCAATCCCTTTACCAGGTTCGATAGTAGGTTCTTGCAAATGTTTTACTAACGTGTCATGAATTGGAGGGATTTCTTCTTCACTAAATACAAAAGAACCTACATCCTTTGTTGGAAAGCCTTCCGTATGACTAAGCAAATGCTTGATTTTAACCCCTTTCACCCTATTTATCAATGGGTCATCAGCTGCTAGATAAGTAGAGACCTCCGCATCTAAATCTATTTTTCCATCCTCATGAAGCTTCAGAATTGACATTAAAACATAAATTTTTGATAATGAAGCAGTTCTAAAGATGGTATTTTCAGGATCAACCTTAATTTTTTTCTCCAAATTTTCGTAACCGTATCCTTTAGAAAGGATCGGCTTTCCATCCTTTACTATGATAAAACCAGCACCGGGTACGTTTTTATCTTTCATTTTCCTGGAAAAATACTCATCAAAAAACCTTTCAATTTCTGATTCACTTCTTGTAGTTTCCTTTGCATTTGAAGTGTTTGGTATATGAATTAATGAAGTAAATAGAATAACCATGATACATAATATCCTAAATAATTTGGAGTACATCTAATCCCTCCTTTGTTATATCTTCAACAAAACTTCACCCTATGAATAGTTGGCAAAGAACCCCTTTACCAATTCAACATATTTCTCAGGATAGACCAAACTCATTTCACCATGTTTCATTGCACCACAACATATGCACGAAGATCCCCACCAGTTTATGTAGAAACAAAGTCTATTTACTATCATATTCAATCCTCCACAATTAAAGAATTAAATTCACTATATCGTACCTTCGCGTAGGTTAAATTAAATTAATATGAATTTCATATTAAATCTAACCGTGTTTTTATCCTTTGTTATTTACTCCTATGATAAATAAAAAGGCCACCAATTAAGAAGCATTTTACTTAATTGGTGGCTGTATTCATGTTAATTGACACACTTTACTTACAAACAACGAACAGTTGGGTATATTACAACTAAATGTAGCCTAAAAACAACTAACCGTTTCATGTGTTTTATTGAAATGTGGTGTGAATTTGAGCAAAATTAAATTGTCGACAAGATCAAATAAGGAGAGGGTACCCACCATGTTAACCTCATTAATAATAGGAAAAAAAATCTCAGAAGCCCGTAAAGAAAAAAAATTATCTCAGGCCAGGCTTGCACAACAGCTATCGGTTAGTTCACAGGCAGTGGGAAAATGGGAACGGGGAGAATCAATGCCAGACATCATTACTTTTAACCATCTTGCAGAAATTCTGGGTGTTGACCTTAACTATTTCTCTGATAACTTCCTATCGGAAATTCCCGAAAAATCTTTTTCTGATTCTTCAACTGAGCAATCAGTTGAATCGCCATCCGAAAATGCAGAGAAAAAGCTTAGTTGGGATATGTCCTGTGGGAACTGGGTGGATGCAGACTTTTCCGGATTGAAAAATCTCCATGAAAAGTTTGGTTCTTCCAACATCCAGAAATGCCTTTTTATTGGTTCAGAGATGTCGGGGCTTATGCTAAAAAGTAACAATGTAGACCGTTGTGACTTTTCCAATTCCGACATCAGCAACAGCAATATTCAGAGTTCCAATATAATAAACACTTTATTTCTGAACTGTTCCCTAAGAGAAACTGAGTTTTCAACTAGCCAAATCAAAAACTGCGACTTTTCCGGCGCCGATTTTACGGAGGTTGTCATCAAAACTAGTGCCTTTCTAAAAAATAAAGTGTCCAGCGTGGTTTGGAACCGCACCGCCTTTTATTCCACCCAGTTCGCCGATATCACTTTTGATGGCGCATTCAAGGATTGCTCCTTTGACAACTGTGAATTTTCCAAGGTGACATTCCAGAATGTAACCCTTACGAACACGTTCTTCAAGGCGAAAAGCTTGAAGCGGATCCAGTTTATAGACTGTAAAGCGGATAGAATAACCTACGCATTCTTGAAAAGCGGAAAGGCGGACTTGACCGGTATCACATTGTTTACACCTTAAAGGGGGAAATGGTTATGTCACAAAATGAATTTGCTATCTCGGTACAAGGTTTGAAAAAATCCTATAAAAACATGCCTGTGTTGACTGGGGTAAACTTTCAAGTAAAAAGAGGCAGTATTTTCGCCCTGCTGGGCTCCAACGGCTCAGGCAAGACAACCATCGTTAAAATCCTCACCACCCTGCTGAAGCAAGACGACGGGGCCGCTACCGTAAACGGATTCGACGTTATGTCCAAGCCCGACAATGTGCGGCAATCAATCAGCTTGACCGGACAATTTGCCGCCGTGGACGAGATTTTAACCGGGCGGGAAAATATGATTATGATCGCCAAACTGCGGCACATTAACAATCCGCGCCAGGTAGTTGATGATTTGTTAAAGCGCTTCGGTCTGACTAATGCCGCTGACCGAAGGGCGTCTACCTATTCGGGCGGTATGCGCCGCAGGCTCGACATCGCTATGAGCCTTATAGGAAAACCCCAACTTCTTTTCCTTGATGAGCCCACTACTGGTCTTGACCCCGAGGCGCGCATCGAGGTTTGGAAGATTGTCAACGAGCTTTCCGATGGAGGCACGACAGTATTTCTGACGACGCAGTATTTGGAGGAGGCTGAACAACTTGCCGATCAAATTGCGATTCTACATGAGGGCAAGATTATCGCAGGCGGCACCCTCTCGGAATTAAAAAGGCTGATCCCGCCTGCAAAGGTAGAGTATGTGGAAAAGCAGCCCACATTGGAGGAAATATTTCTTACCCTTATTGAAAATAAGGAGGGAAAGTAAATGGAAGCGATAAAGAAGAAACATTTTTTCAGTGATATATGGGTTATGCTCGGGCGTTCCATGCGCCATATTTCCCGCAGCATGGACACCATTATCACGGTCACCATCATGCCGATTGGATTTATGCTGCTGTTTGCCTACGTGTTTGGCGGTGCAATTCAAACCGGTACGGATAATTATGTGAATTACCTATTACCTGGCATACTGCTGATTACGATCGCAACGGGTATATCCTATACGGCGTACCATTTGTTTATCGATATACAACGTGGCATTTTCGAGCGGTTCCACTCCATGCCAATTGCGCGTTCCACTGTGCTGTGGGGGCACGTGCTGACCTCGTTGATATCTAACGCTATTTCCGTTGTCATCATCATTCTTGTAGCGTTACTTATTGGTTTTCGCTCATCGGCAGGGGTACTGTCATGGCTTATCATTGCTGGTATACTGGTGCTGTTTACACTGGCCTTGACCTGGGTTGCAGTGATTGCCGGATTGTCTGCAAAATCGGTAGACGGTGCAAGCGCCT
>CALNBV010000032.1 GCA_937874515.1 uncultured Paenibacillaceae bacterium | reverse complement strand
AACAGGCACATTTGCACCATCCATGTGAGAAGAGCAAGGAACAATGTCTCCAGTACCCCATATCCTAACTGGCTTTCTAAATAAGGATACAGGAGAAAGACAAGAATAAGAGAATAAATCCCTTCTTTGATTCCCTGCCAACCTAAGGAATAAAAGACAAACCTTCGTTCATTCCAAGGTCCGGCTTGCAAAAACAAAGGATCTGCAGGACTTAGATATACCCTGTAGGAAGAAAGCCATCCCCGGAGAATAAAGAGTGAAAGAAGAACTGTTGGCGGGACTGCTGAAAACCAGTTCGGTGGGTTTAGCAACGTATCCCGGTAAAGGAATAACCCAATCACTAGTGAAGGAATAAGGATATATGCCCAAACCATCCAATCATCAACCACTGTCTTTAAATCAATGATTCGCAGTTTTGTATAATGAGCGAAACGTTTCTTCCAGAGGCTAAATTCATTCATGGTCGTGCTCCTGTGAAGCGAGATGGATATATAAATCTAAAAGGGAGGGAAACTCCCCCTGACTGGCATATAATTCAGCTAAGGTGCCCTGGGCAAGAATGCCCCCATCCTTCATAATAATAAAGCGGTCACAAATTTTTTCGGCAGAATCGAGAACGTGTGTACTCATTAGAATCCCCGCTCCCCGTTCTTTTTCATGGAGTAATAGTGTGGTTAAGTTTTTAATGGCAAAAGGGTCTAATCCAATAAATGGTTCGTCTATGATATAAAGGTCTGGTTGGTGCATGAAGGCACAGAGAATCATGGTTTTTTGTTGCATCCCTTTTGAAAAGTCTGCAGGGAAATCAGTTAAACGCTCGTTTAAAGAAAAAAGAGTCAGAAGTTCCTTACTTTTTTTCTCATAAACTTCATCAGTTAATTCATACATGGCAGCAATCATGCGCAGGTGTTCCTGCAGGGTTAATTCATCATAAATTTGCGGCAGCTCGGGAACATACCCTAATGATTTTTTAGCTTCACGGGTATCCCTTTCCATGGAATAGCCATTAATCACCACTTCCCCTTTTTTAAAGGGAAGGAGATCAATGATTCCTTTAATGGTAGTGCTTTTGCCAGTCCCATTGCTTCCGATAAGGCCTACAACCTCCCCTTTTTTAACGGAAAAAGATAGATCGTGAATAATAGATTTCTTCCCGTTGTAACTTCCCTCTAGATGGGTACATACCAGGGCTTCTCTATTTAGTCCCATAGAAAATCTTTCCCCCCACATTCATTAATAGTAATATTTAACGAAATTAGGGAGAAAAAGTTTCAGGAAGGAGAGGATTTACTTGAATGAAAGACAGAAGGGAATCATTTTTGATTTAGATAACACCCTGCTTCACTCCCATATTGATTTTTCTGGCATGAAAAAAACGGTAGCCCAGTGGTTGATGGATCAGGGGGTTCTAGATTCTACTCAGGATAGTAGTATATATACAACCTCACAACTGATTAACCAGGCGAAAGCTTGTGGGCATCTTTCCTTGGAACAAGAAAATAATATATGGCAATTAATCGGGAAGTTTGAGGAAGATGGAATGCAGGGGGCTACTTTAGAAGATGGGGTAAAGGATACCTTAGCTCAATTAAAAAGCCAGGATTGTTCCCTCTTTGTACTGACAAACAACGCCTACCAGGCAGCAATAACTGCCTTACAAGAAACAGGAATCCACTCCTATTTTAGAAAAGTATATGGTCGAGAACAGGTGCCTGCGTTAAAACCCTCCCCTTCTGGCATTCAACGAATCATAAGAGAGCACCACCCCATCATTTCTCAAAATAACTGGTTGATGATTGGGGATTCATGGATTGATGGCAAGGCAGCACACCATAGCGGTATCCCCTTTTTGCTTTACAATGGGAGGGAATCTGATTTAAAGGTGCACCAGGTGCCGACAAAAGCACACATCAAGCATTTTCAAGACATTATAAAATACATATGAACTTTTTTTAGAGTAAATCCGTTTCATTCATACCAGAAAGGAAGGGATGCCATGGATGAGAGAGATTGGATTCAGCAGGCGAAACAAGGCGATCGAAAAGCGCTGCAACAATTACTTTCTGCACAGTACCCAATCCTTTCCGGTTATGTAATGAAAATGGCAGGAAAAAGGGACCTGGCACAGGACATTGTACAGGATACCTTGTTGAAAGCGATAGAAAACCTGGACCGTTATCGGCATGAAGCTAAATTTTCTACCTGGTTAATTCAAATTGCCACCAACCGTATGAAAGATGAATGGCGGAAACAGCAAAACAGCTTTCCTACAGAGGAGTTGGAAGAAAGGATACCTGACCATGGGAAAGAGCCAGAAGAAGAAGTAATGCGAAAGTTGGAGATACAGGAAGCGATGGAAATCCTGCAAATCCTGCCGCTAGAAAAAAGGTCAGTGTTTATTTTGAAACATTATTACGGGTATAAGTATGAGGAAATTGCAGGAATGCTTTCTTGTCCCATAGGAACAGTTCGCTCTCGTCTTCATTATTGCGTCAAGAAAATCATGGAGGAAGTGGAAAGGAGGGGAAGCAATGACACAAAGAGAAGAGCAGGAAAGGCAAGCCATTGACCGCTATTATGGGGAAAAAATGGCGTTCCCCATGGATGAGGATATAGATTTATTTATGGCAGACATGTCCCAATCCTTAGAAAAAATGAAAATTGCTGACGAAGATTCCATGAACCTTTCCTTAGATGAAATTATTCATGAAGGACTCTTAAGAAAGGAAGAAAAGAAACGACGGAAAGAAATGAGGAATTTTATCCTATCATCTCTCATTATTATTCTTTCCTTGCCTTTGTGGATGGTGGTGTTAGGAATGAAAACCATCCTTCTCTGGCAGTGGCTTTTACTTATTCCTGTCACTCTGGTCATCCTTCCCTTTGTGAAAAATGGGAATAGAAAGGAAGTGGGATCACATGAATGAAATCCTTGCCCATCCAATCCTGGTCAGTGTTGTTCTTCTGCTGTTATTGTTGCAGGGCATTTTTATATTTAATGACGCCCAAAAAAATGGAGAAAAATACCCCTGGCTATGGGGATTGTTCGGTTTATTAAATGTCCCTGGTTCGTTAATCGTTTATCTCCTAGTAACACGGGTGTTTAGAAAGAGAAAATCGTAAGTTTGAGGGGTGCTAATATGCACCCCTTTTTTTCACTATAATTTCAAGTCAAAACCATAGGAGAATTAAAAACTATGTCGAAATATGTTATAAATAAAATAATAAACAAATAATTGCAACCAATTCATGGTTTAATACGTTTGTAAATATAAGGAAAACTAATTGGGGTGTTTGAATGAGACAAGTACCCGCCCGTCGTTTTAAATTGAAAAAGCCAAAGGCAGTTGATCCTTTAACAGGGCTCCCTATTCAATCCGTTTTTAAAGAAGAACTTATGAGGGCCTTAGTTAAGGCTGAACAAAATCAGGAATTAGTGGCGATCATGATTCTTGATATTAATCGATTTAAACGGATAAATGATACAATGGGTCCTGATATGGGTGATCGATTAATGGTTAAAATCGTGGAAAGAATGGGTACATGCCTGCCCTCTTTTACTTTATTAGCCAGGTTCAATGGGGATGAATTCACCATTTTGGTAAAAGAGATTACGAAAGAGATTCAGGCAGTTGAAATTGGGGAGAAACTGATTCAATGTTTCAACCATCCCTTTTTATTGGGGAACCAGGAGGTTTATATCAGCAGTTCATTAGGAATCTCTTTTTATCCTTCTGACGGGGAAAATTATGAACTTTTATTGCAAAAAGCAAGTATTGCCCTACATTGGGCAAAACGGGACAGGGACCATTACAAATTATATGAGGAAGAGATGATTCACGAACTTCCTAGCAATATGAATTTGGAAAGCGAATTGCGCAGGGCACTGGACCGGGATGAATTCGCTCTATTTTACCAACCCCTTGTGGATGCCCATACTGGCCAACTTGTTGCATTAGAAGCGCTCATTCGCTGGCAACATCCCAAAAAAGGGTTACTATTGCCTGCATCCTTTATTCCTGTTGCTGAAGAGTTAGGTTTAATCATTCCGATCACTGAATGGGTCATACAACAAGCGTGCACACAAAATCGTAAATGGTTGGATGAGGGGTGCACCATTGTACCCATTAGTGTAAACTTATCAGCATCCCATTTCCACCATACAGGACTTGTAGAATATATAAATAAGGTTTTACAGCAAACGAGATTGCCTTCAGAGTATTTAGAGTTAGAAATTACGGAAAGTATAAGCATGAACAATAGCGATTTTATTTTTTATACATTACATCAATTAGACAGCCAGGGAATTAAAATTGCCATTGATGACTTTGGCATGGGGTATTCTTCCTTGCGGTATTTGAAGCATTATCCCATTAACTCACTAAAAATTGACCGATCCTTCATAAAGGATATTGCTAATGGGGATGGGACATTAGCCAACACAGTCATTTCCTTAGCCCATCAATTTAATTTGAAAGTCACGGCAGAGGGCGTAGAGAATGGAGAACAACTGGAATACTTAAAACAGCAAAAATGTGATCGCATGCAAGGCTTTTTCTTTGGTAAACCAGAGCCACCTCAGACGATTAGCGAGAAATTTCTATAAGAACAGTTAGGAAGAACTGTTAGGTTAAAACAAGGGGATTTACATCCATATGATGTAAATCCCCTTGTTTTTCTTTAAAATATAACTTTTTGTTTCCTAAATCCTCACATTTTTAGATTGCTAAATCCAATATTATGTTAAACATTTCACAAACTTCTCATTGTCTCTTCTTAAAGGCAACACAGTAATCTCCATCCTATTGATTACAATAAATCCATTGAAATGATTCATTCTTTTTATACTAGGAGGCCGAAAATGAAGAAGCGTCTTGGCACTTCAAAATGGACCATGGTTGTACTTTTTATACTGATGTTTGGGATTGCATTAAGCGGGGGGATGTATCGCAACGCTACTGCAGAAGAAAGCGCTAAATTTAAAGTCACTGTTCCAGGAAACTCAACCAAAGAAGTTGTTTTAGATATAAACGAACAAGGATTACCGAAAAAGCTTATTCAACCAGGAATGATAACCATCTCTTCTGGCCACGGAAAAGGAAACCTGGTGTATGAAGGAAAAAAACCAGCCTTTATTCAATTCAAGTTCTCTAACTTTCCTGGAAAAGTCGAAGTTAGATATCGTGGGCCTTATGATGAGAAAACAGGCCGTATTTTAAAACCAATAAAACCAGGAGACTCCATTAGTATCGATTTTGGTGTTGAATTGCCTGCTGATGTTCGGAAACAGGCAGTGGTATTCATTGGTGAAATTCAATTGATGGATTGGAAAACCAATAAGTTGATTGGCACAATTCCAGTGAAAATTATCAATTCTAAATATGAAACGAATACAGGCGCTACCAATAATCAAAATGACAATAAAGAAAGCTGCCATTAAGGGGATGTGTAACCATGTGGAAAGGCAAGAAAGTTAGTAAAATACAAAAGAAATCACGGATGTCCTTACTAAAAAGGTTTATTTGGTACGTAGTAGGTTTTGCCCTCTTTTTCGCACCCTTTGCCTTATTTAATAGAGGATTAGCTTTTCTATTAGATGAAAAACGTTCCGGGGATATCCATGCAACCTGTTTCCGCATGCCTTTAGTAGATATGCTCACAGGGAAAGGGATTGTCATTCTTTCAGTAACAGGCATTAGTTTAATACTATTGTTAGTAAGTGCCTTTCTCCTTGGGCCTTTCTTCTGCGGAAAACTTTGTGCAGCCGGGGCTTTTACCGAATATTTAAGCCGCTTGTTGCCTGATAAATGGAAAGTAGATTGGTCTAAATATGTAAACCCTGTACCACTTCGTTATGGATTCTTTGCTGCTTTTATTATCGGACCAATAATTGGCCTATCCTTATCTTGCTCTTATTGTGGGTATTCCTTCTTTGAAAAGTTTACAAACGGTGGAATCTGGGGAGATTTCGGCGTACTTGGATCAACAGCAATCATTACTGCTTTTCTCTGGCTTGTGGTTTTTGGCCTCTTTACTAAAGGCGGACGGGGCTATTGCAACTTCATGTGCCCTGTTGGAGCTGCACAAAACATCGTTCATGCTGTTGGAGCGAAACTTCCTTTTACTATGAAAATTAAGTATGACCGCAAAAAATGCGTATCTTGCAATGCCTGCGTGAAAGACTGTCCAATGCGTGCTTTAACCCAAGGTGAAGACAAGAAAATTCAACATAGCAATCATAACTGCATTACCTGCCAGCAATGTGTGGCAGTATGTCCTACAAAATCCATTACTTATGGTTTTGGTAAAGGCGGTTGGCAACAAGAAGAAGTTAAACCTGTACAAGAGCCAAAACCTGTTGAGAAGGGAGCATAGTCCCATGAAAAAGAAAACGGTAACAGGTCTTGTGACTGGTGCAAGTGCTACGGGGATTACCTTGACTTCCTCCTTAACCAGTACAGGCGCTGCCTGCACCGGGGTATGTGGGGCTTGCAGTCTGGGATGTGCTTCTTTTGCCGGGCTTGCTGCAGTTGGCTTATTTGCATTCCTTGGCGCACGGTCTAAGAAAAAAGGGAAAATAACTGAGAGCCCTCAATGAGGGCTCTTTATTGCTTAATATGAGATACCATATTTTCTTGTTCTGATAGATAAAAATCCACGGGGGGTCTGGTTGCCAGGCATCCCTTTTTTTCAAGGAGATAATAACTGATTTTGTAATAGGGGTCATGGGGTATAATGGGTAATTCCTTTTCATTCTTAATATATAAATCCACCGCTTCTTGTACTTCATCCATATATGCTGGAATGTGTTTGTCAGCTTCTTCGAAAACTTCATAGGTTTCTCTAGACATGTAGAAGGGCCGATTGGGTATTCCGTGTAAAAGAGAGGCTAATTGTTCAAAGTCAATACTATGGTCCTTTTTAATGAGAATGCGGACATGAACCCCTTTAGGTAGGGTTTTACTAAACTTAAAAATCGCTTGCTTTACCTGCTGCAGGGTGACTGGAATAAGCGGGTATTCTTTTTTTTCTGGTTCTGGATTGCTTCGTTGAAATAATTTTTTGAACATAGGCATCCCCTCCTATCTATATTTTACCATACCCTTTATTTTTTCTTTATCGGGGTTGTGGTATATTTTTTAAAGAAAAATTAGAAACCATCATAAGGAGAAATTAAACAAATGTTTAATTCTATTGGAAATGTGTACTGCGTAGGTCGAAATTATGGTCTCCATGCTGCCGAATTGGGCAATGGGGTGCCAGAAAAACCAATGATTTTTACCAAACCAACTCATTCCCTTGTTCCTATGGAAGGCCAGATAATTAATGTACCTGGTGATATGGGAGATCTTCACTATGAAGGTGAGTTAGTGCTTCACATAGGAAAATCCTATGAAAAAGGAAGGGCTGTGGATCAGCTAGTAGACAAAATGGCCCTTGGTATTGACTTTACCCTGCGAGATGTACAAAACCAAATAAAGAAAAATGGGCATCCCTGGCTTCCGGCCAAAGGTTTCTTAAATTCTGCCCCCATTACGGAATTTCATGCATTCCCTGGATTGGAAGAAGTGAAAAAGAGGGAGTTCACCCTGGAGAAAAACGAGAAAGAAGTACAGCGAGGCAACATTCAGGATATGATTTTTGACCTTCAGGCCATTGTAGATTTTATTGGATTGCACTATGGATTAGGTGCTGGCGATCTTATTTATACAGGTACACCTGCCGGGGTTGGCAAAGTTCTCAATGGGGATTCCCTGGAACTTTTCTGGAACGGACAATCCTGGGGGAAAGTAAGTGTCAATTTAAACCAATGAAGAGGTACTTTTAGGGGGCATTCATCCCTCTAGGTTATGTTTATTACGAATAGATTGTGCATGTCAAAGACCATTCCTAAGAAAAAAAGGAATGGTCTTTTATATTGACTTCAAATAAATGCAACTTATACAATAATAGTTGTATATACAACTATTGCATGTAAAACATTATTTTGAAGTACAGGGGAAAGGAGGAAAACCTCGTTGGATGACAATAAGACAATGGGCTTTTATTTAGGACGGACTCATCAAAATTTAATAAATTATCTTTCATATGAATTTAAGGAATTCAATATTACACCTGAGCAATGGATCCTATTAAATATCTTAAAGGAAAAGGACGGAATATCTCAGAAGGAACTGGCTATTAAGTCCGGTAAAAAGCAGACAACCATTACACGTGCATTAGATAATTTATATAAAAAAAATTATATACAAAGAGAGGCTTCTGCAGATGATCGAAGAGTCTTTTTGATATTTTTGACCAGTGAAGGATCACATCTTTTGGAACAACTTACACCCATTGCTCACTTCCTTTTAAAGGAAATCTTTGTGGAGTTTTCCCAGGAAGAGGCTGACCAATTAAAAATGCTTTTAATGAAACTCAACGGTGCTATTGATCAAAAGTTTGGAAGGGTGAGATATTAAAGTGAGTATTTATGAAAATTATGGCGGAATCATCATGATGGTATTAATACTAGTTTCCGTTCTCGTTCTAGGGATTCATTACAAGAGGAAAGGGAGTAAAGGTGTACCCCTCGACGATTCTAACAATGTGATTGAACGATTTACACGTTTTGAAAGAATTCTGCATTTTATTAGAGCATTCACCTTCATAATTTTAACCATTAGTGGTCTAGTTTTTATGTTTATTGAAGCGAATAAACCATCTGGTTTGATACACAGTATAATTGGCATTATATTTTTTATAGTATCCATCGCCACATTAGTGTGGTTTAAGTCCTATACCTTTAAACCTTATGACAAGTTGTGGCTTCGACATCTAGGAGGTTATTTATCCAAGGAGTCGGCCTCTTTGCCTGCTGGTAAATATAATGCAGGGCAAAAGGTATTTTTTTGGATGACTATTTTGTTCACTTTAATCCTCACAGGTACTGGTAAATTCCTAATGGGAAATACAGTAAATGAAACGGAACCCAGTGGCATGCTCCTTTTGATCCATGGTTGCGCGGCAGCCTTATCGATTATATCCATAGTTGGTCATATCTATTTGTCTTTATGGGCGAATAAAGGAACCTGGCGCGTATTAAAGAGTGGAAAAGTATCAGAAAAATGGGTGCAATCCCATCATCCAAATTGGGAAATTGACAAGGTTAAATCAAAAGCACCTAAAGGCCACATTTAGACCAATAAGTGTGTGCAGAAAAATCCCTGCCTTGATAAGACAGGGATTTTTTGTTTATATAAAATCACAACACCGCATCAATATAATTTCCTACTCCCCGTATGATAGGCAACCCCTGTTTTTCTAAGTCCCCCCACAGGATCTTATCAAGTGCAAAGGGGCTACTTTTTTGCAAGGATTCAATTTCCTCCGTAGAAAGTGTAACACAGTAAACATTCTCTTTATTTCGTATCATTAATTGAAAATCCGCAAGCTTCATGACGATTACATCTCCATAATCTTCACTCCATTCCTGCAGCTGTTGTTCAATGCAATTTGCAACATGCAGAAAGAACTCCTCCCCACTTTTCCGTTTAGACATATAACCTCTTGCCATTCCGTTAATGTTCATCAACACATATCCCCTTTTTTTTAAAAAATGAATAAGGTTATGCAAGAATTCAAAAAGGCCCCTTATTGCAAAGGAATGCAACAAAGAGCCTTCTAGTCCGTTGTCATCATCCAAAGCAATTGCTTTGCTGGTAGAAGCACCTTATCCTTTAGACAGGTTGCTGTGAAGTCATAGAGCCAGTTCTCTCGTTCACTCTTGATAACCTTATTTAATTACTGATAATGTATCATAAAATCCATAAGCGTGTAAAGAAGAATACCTTACAGGACTTTAAGGCTTGGCACTAGTCCGTTTTCTTTCTATACTTAAATTAAAATGGGAGAAAGGAGCGGATGATATGGCAGGTAAGGATCAAATCAATATTTATCCTTTGGGAGATTGTGCTGTTGTCGTAGAGTTTGCCACCCAAATGAATAACTCCCTATATCCCTACATAACAGCCTTTACGGATTTCATAGAATCCCAACCCTTTCCTGGGTTTATTGAATGCATCCCTTCCTATACATCGGTGTCGGTATTGTATGATCCCTATGCTTATTTGCAATATCCCTCTCCTTTTCAAGAGATTAAAAAAATTTTGCTCAAGAAAATAGAGCAATTAACAATAGATTCACAAAGCAAGGCCAGGCACATTACCATTCCAGTATGCTATGGCGGGGAATGGGGGCCAGACCTCTCATGTGTAGCTGCATACCATGGAATTTCTGAGGAAGAAGTCATTCATATTCATAGCAGTGCGTATTATCAAGTATATATGCTTGGCTTTTCTCCAGGGTTCCCCTATATCGGGGGCATGCCTAAAAAAATTTCCACCCCCCGTAAATCAACTCCCCGTTTAAAAGTTCCCTCAGGTTCCGTGGGAATCGGGGGAGAACAAACAGGAATTTATCCTTTGGAAACCCCCGGGGGTTGGAATATTATTGGACAAACGCCATTCACTCTTTTTCAACCGGAACACATGCCTCCTACCTTATTGCAAAGGGGAGACCAGGTTACCTTTGTCCCCATCACTCAGGAGGAATTTGTGAAAATCCAGAGGGAGGAAAAATTGAAGTGGGATTTTTAGTTGTTCGGCCGGGTTTGTTAACGACCATTCAGGATACAGGAAGAATGAACGTTGGGAAATTCGGAGTAGCCTCTGGTGGTGCAATGGACCCTTATTCCTTACGGGTTGCTAATTTGTTATTAGGAAATCCCCAATCCGCCCCTGCATTAGAAATTACCCTAATTGGTCCAGAATTAGTGGCACAAAGGGATTATTGGATTTCCATTTGTGGTGGGGATTTGTCCCCAACGATTGATGGGGAAGAGATTCCTCTATGGCGTCCTGTTCAGATTCTTAAAGGCCAAAGCTTACGATTTGGCCCCTGTGTTTCTGGATTTCGTGGGTATCTAGCGGTGAATGGAGGTTTCTCTGTCCCCTCTGTTTTAAAAGGAACAGGTACAGATTTGCGAGGAAAAATGGGTGGATTTCAGGGGAGAGCTTTAGGTAAAGGGGACTGGTTGCCTGTGGTGAATGTGGAACAAATGCCCCGATGTTCTTTTCGCTTAGGGAAAGAGTGGATTCCCCACTGGCAGGAAAGCCCCAAAATCCGGGTTATCCATGGAGCAGAGTTTTCTTCCTTTACCATACAAAGCCAGCAAGACTTTTTTACCGACGTCTTTCAGGTGACCCCCCGTTCTGACCGAATGGGATATCGTCTCCAGGCCAGGGATGGTTCCCCTCTCCTGCGCCATCTTCAGGAAGATGTCATATCCTCCGGGGTGGTGACAGGCACCATTCAGGTTCCACCGGATGGCCAACCCATTGTTTTAATGGCAGATTGCCAGACTGTAGGAGGATATCCACGCATTGGAGTAGTGGCAACAGTGGATCTTCCGAAAATGGCTCAGTGCAAACCTGGAGACTATGTTACATTCGAAGAAATCACCCTGGAAGAAGCCCAGGACCTTTATATTCATCAAGAAAGAAGTTTACGCATTCTAGGCATGTACCTGGAAAGGGAATGGAGGAAACCGTCGTGTACTCAATTGACTTAAATTGCGATATGGGAGAGAGTTATGGTCCTTTTATTGTGGGAAATGACCAGGCCATCTTGCCATATATCACATCAGCCAACATCGCCTGTGGGTTTCATGCAGGAGACCCGGCAGTTATGGAACAAACCTTAATCATGGCTTTAGAACATCAGGTGAAAATCGGCGCCCATCCTGGACTCCTTGACTTGCAGGGATTCGGCCGACGCAATATGGACATCTCCCCCAGAGAGGTGTATCAAATTGTAGTGTATCAAATGGGTGCCTTACAGGCCTTTGTGACAGCCTTAGGGGGGGAAATGAATCATGTAAAACCCCACGGAGCCTTATATAATATGGCAGCCAAAGACAAAAAACTGGCACAGGCCATTGCTGAAGCCGTATATAAAGTCAATCCAAACTGGACTCTTTATGGATTAGCAGGCAGTCATTTGGTCCATGAAGGGGAGAAAATTGGCTTGTCCATTGCCCATGAAGTGTTCGCAGACAGAACCTATCAAAGGGATGGCTCCCTTACGCCCCGGTCTCATCCACAGGCTTTAATCAATGATGAAAACCAGGCCATTGCTCAGGTGGTTTCTATGATAAAGGAGGGAAAAGTCATTGCATTAACAGGGGAAGAAGTCTCTATGCAAGCAGATACTCTATGTATACATGGGGATGGGGCCCATGCCCTGGTCTTCGCCGAACTGATTAGGAGGAAATTGGCTGAAGAAGAGATTCAGGTTAGATAAGCACATTTCCTCCTTTTCCCTTTTTCCAGTTAACCGTATACTTAAAGGGTAGACATATAAAAATTTGTTAGAAGTAGAGAGGAGAAAGAAATGGCGAGAGTATTTGTGATTCTTGGCAGCATTAACATGTTGATTGCCGTAGCCCTTGGCGCCTTTGGTGCCCATATTGTACGGGATCTCATTAGTGGGCATTATTATACGATTTATCAAACAGGTGTGGATTATCACATGTTTCACAGTTTAGGGATTTTGTTAGTGGGAATTATTGCACTAAAAATCCCTGGCAAACAAATCAACTGGTCAGGTTGGCTCCTTTTTATAGGGATTGTTATCTTCTCCGGTAGTTTATACGTCCTAAGCTTAACAGGGATTAGTATTATTGGTGCCATTACTCCTATTGGAGGAGTATCCTTCCTCATTGGCTGGCTTCTTCTTGCATTAGCCGCTTACAAAAAATTAGGTAAAGAATAATCCCAAAGACGCCTTTCATTCAAGGCGTCTTTGTTCGTTCTAGCTGGGCATTTAATTGGCCCCCTACAATGACAATCATTCCGGACAGATAGAACCACACCATTAGGATAATGACACCGCCCAGGCTGCCGTAAGTTAAGGAATAATTTTTAAAGTTTGTAATGTAATAAGAGAAACCAAAAGATACAACGATCCAGCCAATGGCAGCAACATTTGCCCCCACAAGGATGTGTTTTAAGGCCACCTTTCGGTTAGGTGCAAAATAATACAGCAGTGTAAATAGAAAAACTAAATAGATAAAACTGATTGCCCAGCGCAAAATGGACCAGATGAAAAGAAAAGTATCTGAAACCCCAAACAACTGAATGAAAATTTTCTCCAGTAAGGTTCCGAACACAGGGAAAATCAAGGTGATTAAAATGGCCAGTACCATTCCTACGGTAAAAACAATAGACAGGAAGCGACTAAATAACCAGGATCGTTCCTGGGGCACATCATAAGCTTTATTTAGGGCATATATTACGGCATTTAATGCACTGGAAGCCGCCCAAAGCGTACCAATCAGAGAAATAACAAGAAGGCCGCTTCTTTTTGTATTTAATAATTGTTCCAGAGTTGAAATAAGCAAGTCTGTTACACTTCCAGGCATCAATACTTCAAGGACATCCAGTACCCCTTCCGTGGATATGGGCAAAAAACCAAGCAGGGTTACAAGAAAAATAAAGAAGGGAAAAATGGACAGAAGCATATAATAGGCCAGTTGTGCAGACAGACTAGTCACATCATCATGGATAAAATGGACGATCATATCTTTGACAAATAGAAAAACTCGATTATTTTTTAGGGTATGCATAAAAACATTCCTCATTTTTCTCCCATTTTCTATTGATATCATGCCACGTTTGGGCCAATCTCATGACACCTTTACACCCTTGAATACAAAATCTCTACTTTTTGCCACGGATTCTACAAAGTAAGCACCATTTCCGTAGTGAGAATTGTCAGACGATTTAGCTACACATTTGGGATTGTTTATTCTATACTTTGGTTACAACCAAATCGGAGGAGGAAATTACCAATGGGAAACAATTTCAGAAAATTCAAATATTTTATCAATGGAGTAGTCAGTACCTTGAAGTCTTATCAACAGGACAGGAAGTTAAATCATGAAAGGCAGTTGCAACTGGCGCAGGAAAGAGCACAGAAAGTGATCAATCTTAAGGCATGGAAACGAAGTAG
Source organism: uncultured Paenibacillaceae bacterium (assembly GCA_937874515.1). Classification (GTDB taxonomy): domain Bacteria; phylum Bacillota; class Bacilli; order Aneurinibacillales; family Aneurinibacillaceae; genus CALNBV01. The sequence continues at coordinate 6,142 of CALNBV010000032.1, read as the reverse complement.
CCAGTTCAGAGAAAAGGTGCAACAGAAAGTATATGTAAATAAAAAAGTGAGGGAGGAACAACAAATGAAAAAATCGGTGTCCGAGAAAAAGTTACAGATTGGGGTAAAACGTTTCTGGAAAGGCAAACAAGACTACGTGCATACAGGATAGAAAAAACAGTCGTCCTTCGCCCCGGTCCTGTCCTTTTGATATAATGGAAGCAAATGCAAATTACAATCCATTATTTTACAAGGAGATCACATGGAATCAATATTGCAGGTTCATCAACTTAGTGGCGGTTATTTTAAAAAACACCCCGTTTTACATGACTTACACTTTTCTGTCGCACCGGGTGAAATGGTTGGGCTTATTGGGCTTAATGGGGCAGGAAAGAGTACAACAATCAAGCATATTCTTGGGTTATTAGAACCAACCCAGGGAACCATCACCATACATAATAAAACATTGCAGGAGTCCCCCGGCCATTATCGGTCCGCCTTTTCTTATGTACCAGAGACCCCCCTTTTTTACGAAGATTTAACTCTTCAGGAACATTTAGAATTAACAGCCATGGCCTATGGCATATCCAAAGAAGTCTATGAAGACCGAGTTGAGCGATTGCTTGTCCAATTCAATATGGAGGAAAGAAAGAAAATGTTTCCGGCCCATCTTTCAAAAGGGATGAGGCAAAAATTAATGATTATTAATGCCTTCCTCGTAGAACCTGCGTTATATATCGTGGATGAGCCTTTTGTTGGTTTAGATCCTGTGGGAATCCGTTCTTTACTAGATTTAATGGTGGAAAGGAAAAATGAAGGTGCAGGCATTTTAATCAGTTCTCACATTTTATCTACCTTGGAGAGATATTGTAATCGGTTTATTATTCTCCATCGTGGTCGTATTATCGCAACAGGATCCCTGGATGAGATTCGCAATCAGGCCGGTATGCCTGGCGCATTGTTAGATGATGTTTTTTATCATCTCACCGGGGAGGCGAACAAATAGTGGATGTAAGAATCCTTTGGAAGAGAAGACTTGCCTCATTTGCTAAAGAAGCAGCGGGTTACTCCCGTTACATTGCCAATAGTGGGTCTATTGCCTTTCTGATTTTTGCCTTTATCGGTGGCGCTATTTATTACAACCAGCTTTTGCAAAGCATTCCTCCAGACCTTCCCGTGGAATGGGGAATGGCAATTTTGTTTGCATTTCTTATAGCCAGTGGTAAAATCCGCACCTTCATAAAAGAGGGGGATCGAGTTTTCGTTTTGCCAGCGGAAAAGGACATGGGTCCTTACTTTAAGGGGGCTATTGGGTATAGCGCAATTGTTCAATCCATAATTCTTTTTCTTCTTCTTTTGCTTGCCTGGCCATTGTATCGCCATTGTATGGGGGAAGATACATTGCCTTTTTTACAGGTAATCTTCACCCTCATTGTCTTAAAAGTCGCAAACATCCTGGCAGTATGGCAGGAACTGAAAATAGATCATCGTGGAATGAAAGTGTTTCATAAAGTAATCAGGATGCTGGTTCTTGTCCCCATTCTTTATTTTTATTTCTCCTGGGGGATGAATTTCGTTTTGGCCGGTGCCATCGTGGCCCTTCTTTTCGTTAGTTTGGGATACTATCGGTCCATCTTCGGCAAACGCCTATTGCGTTGGGATGATTTGATACAGGAAGAAAAAAAGGCTATGTCCCGTTTTTATCGTTTTATGAATGGATTTATCGATGTGCCCGGGGTCAGTGTATCTGTCCATCGCAGGTCCTGGTTATCTGGAATCACCAACAGGTTATCCTTCTCACAAGAAAACACCTATACGTACCTTATTTTAAAATCCTTTATTCGTTCTGATCTGTCTGGGATTATTTTGCGGATGGCCATCCTGGGGTTGGCAGTCATCATTTTCATTCCTGGGGATTTGGGTAAAGGAACAGCGTATGGCATCTTTCTTTATTTGGTAGGGGTTCAATTGATTGCACTGCGGCAAATTCATGCCCATGTGTTCTGGTTTTTCCTTTACCCCGTGGATGCAAGACAAAGAATAGAAGCCATTAAAAGAGTGAATCTGTGGGTACTTGGTGTAGTCTCTGTTCTTTTGGCCGTTCCTTTATTCGTAACGTTCCAATCCGTTTATTTGCCAGTGGTTGCTATTCTTCTGGCTTTGATTATGGTTGTGTATCTTAGAAAGAGAACAACCTTTTAATCTTTCCTAATCTCTTTTTATAATCCAATTCCACACTAAAACCATATTTCTGGTAAAAGTGGCGGATCCGTTCAAAATGGTTCCAATCAATGCTGGAGATATTGCCAGTAATGACTTTGATATTCTCTTTTTTCGCAATTTGCAATAACTGCTCCATGAGAAGTGATCCGTATCCTTTGTTGTAATCTTTAAAATGGATATGGATATCTGCAATAAAGAATTCCTTTTTCTCAACTTCATAGAATACGTAAACAGCTAGTTGTAATGGTTTTGTGTTGGGTTCTTGTGGAAAGACGTAGGCGTAAATATCAGGATCGGCATCTATTAATTGAGAGGATCTGTATATAAGGACAAGTTCCCTGTTTTTGGCCCGTTTTACTGCCAAAATCTTTCCCCCGCCCTCTTCAATTTTGTCTATTTGATTTGAACATTCGTTGAAACGATGGTGTTTCGTACACTCCTGGTACTGAGGCTCCACTCAAAACACCCTCTTTTCTGTAATTTTTACAAACTAGTAGAAAAGACATACGTATTCATTATCAATTCAACTCATGAATTCGAAAATCCTACAAGAAAATGAAAAAATTCACATTAGTATAAAAAAAGAAGAAAAACCGCAATTTGTACGAAAAACTGCGGCCTTTTTCGACAAGCCTTATTAAACAATACGAATGTGATAGTCTTTCAACCATTGGTTCACTTGAATCACATAGGCAAAAAATTGAGGGACATTCATCAACTGGCCAAACCAGGGCATATGCAGGTCACGAAGATCTTTTCGTTCTGCAAAAGAACGGAGTGCTTTTTGGTCGAAAAAGGGCAATACAGGTGAATTGGCATCAGATAAGATATCCAGTACTCCTTCTCGCACAGAAGCTAAATAAGAAGGATTATGGGTTTTAGGATAGGGACTTTTTTTCCGGGTGATAATTTCATCAGGCAGAATTCCCCGTAAAGCATGTCGTAAAATGCCCTTCTCTCTTCCACTGTAGGTTTTCATGGACCAGGGAACATTCCACATGTATTCTACAATACGGTGGTCACAAAAAGGGACGCGGACTTCTAACCCTACAGCCATACTCATTCGGTCTTTTCGGTCTAATAAAACAGGCATCCATCGAGTTAAATTCAGGTAGAAAATTTCCCGGATTCGTGCATCTTGTTCAGTTTCCCCTGGCAATCGGTCTACTTCTTCCAGGGCCTCTTTATATCGTTGCCCCACATATTCCTCAGGTTTGATCGCCTCTAATAACTCGCCAGAGTAAAATTGAATCCGGTCTTTTACGTTTCTCGTCCACGGGAATGTTGTGGCTTCTAGAGATTCTTTGCGATGGAACCAGGGATATCCTCCAAACACTTCATCAGCACATTCCCCGGATAGGGTTACTGTGGCCAATTTTTTTATTTCTTTACAAAAAAGATAAAGGGAACTATCCACATCGGTCATGCCTGGCAAATCCCTGGCCTGGGTGGCTATTCTTAAGGAGTCAAACAGCTGGGGCGTATCGAAGAAATAGCCATGATGGATCGTTTGAAAAGCATCAGACATGACTTTCACAAAGGGGGCGTCTGGGTTGGGTTGAAATTCATTAGGACGAAAATGCACATCGTTATCTACATAATCCACGGAGAAGGTATGAAGGGGCCCTTTTCCTTCTTCTGCAAAAGTGTTAGCTGCGACCCCTGTAATGGCACTGGAATCTAAACCGCCGGAAAGAAAAGTTGCCACGGGAACGTCGGCGACTAATTGCCGTTTAATGCTATCTACCACTAATTCCTTTATGGTAGCAATGGTGGTATCTAAATCGTCTTCATGGGGTTTGCTTTTCAAGGACCAATAAGGATAGGTTTTCCATCCATTCTGGGAGAAATAAAGGCAATGGCCCGGCAACAGTTCTTCAATGCCGTGAAAAACGCCCTTTCCTGGTGTTCTTCCTGGACCCAGGGCAAAAATCTCCGCTAATCCCTCCGTTTTAATTACCGGCATCACATCAGGATGGGCTAATAATGCTTTTATTTCAGAACCAAAGATGATTCGACTTTCTTGTGCTGTAAAGAAAAGAGGTTTTACCCCCATGCGGTCACGGGCCATAAATAAATCCTTCTTTTCCTCCCGCCAAATCCCAAAGGCAAAAATTCCATTTAAATAATTAACACACTCTTTTCCCCATTCAATGTAAGAAACAAGAAGGACTTCTGTATCGGAAGTACTTTCAAAACGATGCCCTTTTGCCTCTAATTCACTGCGCAAATCGTTGGTATTATATAACTCACCGTTATACACCATGACATAGGTTTCATTTCCTCGTTTACGCAACATGGGTTGAACTCCACCTGCAGGATCCACAACAATAAGCCGTCTATGGGCAAAAGCGGCATGGGAAGAGAGCCAAAGCCCTTCTGCATCTGGGCCACGGGGAATTAAGCTGTTCGCCATATTTTTCATTGTTTGTTCCTGTAACGATACATTTTCTTCCCAGTCAATCCATCCTGCTATTCCACACATTTTTACATCCCTCCGGCCATAAAAAATTCATTCTAATTACCATGATATGCGGATACCCATTTTTTTGATGATGGTATCGTCACATAATTATCTTTTCAGGGTAAAAAATAAGGGCAGGCAAATGGAAGGAGAAGTTGGGATGAAGGATAAAAAGAGTAAAAAGGAGCCCTTTGTGAACCAATCCGGAGTTGTAATAGGAGATCATTTCTATGATTCACCGAATTCTCCATTAAACAACTGGAACAAAGACACCGACCCTGCCATTATGTCTGGGGACCAATGGGTACATCCAACCAATGATATTGGCTGGAACACACGGGAGAACCAGGAACTTCTTAAAGAGGGGAAGCTTTCTAATAAAGAAAGGTTTATGCACCCTACAAAAGATGTAAGCTACCGCAAAGATTATTAGACCCAAAAAAAAGCAATTGAACCATTGGTTCGATTGCTTTTTTACTTCTCTGTTCGGCGAGACTAAAAGCACGATTTGATACTAAAATCATCCTCTTTGTGCTATGATAATCACAGATTTGGAAAAGGAAAGGACAAGAATTATGGCCACCATTTTTCGTATATGTGATGAATGTAAAACCACCGATATTAAAACCTTAGTTCCCCGCTTAAAAGAAATTGACCCCCAGGCCACCATCGAAATTGGGTGCCAATCCTACTGTGGGGTTGGGCATAAGAAACATTTCGCAGTGGTGAATGACCGGTATATTACCGGGCTATCTGAGGATCAATTAATCGATAAAATATGTAAATTCTTAAACAAATAATCTGCCTTATTTTGGATGTAACATCCTTGTCTTCTTATTTGACAATTAACACATCGCACCGGGCATGGGTACTTATTCCCTGGCTTACAGCTCCCAGCATGAGACGCTGGTATGTATTTAACCCTCTAGACCCAATAACGATTAAATCCGCATTGAGTTCCCCGGCTTTTTCTAAAATCATTTCCCGGGGATCCCCTTCTTCAACAATCAAATCATAGGCAATTCCTTTTTCCTCTAGAAGAGGGTTTACTTCAGAAGCTCTTTCTATCCAATAATTTTTCATCTCTTCTTTCGAGATTTCCTCATCAAAAAAGAAAATGGATGAGAGGGAGGGGTAGGCAGTAATTACGGTAATCTTTGCTCCTGTTCCTGAAGCAATATCACAGGCACGTTCGGCAGCCTTTTTTGCGTGCTCAGACCCATCATAAGCAAGTATGATTTGAGAATACATAGTAATCCCTCCTGGAAATGTTTGTGAGCTTAGTTTACCTTTTATTTGTATACCCGTCAAAGGAGAACTTATACCTACGATTTGGAAGGAATCAAAAGGGCGAATGTGGAACAATCTTAACATATAGAAATTGAAATGGTTGTCCGATTTAAAGGAGGAGAGACAGCATGCTTAACAAGATTTTGGCGAGTTTTGGTATTGGCGCAGCGAAAGTGGATGCCCGCT
>CALNBV010000031.1 GCA_937874515.1 uncultured Paenibacillaceae bacterium | reverse complement strand
TTTCTCTTATATTTTTAGCTTTTAAATGAACAAATCTTTTATCTTCAGACACTACTTAAAATCTCCTCTAGTCTATATCTTTACCTGGAAAAAAGTTCTTCTAAACTAATTTTAAATCCCTGCAACACTTCAGACTCGATGACACCTTTATCTTTTAAGGTCTCCATTTGTTGATATTGTCCTTCATTATTTAATGCATATACCATGACAGCGTTAAGCATTGGATTGACAATCCAATACTCTTTTACACCATATTGCATATACAAATTCAATTTAAATACCAGGTCGTGGGATTGATTGGATGGACTTAAAATTTCTATGATAAGGTTAGGTACACCAACAAACCTGTTTTCTAATAATCCATTCTTGTCACTAATAACTGATAAATCAGGAATGACGATTTTCTTTCCATCAATATTTTCATTATATAGTTCCACATCAAAAGGAGCATGAAATACTTCACATTCTTTCCCTTCTAGAAAGTTATACAACCTAGCACTTAAATACATAGAAATTCTTTGATGCTCGGTGGAAGGGGAAGGTGTCATAAAGACAACTCCATCTATATACTCTAACAGGCTATCTGATTCTTCTCTCAACTTGTAGTATTCATCTAAAGTAATAGAATTCTTCTGAGGTAAGCTCATAAAAACAGCCTCCTTTTATTTGCTTCAGTAAGCAAATGGTATTATTCCTAATTATAATACATTTTACATGCAAGCAAATTCAAGAAGTTCATTAAATTCACTCCAGAACGCCTTGTACATTTCCTGGTCATACTTATCATCAAATATCTTTTTAGGACTATTTTCAAAAAAATCCCTTGCTGTTAATGCAAAAGCAATCACCTGGTCTTTATATTTGTTCTTATCAATTTGTACCTTTAAATTTGGATAAACGATGCCACTGTCCGAAATTGTTGATACTTTTACAAAATCACTTAATATAACATCTGTTTCAGTATGTTTAACAGACCAATGTATCGCAGTTGGGCAACCCATCATTAAAATACAACCACACCCATGTAATATTAAACCTTCCAATTGGTCCGGATCTGCAAAATAATCTTGTTTTAAAGTTCTTAGAAGGGCTAAAGCTGATTCACTTATTCCCCACTCCTCCCCCATATTCGGAGATGTGATTTCGATTCCATTGACACTAAGATAAATCTGTCCATGTGAACAAAGGTCATAATCAGCATACTCATCCTCAAGCCATTCCTGACTTTCAACCCTAAGAACAAATTCATCAACGAATGGATTCATTTTATCACTCCACTTAAACAATCTAGGTTGATCACCAACTTTAAGAGCTTCGTATCTTTTTATGTATTCCCGAAACCTTTTCAATGTAGTAAATTTAAAAATTCAACCAGTACAAAGAACCCCCAGTTGCGGGGGGTTCTCATTCTTTACATTATTTTTTTGTGTTCATCGGGTTGGCTTCTATACCTCTACTATGTCATGATTAGATGTTTTCCCAACAGGTTTTATTTTTTCTGAAAGTGACATTAAAGCCGGTATAAACATCGGCAACATCACCACACTGAGTAATACAAGGCCAATTACGACGACCGTAGCGACTTGAATCAGTGTTTGAATCCCTGAAGGAATCAAAGCAGCAAAGGTACCTCCTAAAATAATCGCTGCAGAGATGACCACTCCACCAATACGGCCAGCTGCTTTCACAATCCCCATAGGTGAATAATCTTCTAATTCTTTATACCGCATCATGAAGAAAATACTGTAATCTACGCCTAAAGAAACAATCATAATGAAACTAAAGAAAGGAACATTCCAACTTAATGGATCTCCTCCAAGAAGGTTCACGCTTATGAGTTCGCTGATCCCCAAAGAAGTAAAGTAAGCTAACAACAAAGAAGCAATGATAAAAAGGGTCTGCCAGAAGGAGCGGGTAATATAAAGAAGTACCAGCCCAATGCCGATTAACATGATAATGGCAGTTCGCAAGAAATCACTGCTGGCGATTTGTTGCAGATCCACGTTTTGTGAGGATTTGCCGCCTATTGCTGCGTGTGCTCCACTTAAATCACTGCCTTTTAACCCTGCATCAACTTGATTGTTTATCTCTTTAATAATGGGCATGGCTTCTTTAGAATAAGGATTGACATCCAGGATAATGAGCATTTTTGCTGATTGTTTGTCGTTGGACATATACATTTCCAATCCCTTTTGGAAATCTTCACTTTCCAATACATCCTGTGGAATATAGAATTTCTCCGAAGCCTGAGACTGGCTAAGACCTTTTAAGTAGCTTTGTGCATCCTGAAGCCCAGTGCTCACTTCATTCAATCCATTTGTACTTTTATTTAACCCATTTTTTAATAACCCTAATTTCTCCTGAAAACCATTTAGTCCTGTCAATAATTGTTTTTGTCCATCATGAATTTGTCCCAGGCCTGATTCCAGTTTCCCTACGTTATTATTAATCTGGTTGGAACCATTGGCTCCGTTATTCAATCCATTTTTTAATTCTGAAGCACCTGCTTGTAACGAGCTTACGCCATTTTTTATTTGTATTAATCCATTATTCACTTTAGCTAGAAAAGCATTGGCCTCGCTAAGAGAATTCATAGCAGATTGATACTGGGCACTTAATTGATTTAATTGATTTACAAGCTGGCCCAATTGTTCCTGGCCTGATTTTGCAATCCCTATGGTTTTTTGCACATTAGGGTCATTCGCTAATTCTGGTTTGGTCGCTATTAAGTTTGCCATAGTGTTTTCAATTAATGCAAACCCCTGTTTGGCTCCCTCGATTCCTTGCCCAATACTTGTAAAATAAGTGCCAAATAAACGTAAGCCTTTTTCTAAATCTGTATACCCTCGATATAGTTGAGAGGTCCCTATCGATACATTCCCAACACTTTCATTCAATAAAGCTAGTCCTTTTTCTATTTCAGCAGCACCACTTGCTCCATTATTCATCCCGGCAGTAACTTGATTCATAGCATTATTTAATGAGGAAAGGCCATTCTTCACATCCCCTGTCCCATTGATTAAGGACTGAACATTAGATAAGTCACCTGCACTTTTCATATTGATTTGGCCTTCCGTTGAAGATAATCCATTGTTTATTTGGCCAATCCCACTGTTGGCGTCCCCTAAACCGGTATAAAGGTTCCCTGTTTGGTCATTAATATATAATTCTTTGATCTTTTCCCCCGTAGGTCGTGTAGGTGTATATACCTTTGAAACACCTTTCACCTGAGAAATTTTTTCTGCGATTTCGTCCAGGCTTTGCAATGACTTTTGGTTGTCCAGTGTTGCATCAGATTGAAGCATTAGTGTTGCCGGTGAAGAAAATCCAGGTGGAAAATGGTCCTCAATTACATTAACCCCTTCTTTGGATGCATAGGCATCGTCTACTTCTAATAAAGAATTATAATTAAGATTCCCATTATAGGTTAATAGAAAAGGAATACATAAGATTCCTATAAATAAGAGGGCTACTATTGGCCTCCCTACTGAATTTTTTGCGAGGAAGTTCCATAATCGGCTATCTTTGTGTCCTTCTAACCCTTTCATGGGGTAAAACATCTTTTTCCCTAGCAAAACCATAAAGAATGGGTTTAATGTCATTAATACGAGAAGTAAAACGGCAATCCCAATGGCGACGGAAGATGTTGCTTGATACAGCCTAAATCCCGCCAAAATAAGGGCGACAAAGCCGATAAAAACAGCTAGTCCGCTATATAAAACGGTTTTTCCAGCTTCTTTGAAGGTAATCTTCATGGCTAATAATGGATTTTCTTGTTTGCTTAACTCTTCTTTAAACCTTGTGTATAGCAAAATGTTATAATCTGTGCCAATTCCAAAAAGAATAACGACCACAAATACCTGGGTGAAGTTGGAAAAGGGATAATTAAACTTGTCCACTACATTCGTAATAATCCCCATGGAAATTAAATATGATATTCCTACTGTCAAAAGAGATACTACAGGAATAATCGGGGATCTGAATACAATGATTAAAACGACAATAATGAAAATGATGGCGATGATTTCAGTCTTTTTCACACCATCCTGGGTAGATTTTACAAAATCCTCCATTACCACTTCATTTCCTGTAAGGTAGGTTTTGACATCCTTCATTGTAATGATCGGGGTCAATTGATTGACGATCTCTGTAATGGTCCCTTGCTCTTTCGCAACAGAAATTTGGGTCAGAATGGTTGTTTGATCTTCGGAGATCAACTGCTTCTCTAATTTATCATTATCTAAATGAGATAGAATCTCTTTAATGCCTAGTTCTTTTTTAGACCCTTTTAATTCACTGATTACCGTATTAATTTTTTCCTTTTGTTTTTCTGTTAAAGCATTCTCACTGTTGCTATTAAAAACAGCAATTATTTGATAATTTTCACCTCCATCATCATTCATTTTAGCCATCATTTCTTTAGCAACTTCACTCTGTGCATTAGCCGGAATGGTAATCTGCCCTTTTTCCCGCACCAATTGGTCAAGATTAGGCATTGTGATTACTGAAAGTACAGCTGCTACAATCCAAAATACTAAAGATATAATTCTCCAATGTTTTCCTTTCCACTTGCCCATGACCTTACTCCTTCCCCATAAATCAAAATATTTTATTTGTATAGCGGAATGAATATTCATTCCGACTATGGAAAAGCGATAGAATCAATGGACTCTAATCGCATTCCAACAGCATTCTTCTACCCCTTTTAAAAGTTCCGGGGTTTCTTCCAGTACACCTGTTTGAATCACCTTATATAATCTAACAAAGGCTCCATAAACAATAGAGATTAACGCTTCAGAAGGCAATTGGCAAATCATCCCCTGTTTTTTTCCATTCTCTAAAAGGATTCTCAAAAAATCGAGAAAGTCTGCAAATAACTTTTTACTTTGATCATTTAAGTAACGTGCACCTGAATGAGAATCGACGAAAAGCAATCCATTTATATCTTTTTTCGCAAAATTAAACATCCGTTTAAAAATGTGTCGAAACTGCTCCCGAATGTCTCCATTAGAAATAGGAAAATCTTTCTTTATTGTTTCTGAAAGCTCCATCACACATTTCTGGAACAAGGCATTTACCAGAGATTCTTTATTTTCAAAGTAACGGTAGATGGTGCCTGCCCCCACTTTCGCCCTTTCAGCAATCATGGGCACCGTTGTCCCATCGAAACCTCTTGTGGCAAATAAGAGTAAGGCAGCGTCCAGAATGTCTTCTTGTTTATTTTTCGTCATGACTCACCCTCCATAGGAATGAATATTCATTCCTATATTATATCGAGAAATTGTTAAAATGCAATTCATAGCTTTCAATACAGCAAAAAGTATATATTTTTAAAAGGTGGATAGATAAACAATTTATTGAAGCGAATTCAAGACCACAAACGAACTGAATAGGTTAAAAAGCAACGACCTCTTTTTGTTTATAAAGGTTTGTTTCGTACGTTCCATCTTCTCTTTGTTTTCTAAAAAGATTTTTTACCCCAATAATTGATAGCTTCAATCTAGGAATATTTATCATGAAATTTTTTGGACCAATCAACTCTTCAAAATGATCAAGAGGACCATTTAAACCATTTTGTTCATGGTTCCCTGGAACTACAAATATGGGTATTTTATCTGTCCCTACTTTTACCGGGTCTGGATTAAACAAATATTGGTCCACTAGATTACGAAAACTTTTAACTTGCTTAGTTCCAGTTGCCGTTTGGTAATCCCTTCCCGTCTCAAATTGTTCCACTGTACCGGAAAAAACTGCATCCCCACCATGTAATATGAATAATGGTTTATGTTTTCTAGCTTCTAAAAACGCTTCTGTTAAAATAGCATTTGAGGTTTCCCCATCGCCTGCCCAACTATCCCCCATATATACAAAAGTAAATGCAGAAGGATTTTCTATATCAATTGCTTTCTCAAATAACAACGCTTTGGAAACTTCATATAGCCTTGTCAAATTGATTTCCTCCTTTCTAACTACTTATATACTATGAATAATAGATTTTCGTGTTATGGGTAGTAATACATTTTCTAGTAAATGGTTTCTTTCACAAACAACTGACTTCAAATTCATTCGATCATATAGGATAATAGAAACTACCTTTTTATCTACCAATCCTATTGGAGGCAACCATGTCAATTGTCGTTGACCATTTAAATAAACAATTCAAAGTCCATGTGCGGCAAGCAGGATGGCTTGATGCTTTTCGCAGCATTTTTAAAAGGGAATACCAAATCGTAGAAGCTGTTAATAATCTCTCTTTTACCATCCAATCTGGGGAAATTGTTGGTTTCTTAGGGCCTAATGGAGCGGGAAAAACTACAGCTATGAAAATGCTAGCAGGGCTTCTTCACCCTACATCTGGAGCCATTACTGTGGAAGGGTTCATCCCCCAGGAACAAAAAGCAGAATATAAAAAAATGATGAGTCTAGTCATGGGCCAAAAAAGCCAGCTCATTTGGGATATTCCACCCATGGAAACCTTTTTAGTAAACAAAGCTATTTATGAAATTGATGACAACTCATTCAACAAAACACTGGACGAGCTCGTGGCCTTGTTAGAATTGGAACCCTTGCTTAATAAACCCACACGAAGTTTATCCCTGGGTCAGCGGATGAAATGCGAACTGGCAGCCGCTTTGTTGCACCGGCCTAAGGTATTATTTTTAGATGAGCCTACCATTGGCCTGGATGTAGATACCCAGGAAAAAGTGCGCCGCTTTATTGCCAATTACAACAGGGAACATAAAACTACCATTCTCTTAACCTCCCATTATATGGGGGACGTAACCGCCTTATGTAAGCGAGTCATCATTATAAATCATGGGAAACTACTCTATGACGGGGATCTGGATGTGTTAACAGAAAAATTAACTCCCTATAAACTCCTGGAAGTTCATCTGCCTACCCTACCCAATCAAAGCTGGGAAACCTACGGGGAAGTGGATTCCATAGAAGAAGGGAAAGTGACCCTCCGTATCCCCCGGGAACGGATTCGTGAGGTTTCTGCCCGTTTATTGCAGGAATTTCCCGTCCATGATTTAAACATTCAGGACCCTCCCATGGAAGAAGTTATCACCCTGGCATTCCAGGAGAAATCCCATGGTTAAAAAATTTATGGCTTTACTTCGTATGAAATATATTGAAATGTTTGCCTACCAATGGGCCACCCTTGCCTGGTCCACTGGGGCCATGGTGCAACCGATTATTACCATGATGGTGTGGATCAACATTTATGAAACCGAGATGGAATCTTTCATCCTTTATTTTTCAACCCTTATTTTAGTAGAACGGCTTACTGCTGCCTGGGATGTGTGGGATTTGGATCGGGACATTCGCGAAGGATCTTTCTCCAATTATATCTTGCGCCCCATCCATCCTATTCACTGGGCCATTGCAGAAAACATCATATACAAAGGCCTGTTCCTTGTGGTGCTGGTTCCTGCTTGGCTAGTGTCTTCCTTCTTTCTCCCTTCCCTCCAACTTCATCTAAATGGATGGGAATGGATGTTGTTTATTTCTGCCTTGCTGTTAGGTGGAGGAATCCGCTTCATGTTTAGTTACAGTTGCGGGTTATTGGGATTCTGGATCAACAAAGTAACGGCTGTATATGCCATGTTTGAAGGGATTTCTCTGTTTTTCTCTGGGCGGATTGCTCCATTTTCTCTATTGCCACCCATCATGCAAGACATTAGTCTCTATCTTCCCTTCCGTTACATGATAGGTTTTCCCATTGAAGTCATAACAGGAAGTGTAAAAGGGGCAGACCTTGGATATGGTTTTTTAGGAGCCTTCATCTGGGTGTTGATTTTCATGGGAATCCTGGGATTCTTATGGCATGCTGGATTAAAGAAAAACCAGGCGGTAGGAGGATAGGATGAAGAGATACTGGCGTATTTTTCGAGAATTTTTTCGTACATGTTTAGTAGAAGAAATGGAATACCGCAGCGAATTTATTGGGAATTTATTTTCCAGTGTGTTTGGCATTGGCATTGCCCTGCTCACCATTCAAATCTTTTTCTACCAAACAGATCAACTGGGAGGATGGTCCTACGCCGATGTACTGGTTCTCCTGGGGATTTTCAACACCCTCCAGGGATTCATCCATTTTGCTCTGCGGCCCAATATGGCTCGCATCACCCAGCATATTCGCAAAGGAACCCTGGACTATATTCTCACCAAACCTGTAGACAGCATGTTTTATGTCAGCTTTCGCCACCTAGTTTTTTGGCGCCTGATCGATGTTTTCCTAGGGATTGGACTCATTGTCTATGGATTGATGGAAAAAAACTATGTTCCTACTTCCGGGGATGTGCTCGTTTTTATCATCAGCCTCATAGCTTCCCTTTTGCTGATTTATTCCCTATGGATGATGTTAATGACCACTGCCTTCTGGGTCATTCGCATTGAAGACTTATCCTTTGCCTTTGACTCGTTTTTTGAAACCACCCGCTTTCCCATTTCCATGTATCGGGGAGGATTACGAGTTGTCCTTACCTACATCCTTCCTGCAGCTTTTATCACCAGTGCACCGGCTGCCGCTTTATTAGGGAAATGGAACATGATAACCACCTTGACTTCCCTTCTCGTCGCAGGGATTTTCCTATGGTTATCAAGGAAGTTTTGGAAGTTTGCCCTCCGTTTTTATACCAGTGCCAGCAGTTAAGATAGAAATGAGGGTGACCGCAGAAGTCACCCTCATTTCTATCATCTGGATAATAAATAGTTTGCAATGGTATAACCAATGAAATAGGCAGGAGCCGAAGTATTCCCATCTACTACATATGGCACAATGGAGTCATCAGCAACGATTAGATTTTTCACTCCATACACATAGCCACGGGAATCTACCACCCCACCTGCCTCTAATGGCCCCATGCGCAGGGAACCTTGATGGTGGTGGTTATGGCCAAAGTCTTCCTTAATAAAATGTTCCAGCTCGTGATCATCATTGATAATATCCAGTGTAGGTGACACCAATTCATAAGTAGGGTCCATGGCCATAAGTTTTTCTGCAATGGGTTTAATATAGGTTTTGTAGATGTTTTTAATAGCTTCCAGATCATCTGGATTTGCCAGGAAGCCTTCATCAGCTAAGGGGATTTGGAGTGGATCTTTGCTCTGGATGACAATAGAACCTGTACTTTTAGGATGCAAGTAAATGATAGCGATGCTCAGGGATTCCTCAGAATCAAAGCCAACCAACTGTACTCCCCGACGGCACTGATCTGCACCCGGGATTGGATCAGGCAAGAAGGCGCCACCTGCATAAAGAGCATTGGGATCTGTTTCTCCGTGTTTGACCTGAATGGGAGGATGGTTTTTTGAAAATACCGCAAAGTTCAACGTATGATTAGTCAGCTTTTTCCCTACATTTTCATTATCATAGATGACGGGAATTCCTACACTTTTCAAAAGAGAAGCTGGTCCAATGCCGGAAAGCATTAGAAGTTGGGCACTATTGATTCCGGCAGAAACAATGACTTTCTTGCGGGCTTTGGCTTTTACATATTCTCCTGCTCTTAAGAACTCCACACCCTCAGCACACTGGTCGTCAAAAAGAATACGCAATGCAGTGGTATTCCAATAAACCACCAGTTTTCGTCCATTTACACCTTTACCCTTTTCGTTCATAATATCCGAAAGAAAGGCAGTAGAAGCGCTTTCCCGCTCTCCCTTGGGATGTTGGTATAATTGCCAGCTAATAAAAGGCCCCATGGGAGTATTTGGGTCATTGTAATCCAAAATTTTAGGAATCAATGTTGCCTTTTCAATGGCTTCGACTAATTGTTCTGCCACGGGACTATCTTCAACTAATCGAATATCGATGGGCCCTTGATCCCCTCTAGCAGTGGGGTTTGTTGTGGCTCCATTATAGTTTTCTATTTTTTTGAAAAACTCTAATGCTTTATCATAGGACCAACGTGGACCAAGGAGACTTTCCCATTCATTCAATACGGCTGCAGTCGGCCGTACATACTGTTCCCCATTGATGGAAGAACCTCCCCCTAACAAACGACCTGTGGTCCATTCAAATGAATGCCCATCTACCCCTGGCTGAGGAATGCCTAGTCCCTGCCAAAAAAATTGAGGGTAATACTTTTCCTCTAATTCAAAGGCATGTTCCGAATTCTTAATGGCATCATTCTGGTCATGATTCCCACCCGCTTCTAAGAGAAGTACGGAGTTTTTTTTATTGTCACTAAGCATTTTCGCCATAATGGTACCTGCAGGACCTGACCCGATAATAATATAATCAAATTCTAAACCCATTTCATCTCTCCCTAATGGTTGTACATTCTATTGCTAGATTATTTTATGACAGACAGGTAAAAGATGACATAGGAAAACCCCCATTCTAGTTGAATGAGGGTTTAAGTTTAGTGAATAAACAATTCTTTATCCCATATGGTGTTTATGCAACCAGAGAATCCCTGATTTAATAATGTTGGGCAACTTGCCAACAATCACATTTTCATTAATCATCCCAAAGCCCTTTTTCTTACCAAGATATCCCAAAACCCCTTTTAGCTTCACAGGAGCAGGATTGTATTCCCGGTTATGCCATAAAGCAATAAAATAGGAAGCTAATTGTTTTCCCTGAATGGCTGCTAACTGGGCACTGGGGGCAAAGGGTGAGCTACAACAATCCCCAATGACGAAAACATCATTTAAATAGGGAAGTTCATAGGTATCCTTTACGAGAATGCGATTCATTTTATCCCCATTACTGTACGCTAGCAATGGATTCGCCACTGGATTAGGCTTAATTCCTGCTGCCCAGCAGCACAAATCAAAGGAGATTGGATGTTCCTGGAAAGCATAATGAACAAATCCCTGTTCAACTAAGGTAACCTGAATCCCTGTTAGAATCTGTATATTTTGATCTTCTAAATAATTATGGACATAGGTATGCAATTTCACTGGCAACGTTGGAAGAATACTTTCAGATCGCTCTAAAATGGTAATCCGTAACTTTGGAAATTGCTCACGCAAATCTGCCGCAAATTCCACCCCGGAAAGCCCCCCGCCAATAATGGCAACATGGGCATCCTCTTGTAATTTTGCCACAGATCCCCTGGCTTTCATGGCACCAGCGAAAGTTTGGATACTTTCTGTAAATTCCTCCGCCCAGGGTACATTAAAATAATGATCTATCGAGCCCAGGGCCACAATCAGGTGAGTAAATGGAACTTCTCTTGTCCCACATATTACTTTATGATGAGCGATCTGTATTTCCTCAATTTCATCCTGAAGGTATGTCACTTGTGAGTGTTGAGGAAAAGGAGACTTCACCGCTTCTTCATTGGCAGACCCGCTGGCTAAAGAATAAAATTCCGGCTTAATTCCATGAAATGGCAATCGATCAATGACCGTAATCCTCACATCGGCGGTCAGCTCTGGAATAACGGTATCCAGAAAGGCAATTCCGGCATATCCCGCTCCCAGTAATACGATCTCCTGTTCCATTATACACTCCCCTTTTTTCTGGGCGTTCTCCTAAACCTACCTACATTATCATACCCTTTCCCCGATAGACCTTCAATGATTCGACAAAATTCTTCACACATTTTTCAAAACATTCATGTGTTTTATATGTCCGGATTAGTACCTTTCAAACTAATGAGTAAGTTGACCCCTGGTGACACCTAATTGATTAAGGGCTTTTAATGTTTTCCATACACTGGTTCCACTACGTTTCCCTTCTAATGCCTCTTGGTTCAATTGAATCACTTCTTCAACCTTCTCAGGACCCTCCCCGAGAAATTCAACACGGAATTGATGAACCCCACGTGCTAGGAACACATCCAAATACTCTGCACCTGATTGTTCAACGGCATTATAAACGGTATTGCGACATCCAGCATCCACCCGAACAGGATGAGCCATCCCAACCCGGTCCCTAAGGGAAGCACGATGTTGTTCACAGGGGCGACCACAATTGGTATAGTCTGTCCCTTCACTTAAAAACGTACAATATATGCAATGCTCCGTATGGAACATAGGTAAATGCTGGTGAATGACTAATTCTACTTTAGATGCAGGCCCATGGCTTATTAAATCAATCATCTGCTGAATGTTTAAATCATAGGATGGGGTTACCCGTTCCAACCCTCTATCTAAAAAAAGATTCGCCGCCAAATGATTGGCAATATTTAAGGAGAAATCCCCATAGAGTGGAAGTTGAGTTCCCTCTTTTTGATAAAAGTATACCCCGGCCATGTTACGAATAAGAATTCCATCTGGATTGGCCTTCAAAATGGATTGCAAAAATCCATTTTCCCCTGGCATATGAACCCGAGGTGTTGCAAGGGTAATTTTCTTGCCTTGTTCATGAGCAAGAGCTACGGCTTGAGGATAATCCTTCACAAATTCAAAATCTGCGTAAATCTCCTCCACCTTTGTCCCTGCTGCTGCCTCCACCTGTTCTAACGTACGGCAAAGAACCCTTAACTGTGGGGATCTTTTCTTTCCGTCCTCTTTCTTAGGAGCAGTCTCTTTAAAAAGGACCTGGTTCCTTTTATAATGGGGTGGCTCCTGGCGCAACCTGGTTAATTGCTCCACAGCATCCCTTCTCATCCGGTTCAACTCTTTTACAGGGATAATGACCTCTTCCTCACTGGCAAAGGTTAATTGCTGTAATTGATAAACAGTCACCGTCACCGGCAGGCCCGGCTCTTCGAACCGCACGATGGTCGGCCCCTTGT
>CALNBV010000030.1 GCA_937874515.1 uncultured Paenibacillaceae bacterium | reverse complement strand
GACCACTTCTTCAATATATCTATGCCCGTCTTCGGAGTGCGCTTTTATTACCTCCAAAACAACCCATTCATTTGGAAATCGTTTTTGTATTTCTTGCCAACGCATCTCATCCCTCCGTTCAAGTTCGTTTATCCATATTATAACACAGGAGTAACTGATTTTATTTGAATAGGGAAGGGCTTAGCGCTTACTGGAACCTACCTTTTGTTTTACCTGGTCAATATGATTCATTTTGTTCTGCCAGCAAGATGGGCTCAAATCAACGGGATATTCTTCGGGGTGCAAGGTTCTTTTGTATTCATCCCAGAGTAAGGCTAAATTTTCATTTGCATATTGTTGAATCTCTTGAAGAGAAGGGCACTTATAGATTAGCTCTCCATTATTAAAGATTGTTTCATGCAGGTCCTTTGCTTCGAAGTTGGTTACATATTTGCTGATAAAGGTGTAAACAGGGTGAAACATTTTTAACCGTTCTTCTTCCTGAGGTTTTTCCTGTTCCAGAGCGATATAATCCCCCTCTGATTTATGGTTTACCGTGTTAATGATGCGGTAAACCCGTTTAAGGCCAGGGGTTACAACTTTTTCCGGGTTGCTGCTGATTTTAATGGTATCCATCATATTCCCATTTTCATCTTCAATGGCAACCATTTTATAAACAGCGCCTAAGGCAGGTTGATCATAGGCGGTGATTAATTTGGTTCCGATTCCCCAGGAATCAATTTTTGCACCCTGGGCTTTTAAATTCATAATGGTTTCTTCATCTAGATCGTTGGAGGCGAAAATTTTCGCAGTTTTGAATCCTGCTTCATCCAACATCTTTCTGGCTTCTTTTGATAGATAGGCTAAATCCCCACTATCAAGGCGGATTCCAATGAAGTTAATGGTATCTCCTAATTCTTTGGCCACTTTAATGGCAGTGGGAACACCGGATTTTAATGTATCGTAGGTATCTACGAGAAACACACAATCTTTGTGCCGTTTTGCGTAGTTATGAAAGGCGATATATTCATCTTGATAGGCTTGCACTAAGGCGTGAGCGTGGGTTCCCGCTACAGGGATTCCAAAGATTTTTCCAGCTCTCACATTGGATGTTGCCTCAAATCCACCAATGTAAGCTGCACGGGTTCCCCAAATAGCGGCGTCCATTTCCTGGGCACGTCTCGTACCAAATTCCATTGCGGTTTGTTCGCTGATCACTTGCTTTATACGAGAAGCTTTGGTTGCAATGAGGGTTTGGAAATTAACGATATTTAAAAGGGCTGTTTCAATTAATTGTGCTTCAACCAGAGGGGCTTCAATGCGGAGAATGGGTTCGTTGGCAAAAACCATTTCTCCTTCTCTCATGGCCCGGAGGGTACCGGTGAATTTCACGGTTTTAAGATATTTAATGAAATCATCTTTGTAACCCAATTCCTTTTTCAAATAATCAATGTCACTTTCTGTGAAGCGGAAATTCCGAAGATATTGAATGACTCTTTCCAGGCCAGCGAATAAAGCATAACCATTGCCAAAGGGGAGTTTGCGAAAATAAAGGTCAAACACAGCCCTTCGATTGTGGATGCCGTCCTCCCAATAGGTTTCTGCCATGTTGATTTGATAAAGGTCAGTGTGCAGTGCTAAACCGTCATCCAAGTAGTTTTGCTTCATGTTGATTTCCTCCCTTACAGTACTTTTGCGCCAAATGTATTTTTGAATTGGTCTAAGGCCCATTGATGCCCCGTGGGATTAAAGCTTGCCACAGCTTCCTTGTGCACCACCATTTGAAACCCTTTATTATAAGTATCTACAGCGGTTTGGAAGACACAAATATCCGTTGCGCATCCTACAAGATGGATCTCGGTAATTCCTCTTTCCCGTAATTTGATTTCCAAATCTGTTCCAGCAAAGGCAGAATATCTTGTTTTGTCCATCCAATAGACGTTTTCCTTCTCTTTGTTTTGCAGATAAACATCATGTAAAGTACCGTATAGATTACGCCCAGCAGTTCCTGTGATGTTGTGAGGGGGAAAGAGTTTATTCTCAGGATGTAGTGCATCATTGGGATTATGTTTATCAATGGCAAAAACCACAAAATCCCCATTCTGAATAAATTCTTCGGTGATTTCCGTGATGGCCTTTTCAATGTCCTGTGCAGGTTGCCCACAAGTTAAGGCCCCATTTGGTGCGACAAAGTCATTGGTATAGTCGATGTTGATTAACACCTTTTTCATTTGAAATTCCTCCTTATAGTTAATGCGTTTACAGTTAACAATAAACATATTGTTAATAGTTAATTCGAAAAAAAATTAGTAACTGGCAGTGTAGATGGGTTTGATCACGTCTATATCTATAAATTGGTACAACTGGGTCGGTGTTTTTGATGTACGTTGTGTTTTTTTCCCTTCAACAGGTTTTATGAAGGGTAAGGATTTAATTTTTCGGGAAAAGGCAGCATCGCTCTTGATCGCTGGATCATCTGTCACCGTTAATAAAACAGCCTGAAGTTCCGAATAGGTAAAGTGTTCTGGCAAGAAATTTTTTGCAACCGTGGTTTGCAGGATATCTTTCTTTATGATGGTGATCGCGTCTTCGATGATTTTCCTGTGGTCAAAGGCTAAATCCAGCTGTAAAACTTCCTCTATAGAGAATAATTCAACTTCCGCCGCATCATCGTTGGCTTTTCTATTTGATAATAAA
>CALNBV010000029.1 GCA_937874515.1 uncultured Paenibacillaceae bacterium | reverse complement strand
GGATCTCCCGGGGTATGGGTATGCCCAGGTTTCCAAATCGGAAAAAGAAAAATGGGGCCAAATGATGGAAGAATATTTCCAAACGCGGGAACCCTTAAAGGCTGTGGTACTGTTAGTAGACCTTCGCCATCCTCCTACAAAAGATGACCAGGCCATGTATGATTACTTAAAACATTTTCAAATCCCTGTGATTGTCATTGCCACAAAAGGAGATAAAGTGCCTCGTGGCAGCTGGCAAAAACATTTGAAAATTGCTCGAGAAACCTTAAAAATAACACCAGATGATGCACTTGTTCTTTTTTCTTCTGAAACAGGTCAGGGAAAAGATGATGCATGGAAGGAAATACTCAATAGAATTTAGAAATTGTAAAAAGCGGGATATTCCCGCTTTTTTTCTTTATCTTTATAGAAAACTTTTGGACCGTAAGGGAAGCGTTAGCTTTCTATCCTTTATTTTTTGACCCAGATGTTTTGAAGGCGCGCCCGGAGTGAAGTTGACCGTCTGTTTTACCATCATTGTCGGTAAAGAAAACTTGGCTAACGTCAAGTCTTTAGACGAAGGCGTTAGCCTTAGTTGCACTTATGCAGATAAGATAAAAAATATCTTATCTGCCGAGGAAAGGCAATGATTTGATTCAAAATGCGTCTTTCTTTATAAAACATTTGCAAAGTATTTACAAAAGTTTCATATTTTAAATTTAAAATTAATGAGGGGTTGGTGAACAATGGAGAATTATAATGCTGTGATAGATATTGGGTCTAATTCTGTAAGATTAGTTATTTATTATGAAGATGTTCATGGCGTAATCTACGAAGTTGATCAGTTGAAAAGCGTTGTTCGCCTTAGTTCTTATTTGGATTCATACAAACATATTAAAGAAGAAGGAATAGATCGGACAATTGAGGTGTTAAAACAATTCAAACAACTTTGTGATGCCCGTGGTGTGGGTAAGGTTTTAGGAATTGCGACAGCAGCCCTTCGACAAGCGGCAAACCAGCAGGATTTTCTTATGCAAATACGAAAAGAAACTGGTTTTTCTATTCAGGTATTAAGTGGAGAAGAAGAGGCTTATTATGGGTATTTAGCAGTAGTTAATTCCATGAAAATAGAAAATGGATTTTCTATTGATATTGGTGGGGGAAGTTCAGAGGTAGTAAGATTTGCGAATAGAAGGCTAGTCAGGAGTTATAGTTTTTCTTTTGGGGCTGTTACTCTAACCCAGGAATATATACGTTCTGAAAACCCAACAAAACAGGATTTAATGACGTTGCAACAATTCTTAGTGAATCAGTTTTCTACCCAGGAATGGCTTCTAGGAGAAGATGTCCCCCTCATTGGAATAGGTGGAACAGCCCGTGCATTAGGTAAAATACATCAAAAGTTAACCCGCTATCCATTGCTTAGTTTACATCATTATGAAATTTGGAAAGACGAAATCGATTTAGTCTTTCACCAGTTGATTAAGATGAATGGAGAAAAACGAAAAAGCATTGAAGGGATGTCCCGTAATCGAGGGGATATCATAATAGCTGGCATAATGGTACTTCGTGCATTAATGGAGAAAATAGGGACTGATAAATTAATTATTAGTAACAAGGGATTAAGGGATGGTGTGATTCAAGGGAAATTAAGGGATGATGTAATTGGTTATGGTGTCAAAAAATTTATGAACATGTATCAAATCAATGAAGGACATTCTCGTCAGGTCTCCTTTTTAACCTCGCAAATTTTCGATCAATTAAAAAAAATCCACTTACATCCTTATGATTTTAATGAAAAAGAACTTCTACGCATTGCTTCACTTCTCCATGATGCAGGACGTTCCATTAATTATTATGAATTTGAAAGGCATACCTTTTATTTAATGGTTCATGTTCTTCTGCCAGGATTGACTCATCGAGAACGAATTATCACAGCTCTTGTTGCATCCTACACAGGATCCAAAAAGATGAGGTCCCTACTTAATTCGTATGCATCATTGCTTACAGAAGCAGATATTGAAATGGTTGAAAAATTAGGTGTTATTTTATTAATAGCCCGTTCCTTAGACCGTTCGGAAAGCGGTGCAGTCACTGGTTTACACCTGTACCCTAAAGGAGAGGTTATTCAATTTGCTTGTCTAGGTAAAGGAAAATGTCCCTTAGAATTAAAATTAGTTGAGGAAACGGGAAAAAAATTCAGAAAACATTTTGGCATACCCATGGAGTTTCAGTGGATTAATCATACACAAAGCTAGAGAAATCGAGGGAATATGATGGAGGAAAATAAAAAAAATATTAATTATGATTGTATTGATTATTATATTAACCGGGAATTAAGCTGGTTGAACTTTAATAAGCGAGTACTGGAAGAAGCAGAAGACACGAATACCCCTGTTTTTGAACGGCTAAAATTTTTATCCATATGCAGTTCCAATTTAGATGAGTTTTTTATGGTTCGGGTTGCAAACTTAACAGACCAGGAGAAACACGGAATCAATACACCCGAGAATAAAGCGGGAATGACTCCTACGCAACAATTGAACGCAATATCAGAAGAGACGCATATTATGGTGGAAAAACAATATGATATATTAAACAACCAAATACTACCTTTATTAAAAAATAATAAGATTATCTTTTTAAAGTCGAAAGACCTTTCTGTTGGACAAGCTAAATTTGTCCATCGTTATTTCTATGATCAAATTTATCCCGTTTTAACACCTATGGCAGTAGATGCAGGACGTCCTTTTCCACTTTTGTTAAACAAAAGTGTCAATCTTGCGGTGCTTTTAGAATCAACGAAGGATGATAAAAGTGAAATTCTCTTTGCGGTTGTACAAGTCCCTTCATTATTGCCTCGTTTTATTCAATTGCCCATGGAAAATGGACAACTAAATTTTATTCTTCTTGAAGATGTGATTTGTAATTATGTTGATTTCTTATTTAAGGGGAATCGTATACTATCCGTTCAACCCTTCCGTATTACACGAAGTGCAGATATCAATTTAGATGAAGAAGGGGCAGAAGACCTTTTAGAAGAAATTGAGAAAGAATTAAAGAAGCGTAAATGGGGCTCAGCTATTCGTTTGGAAATCAAAAAGGATATGGAGGAGTATACACGTTCCATCTTATTAGAATCTCTGGAAGTAGATAACAAAGATGTGTATGCTGTTGATGGTCCATTGGATTTAGCCTTTTTTCTTAAGTTTACTCAAATCCCAGGATTTGAGGATTTAAGGTATCAGGACCTTCCTCCTCAACCTCCCCTTGATTTTATGGGTGAAAACACAATATTTGAAGCCATTTCTAGTAAAGATATTTTAGTCCACCATCCTTATGAATCCTTTGATCCGGTTATTCATTTTGTTAATCAGGCAGCAGATGATCCTGAAGTGTTAGCCATTAAACAAACCTTATATCGGGTAAGTGGGGATTCTCCTATCGTTAATGCATTAGCCCGTGCAGCGGAAAACGGGAAGCAAGTAACAGTACTTGTGGAATTAAAAGCCCGTTTTGATGAAGAAAACAATATTGTATGGGCTAAGAAGTTAGAAAAAGCAGGTTGCCATGTCATTTATGGTCTTGTTGGGTTGAAAACCCACTGTAAAATTATTCTAGTCGTTCGTAGAGAAAAAGGGAAGTTGGTCCGCTACGTCCACTTAGGTACGGGAAATTATAATGACTCCACAGCCAGGTTGTATACAGATATTGGCGTGTTTACTTCCAATGAAATGTTTGGGATTGATGCTTCCTATATTTTCAACCATTTATCTGGATATTCGAAAACTCCCAAATGGAAAAAAATATCTGCAGCACCAAGTGGTTTAAGGGAAAAATTTATTGAGCTTATCGAAAATGAAATAGAAAAAAGTACCCCAGAGAATCCTGGTTATATCATTGTGAAAATGAATTCCCTTACAGATAAAAAGTTAATAAAGGCTCTTTTTAAAGCATCCAATGCGGGTGTTAAAATTGATTTAATTATTAGGGGAATCTGCTGTTTAAGGCCTGGTATTCCAAAAGTGAGTGAGAATATTACAGTTAGAAGTATCGTGGACCGTTTTCTTGAGCATACCCGGATTTTTTATTTTCAAAACGGTGGAGATGAAAAAGTGTATTTATCCAGTGCAGATTGGATGACACGGAATATGGATAGGCGTGTAGAAATTATGTTCCCGGTAGAGGCTGATTACTTAAAAAGTAGATTAAAAAATATTTTAACAATCTATTTAAAGGATAATGTAAAGGCCCGTTGCCTTCAATCCAATGGAACCTATATTCGAATCCACCCCAAAAAGGGGGAAAAACATGTCCATAGCCAATTGTATTTCCATGCAATGGCGGTAGATAATTCCAGAAAAATAAAGGAAATCCCTTATATTAAACAATTAAAACCTAGAACACACATAGAATAAAGATTTTTTTTCCCTATCGAAGTGTTATACTATGTGGGTAACTTCAAAATTCCTTCACATTTTTCATCAAAACATGACAAAATGCATGGTATAATCATTTCATATGACAACTCCCGTTTGTTTTTTACTATGTTTTATGTAAAATGGGTAGAATAAAAAAAGGAACTTTTACGTAGGATGGGGTGTCCAACTATGCACATTCTAACGATAGGGTTAAATTACAAAACAGCACCGGTTGAGTTGCGCGAAAAATTCGCCTTTGCAGTACAGGATAAGCCTGAGGCTCTTATAACTTTGCAGAATACTCGTAGCATTCTGGAGTGTGTGATTCTTGGTACTTGTAATCGGACGGAAATCTACGCAGTCGTTGACCAGTTGCATACCGGGCGCCATTTTATTAAGGATTTCTTATCCCAATGGTTTAATGTGGATCGGGAACATTTTATTAATCACATTTATATAAAAGAGAATGATGCCGCTGTTCGCCATTTATTTAAGGTGGTATGTGGCCTGGATTCCATGGTTCTGGGGGAAACCCAAATTCTTGGCCAGATCAAAGATGCCTTTGAATTGGCATTAGACACCGGAACAACTGGAACTGTGTTTAATACTTTGTTTAAAGAGGCTATTACTCTAGCTAAGAAAGCCCAATCTGAAACAGACATTAATAAAAATGCCGTCTCCACTAGTTATGCAGCTATTGAACTTGGTAAAAAGGTGTTTGGCTATTTTACCGATAAGAAAGTACTGATCCTTGGCGCTGGTAAAATGAGTGAATTAACAGCAAAACATCTACATGCTAATGGCGTTTCCCAGGTTATTGTTGTGAATCGAACCTTTGAAAGAGCTGTACAATTAGCAGAAAAATTCTCAGGCATTGCATTTCCAATGGAGAATTTAAATCAGGCGTTAATTCAAACGGATATTGTAATTAGCTCAACAGGTTCGACAGGATATGTATTAACCAAAGAAATGGTGCAAGAGATGATGAAACTTCGCCGAAATCGTCCTCTCTTTTTGATTGATATTGCTGTTCCAAGAGATTTGGACCCGGCAATTAATGATTTAGATGGCGTCTTTTTATATGATATTGATGACCTTGAGGGGATCGTAGAAGCAAACCTCCAAGAGCGATTAAAAGAAGCTGAAAAAATAGAAGTGATGATTGACGATCAAATGGTTGCTTTTAAAAATTGGCTTTCTACTTTAGGGGTAGTACCAATAATTACAGCTCTTCGTGAAAAATTGCTTACTCATCAAGAAGAAGCCATGAGAAACATTCAAAATAAATGCCCTGAGTTAACTGAAAAAGAAATGAGAATGATTAATAAACAGACGAAGAGTCTAATTAACCAAATCCTTCATGATCCAATTGTCCGTGTGAAAGAGATGGCAGGACAACCGCGTTCAGATGAAGCTCTGAAAATGTTTATCCAAATGTTTGCTCTTGAAGATCAGTTGGAAGAAGCGACGCCTCATGAAGAACTAGAAAAAGCATATATTCCTATTAGGCGCCGGCGAGTGACTGGGCAGGAAGTACCTGTTCGCTCCTGAGGAGAGGAGTAATGTCGTTGTTTCAGGAAGGATTCATTTATGATGCCATTATTTATATTTATGCAATAAGCATTTTGCTTTATTTTGCAGGCTTTCTTAATAGCAGCCGGAAGGTGAATCGAATAGCCTTCTGGCTGCTTGCTATTGTTTGGATTCTTCAATCGGTATTTTTTGTATCGAGTATGGTAAGTAAAGATTATTTTCCTGTACTGACTCTTTTTGAAACCTTGTTTTTTTATTCGTGGATATTGGTTACACTATCTCTGATTATTAATTATTTTTTTCGAATCGACATTTTTGTCTTCTTTACAAACATTATTGGATTTTCCATTTTGGCAGTGAATTTTTTTGCAAATCAGGAAGCGACACCGATTATTTCAGAACGGCTTACATCTGATTTGCTCTTTCTACATATTAGTATTGCTTTTTTTGGATATGGAGCGTTTTGCCTGTCCTTTATCTTTTCTGTTATGTATATCATTCAAAATCGAATGCTAAAAAAGAAAGTATGGAATAACCTTCTACAACGTCTACCAGGATTAGGGCTTTTGGATTTATATTCATATCGCCTAAATATGTTAGGGGTCCCTTTATTATTGATGTCGATTATTCTGGGTGTAATATGGGCAAATATTAAAGTGCCATCTAATTATTGGGTAGACCCAAAAGTTCTTATGTCCTTTGTTGTCTTGACGGCATATTCTCTGTATTTGTACCAACGGGTAACCTATGGTTGGCATGGGAGGAAACTTGCCCTTTGGAATATTGGTGCTTTTATGCTTGTGCTAATTAACTATTTGTTATCTGGTTCAGTGTCATCCTTCCATCAATGGTTGACACCCCATTAATAATTAAACCAAAGAAAAGGAACGTTAACATGAGAAAAATAATTGTTGGCTCCAGACAAAGTAAACTTGCCTTGACCCAGACCAATTGGGTTATTGACCGTTTAAAATCATCCGGTCTTCCATTTGAATTTGAAATTAAGAAAATTGTGACCAAGGGTGACCGTATCCTGGATGTTACCTTATCTAAGGTAGGCGGAAAGGGACTATTTGTAAAAGAAATTGAACAAGCTCTCATTGACAAAGAAATTGATATTGCCGTACATAGTATGAAAGATATGCCAGCCCTTCTGCAGGAGGGTTTAATGATTGGGGCAATTCCTAAGCGTGTAGATGCAAGGGATGTATTAATTAGCCGCAATGGATTGTCCTTAGCAGAATTGCCAGAAGGTGCAGTGGTAGGGACAAGCAGTTTGCGTAGGGAAGCTCAGATTCGGGCTTTTCGCAAAGATTTGAAAATTGAAGCTCTCCGTGGCAACATTGATACCCGGCTTCGCCGTGCCCAGGAAGGGGAGTTTGATGCAATTATTCTCGCTGCTGCAGGGCTTATTCGCATGGGTTGGAAAGGCGAAATCACGCAATATTTACCTGTGGACCTTAGTCTCCCAGCGGTAGGCCAGGGGGCACTTGGCATTGAATGCCGGATTGCTGATGAAGAAGTACGCTCTTTATTGGCAACGATTCATGATCCCAATACAGAAATGGCTGTGACAGCAGAACGGGCCTTTTTACGGACCCTCGAAGGGGGCTGCCAGGTTCCTATTGGTGCCCATGGCCTTGTTTCAGATGACAAACAAGTTAAATTAATAGGGCTTGTAGCTGACCCTAAAGGTACAACAATTCTTAAAAATGAAATGACAGGTTCTAATCCAGAAGAAGTGGGAAAAACCCTTGCAGATGATTTAAAAACAAAAGGTGCTGCTGAAATATTGAAAGAATTTCAGGAGGTTACCGGGGAATG
Source organism: uncultured Paenibacillaceae bacterium (assembly GCA_937874515.1). GTDB lineage: Bacteria > Bacillota > Bacilli > Aneurinibacillales > Aneurinibacillaceae > CALNBV01. Next base: position 3,940 of record CALNBV010000029.1, on the reverse strand, counting down.
AATGAAAGCCAGCCTTTGATGGGAAAGCGGGTTCTTGTAACCCGAAGTTCTGATCAGGCGCAAGAGTTTATGGATTCTATTATGGAACTGGGTGGAGAGCCAATCCCCTGTTCTGTAATAAAAACGGTACTAGCTGATAATTTGGAAGAAATAGATCAAGGGTTACGTAACCTATCCTCTTATGATTGGATTATTTTTACAAGCGTCAATGCCATTCGGTTTTTTTTGCAACGGGGAAAAGAAATAGGCGTTCATGTGCCGGAACAAATAAAGGGCAAAGTTGCGGCGGTGGGTACTCAAACCGCCGCTGCATTACATAAAGAGAACATCAAAGTTGAACATATTCCTGCTAAATTTACTGCAGACGATCTACTTGAATCCTTAAAGGGTGAACTCACTGCAGGACAAAAGATCTTAATTCCCCATGCGAACTTAGCCAAGAAAAATCTGGCTAATGAGTTAAGGGAATTAGGATTATTTGTAGATGATATTGTTACCTATGAAACAATCCCTGATGACTCATGTAAAGAAGAATTACGCCATTTATTGGAAGGGAATAAAATTCATATTATTACATTTACCAGTCCCTCTACAGTACGTAATTTTCTTGCATTATTGGATGGATTGAATTGGAAAGAGATTTTAAATTCTGTAACCATTGGAGTCATTGGTCCTGTTACAGCGGAAGCCGCACTTAAATTAGGGCTTAAGGTTGATGTAATTGCAAAAGAATATAGTATTCCTGGTTTAATTCAAGAACTTGTAAAAACAGGCTTAAAGGCCTGAAGAAAGGGGAATAACGTGATGAATGGCACCTTTCAGCGTCATCGCCGTTTGCGCTCATCCGCAGGGATGAGAAACTTAGTAAGGGAAACCCACCTGCATGTGGAAGATTTTATTTATCCCTTATTTGTTGTAGAAGGGTCTGGGGTGAAGGAAGAAGTTTCTTCAATGCCTGGGGTTTACAACCTTTCTTTAGATTATTTAAAAGAGGAAATTGATGAAGTTGTACAATTAGGTATCCAATCTGTCATTTTATTTGGAATTCCTGCGCATAAAGATCCTATTGGAACTGAAGCCTATGCCACAGAAGGAATTGTGCAACAGGCTACGCGTAAAATTAAAGAATGGGCACCCCAACTGATTGTAGTTGCTGATACATGTTTGTGTGAATTTACAGACCACGGCCATTGTGGCGTAATTTCCCATGGAGATGTTTTAAATGATCCAAGTCTTGAACTGTTGGTTAAAACCGCTGTTTCTCAGGCACAAGCAGGTGCTGATATTATTGCTCCTTCTAATATGATGGATGGGTTTGTTGCAGCCATTCGTGTTGGATTAGACGAAGCTGGTTTTGAACATATACCGATTATGTCATATGCTGTGAAATATGCATCCAAGTTTTATGGTCCATTTAGAGATGCAGCGAATTCCGCCCCTTCTTTTGGAGATCGGAAAACCTATCAAATGGATCCTGCCAATCGCCGTGAGGCATTGAGGGAAGCAGCTTCTGATATTGCTGAAGGTGCTGATTTCCTCATGGTTAAACCTGCCCTTGCCTATATGGATATTATTCGTGATGTTAGGGATCGTTTTGATGTTCCCCTCGTTGCTTATAATGTGAGTGGGGAATATGCCATGATTAAGGCTGCAGCGCAAAATGGATGGATTGATGAAAAAGGGATTACCATGGAACTATTGGTAGGTTTAAAACGTGCAGGTGCAGATTTAATTATTACGTATTCCGCTAAAGATGCTGCCCGTTGGTTAAAGGAATTGGATTAATTTTTTGATGGAGGCTATATTTAATGCATAAAGGATTTCAACGCTCAATTGAGGATTTCACAGAAGCGAAAAAGTTTATGCCTGGTGGGGTAAACAGTCCTGTTCGGGCTTTTAAATCTGTTGGATTGAATCCAGTTTTTATGGACCATGGAAAAGGATCGAAAATCTATGATGTAGACGGAAATGAATACATTGATTATGTAGGTTCCTGGGGACCTTTAATCCTTGGCCATTGCCATCCCACTGTACAGGAAGCTTTAATTGGAGCAGTGCAAAAAGGGACCAGTTTCGGTGCACCATCTGAGATTGAAACGGAAATGGCTAAATTAGTTTGTGAGATTGTGCCATCTGTTGAAGTAGTCCGTATGGTTAACTCAGGAACGGAAGCGACCATGAGTGCCCTTCGTTTGGCGAGAGGGTATACGAAACGGGATAAAATACTTAAATTTGAAGGGTGCTACCACGGCCATGGCGATAGTTTGTTAATTAAAGCTGGCTCAGGTGTGGCTACTCTTGGTCTGCCTGACAGCCCAGGAGTGCCTGCATCCATTGCAAGCCATACCATTACAGTTCCTTATAATAATTTGGAAAGTGTACGCCTTGTATTCGAAAAATTCGGGGAAGAAATCGCTGCAGTGATTGTAGAGCCTATTGCAGGAAATATGGGTGTAGTACCTCCTCTTCCCGGCTTCTTAGAAGGGCTGAGAGAGATTACTCTACAATATGGGACTGTCTTAATATTCGATGAAGTGATGACAGGCTTCCGGGTGGATTACCATTGCGGACAGGGTCGTTTTGGGGTCACTCCTGATATAACAACCATGGGAAAAGTAATTGGGGGAGGCCTTCCTGTAGGTGCTTATGGCGGTAAAGAAGAAATTATGCGGCAAATTGCCCCAGATGGTCCTATATATCAAGCTGGAACTCTATCAGGAAATCCCCTGGCTATGGTTGCAGGTTACTATACCCTAAAAGAATTAGGCAAACCTGGGGTGTATGAGGAGCTAGAACGTAAATCTTCTCGCCTTGCAGAAGGCATTCGCAAAAATGCACAGGAAACAGGTGTTCCAATTCACATTAATCGAGTTGGTTCTATGCTGGGCATTTTCTTTACGGATCAGCAAGTTGTTAATTATGAAACAGCAAAAACCTCAAATCTTGATCATTTTAATCACTATTTTAAACAAATGTTAGAACAGGGCATATCTTTGCCTCCTTCCCAATTTGAAGGGTATTTTATGTCTTTAGCCCATACAGACGAAGATATTGATTATACTATTGCAGCTAATTTAACTGCACTTAAAAACCTATAAAGAATACCCTACGAGAGCCGTGTGGATTAATTGCCACACGGCTCTTTTGATTTGTACAGAAGTTCAAATAATAGGCATATCCACGGGAAAGGACTTATATATTTAAAAAGAAAGAATTGTGGAAGGGAGGAATTGTAAATGATGATGGATGAAAACCAATCCATGGAAATATCATTTCCAATTCAAGATGCTTTTTTAATTTCGCAAAATGATAGTGAAATTCAGGAAATTGATGAAATAGAACTTACTCCACAAATTCAAATTCAAGAAGGTGAAGGGGAAGTTTCCATTTCCGGTTACCTCCTTTTAAAAGGGAAGTATGTCGCTAAATCCAATTCACAAACCTCCCCTTTTTTTGAAGGGGATGATATGGAGCGGAATAGTTATTCTGACGCCATTCGTTTTTCACCTTTTAATATTAGCCAATCAGATTTTATGAAAGAACCACCCCTTGTTTCATTTGAACATAAAATTCCTGTCCATGTTCAAATTGCACGTTCCCGTGTTGAAAATCTTCAACATATTTTTGCTTCCATCGAGAGTTTTGATTATGATATTGTATCCACTCGAAAACTGGCTATTACAGCGGAGTTAACCTTAAATGGAATTAAAAAAGATGCTTTTGCTTTAGGAGAAGAACAAGAAATTCCCCATGCTTATCAATATATTTCATCCCAAAACAATCCATTTGAACAGGAGCAGGAAGTTCCCTTAGCTTTTGAACCCTTTACTATGACAGAGGAATCTGCCCAATCCGTGGGATCAACCTTTGTAGATCATATGGAACCGAATGCTGAACCGAATGCTGAACCGAATGCTGAACCGAATGCTGAACCGAATGC
>CALNBV010000028.1 GCA_937874515.1 uncultured Paenibacillaceae bacterium | reverse complement strand
GTACCTCAAGTACGACCTGTTGTCAGACTTTTAAACCGAAAAACGGATCTTAAATTAAAAAGGAGTTGAGGCGAAGCGAATTCATGGATAAAATCCAGGTTCCTCAATCCAAAAAAGGAAAGATGACAGGGGTTATTGGGATCGTGTTATCCATTTTATCCTTTTTCACAATGCCATTTATCCTCGGAATATCCGGTTTTTTTACCGGTTTTATCGCCTCGAAAAGGGGAGCGGTCCGTTTGGGTCGCTGGTCTATGGTATTATCTTCCTTTGTGGTAGTCCTCACTCTACTATTGAATCCGTTTTTTTAGTAATGAAGACCCCAGAATCAATGAAAACCGGATCCTTATAGGATTCGGTTTTTTTTCTATATTTCATAAAATGTGATAAGATATTTTTTGGAAATCATTTTGAAAAGAATGAAAGTAAGGGGAAACTATGATTTATTTTGATAATAGTGCCACAACTAAACCTTACCCTGAATCAGTGAAGGTTTTTTCTGATGTTGCTGGGGATTTTTTTGGGAATCCTTCTTCTTTACATGGATTAGGATTAAAATCAGGGAAATTATTGCAACAAGCAAGACAAATTGCTGCTAATAGCCTTGGTGTGTCTTCAGGGGAATTAATTTTTACTTCTGGGGGGACAGAGAGTAATAATAGCGCAATCAAAGGGGTTGCTTTAGCTTATCGGGAGCGGGGCAAACATATTATCACCAGTGCAATCGAACACGCCTCTGTTTATGAAACCTGTAAACAGTTAGAGGATTTAGGATATACAGTGACGGTTTTGCCAGTAAATCGTAAAGGAATTGTTTCTGTAGAAGATGTGAAGAAGGCATTAAGAGAAGATACGATTCTTGTCTCCATTATGCAGGTAAATAGTGAATTAGGGTCTATTCAACCTATTGGAGAAATTGCAAGCCTTTTGTCCCATTACCCAAAAGTCTTGTTCCATGTAGATGGAGTTCAGGGGTTTGGCAAGCTTCCTGTTATGCCGAAAAAATGGGGGATTGATTTACTTTCTCTTTCAGCCCATAAATTTCATGGGGGGAGGGGGACTGGTCTTTTGTATGTTAGACAGGGAGTTAAACTTTCCCCATTAATGAGTGGTGGTGGACAAGAACAGGGAAGAAGGTCAGGGACAGAGAATCTGCCTGGAATTGTAGCCATGGCAAGGGCTATGAAAATAGGGATGGGAAATTTAGGAAAAAATCAAAAGCATATGAGTAGACTAAGGGATCATCTTATTACTCGATTAAAGGAATTGCCTTATTGTATTCTAAATAGCCCTGAGGTTACTAATGTTGAAGGGGCTCCCCAAATCGTGAATTTTTCATGTCCTGGACTTAAATCAGAAGTCATTGTCCATGCCCTTGAAGATTACGATATTTATGTTTCAACACGTTCAGCCTGTTCTTCGAAAAATGATAAACCATCCAGAGTATTATTGGCTGCAGGGATGGATGTGGATCGGGCTAAAAGTGCTTTACGAGTTAGTTTCTCACCGGAAAACACAATAGAAGAAGTAGATCGTTTTATTGAAGCTGTTGAACAAACAGTACCAAAATTAGCAAAGATAATGAGGGTGTAACTATGCATTATGAACATATTTTGATTCGTTATGGAGAATTAGCATTAAAAAAGAAAAACAGGGGAGATTTTGAAAAAGTCCTTGTAAAAAATATAAAAAAAGCCTTGCAAGCTTATCCAAAAGCCCAGGTGATTCGTACTTATGGTCGCCTGTATATTGCTTTAAACGGAGAACCCTATCAAGAAATTGAAGGCAAATTGGAAAAAATATTTGGCATTCACTCCTTTAGCCCTACACGTCTGCTCCAATCTTTTAATCTGGAAGAGATTCAACAGGCAGCTTTGGAAGTCATCAAAGACGTGGATCCTATGCCTCGCACTTTCAAAGTGCAAACAAAACGGCCAAACAAACAATTTCCTCATCGTTCCATGGATATGAATCATTTAGTGGGAGGATTTATCCTGAAGAATACTGAGGAGTTAAAAGTAGATGTCCATAATCCTGATGTGGTAATGCAAGTGGAAATTAGACAGGATGGGGTATTTTTATCCTGTAAAACTGTTGCAGGGAATGGAGGCTTGCCAGTAGGAACAGGGGGCAAAGCCATGTTAATGCTTTCTGGTGGCATTGATAGCCCTGTAGCTGGTTGGATGACCATGAAAAGAGGGGTTCGCATAGAAGGGGTCCATTTTCACAGTTATCCCTTTACTTCAGAACAGGCGAAACAAAAGGTGATTGACCTGGCGGGTATTCTTTCAGAGTACTCAGGGAGTATGAAGTTACATATTGTTCCTTTTACTGAAATTCAAACGAAGATCCGGGAATTCTGTCCAGAAAGTTATACCATTACCATTATGAGACGTTTTATGATGAGAATTTCTGAGAAATTAGCAGAGAAACATGGGGCACTGGCGATTGCAACAGGAGAAAGTTTAGGACAAGTGGCATCCCAAACCATGGAGAGTATGTATACCATTAACCATGTCATTCAAACCCCAATGATTCGTCCTTTAATCGCTATGGATAAAACGGAGATTGTTAATATTTCCAAAAAAATTGGCACCTATGAAACTTCAATCCTTCCTTATGAAGATTGTTGCACCATTTTTGTCCCAAAATCTCCGGTAACACGACCTAAATTAGAGATTGCTGAAAAAGCCGAGGCTAAATTGGACGTAGAGAATCTTGTGAACTGGGCAGTAGAAAATACGGAGTCTATTTGGATTGAACCCCAGCAAATAGAAGAAGAGTTCGACTTGTTTAATTAAAAATAAATTTCTAAAAATGTAATAAATAAAGGCTGTCGCTCGCGACAGCCTTTATTTTTATACTATTTTGAACGTTGTTCTAACCAATCACCTACGGTTGGATAGGTTTTATTAATTGCCTGACGGCCAAAAGCTACAGAAACGTGCCCAGCAGGGATAACTACATAGGATTTATCCTCACTAGAAATAGCTGGCATTAAGGCTTCAACCTGATGGGGGAGTGCAATGTGATCCCGTTCAGCAGCAATGTTTAATACATTGGCTTTAATATTGGATAGGCTAACTTTTCTGCCGCGGATTTCAACTTCACCCTTAAGCAATTTATTATGCTGATAGAATTCGCGAATCCATTGACGGAAAGCTTCTCCAGGGAAGGGAATACCATCATTTACCCATTTCTGCATCAGTTTCCAACCAGTGACAAATTTTTCGTTTTCAGCCCGGTCAACAAGCGTAACATATGGGCCATAGAAATTCACCATTGGTTTTAACATTTTATTCCCGAAATCAATCATTTCCGGTGGAATAATTCCAAGGGTATCGACTAATTTATCGAGATTGAAATGTTTTTCATCTAACCAGTTCGTAAAGAGACCTGCATCAGAGAAGTCAAAAGGACTTGTCATGAAGATTAGGTTACGAATAGGTAATTGTTCATGAAGGGAGGCAAACATGGATGTTAACGTTCCACCCATACAATACCCAAGTAAAGAAACTTCATCTGCACCAGATGTGCGGAGTACTTTCTTTACAGCCCGAGGAAGATAGTCCATAACATAATCGTCAAGTTTCATATTACGGTCTTCAAGTCCGGGTGTTCCCCAGTCGATTAAGTAAACATCAAACCCACGTCCAACTAAATATTCGATCATACTATTGCCTGGAGACAGATCGAGAATATAAGGTTTATTAATTAAAGCATAAACCATTAATAGGGGAACTCTTTGAGTTTTCTTTACTGAAGGTGCGTAACGATATAACTTGGCTTTATTTTTAGACCAGATAACTTCCTTTGGAGTAAGGCCTACCTGTGGTTCGGGTTCGGTCGTTAAAATTTCTGTAGCCCGTTTCAAACGTTGAAAAGAACGTTTTAGATCTTGAGGCATTCCTTCGAGAATACCCTCCAAGTCTTTTATAACTGGAGCTGACATTCCATTCCCTCCAAATTAAAAATAAGTTTATATTTATATAGTATTTATCACTTACAAATTAATGACAAATAAATGTAAATTACATATAAAGGCCACCGTTAATGTTTAACTCTTGACCAGTTACGTATTCACCATCCTGGCAAAGGTATACTACGCCACGAGCGATTTCTTCTGGAGAACCAAAACGACGTTGTGGAATTTTAGAAACGATTTGTTGGCGGATTTCCTCAGGAATTTCTTTAACCATATCGGTTTCAATGAATCCAGGGCAAATCGCGTTAACCGTAACGTTGGTTCTTGCAAGTTCAAGAGCTAAAGATTTAGTGAATCCAAGCATACCTGCTTTTGCAGCGGAATAGTTGGTTTGGCCAAAGCCACCAGCTTGTCCAATTACAGAAGAAATATTAATAATACGACCAGCTTCAGATGCTTGAATTGGAGCAAGAGCAGCTGAAGTAGTGTTGTAAACGCTGTTTAAGTTTACATCGATTACTTTTCTCCAGTTCTCTTCATCCATTTTGCGGAACGTGCGGTCGCGAGTAATACCAGCATTATTGATTAAGAAATCAAGTTTGCCAAATTTATTGATGGTATCTTCTACAAGTACACGAGCTTGAGCAGCATCGGAAACATCTGCCTGGCTAGCATGTGCTTGTCCACCTAATTCTTCGATTTCACGAACAACTTGATCAGCAGCATCAGAACTGCTGTTATAGTTGATAACCACGAATACACCTTGTTTTGCTAATTCTTTAGCAATAATAGAACCAATACCACGAGATCCTCCAGTTACGATTGCAACGCGTCCTTTTAAGTCGATCATGTTATAGCACCCCTCAAATTTTTTGTGTGTTTTTTTAGTGGTTCAATAATGATGCATAATAATGACTGTTGCCTTACGTTTCCCCTTACTTACTTCCACGAGGTTTTTTCTCTTGAGTGGAAGCTGTTTCGTTGGATACAAGTGAGAATTGTTCCCCTTGTTTTTTCACCAATTCAATCAGTGTTGCGAGTTTACCCTCGATATTGCTCATATTGCTCTTAATTTCATTGATTTCTTTAGTTACATCAGTTGCTTCAGATTTTCCTTGTAATCCTGTTTCAACGATATCTTCTAAATCATCAACTTTTGATTCAAGATTCACAATCAAGGAAGCCAGATTAGAAATATCAGCACGAGAAGGAAAATTTGCAGCTTCTAAATACTTTTCAGTGGATTGCTTAACCATGTTTTGATATTGAATGTAAAGGTTTAAAAAGTGCCCCATCCATTCAGAAAAATCTTCTTTTTGCATAGACTCATCAAACATCTTTCCAAAGTGGGACTCGGTTTTGTCGTAAAACTCTTTCCAGACTTTAAATGGGTCGAAAGATAGTGGCTGATTCATTTTCTTCCTCTCCTCTCCAAATTCTTCCCCGCGTCGTTTGGTAAACTTTGCAGAAAAATAGTGGTGAAATATGTATTCACGTGATTCATGTAAAATTATAGTGAGTTATGATTAGAAAAACAAATAAAAGTATTCGATTAATTTAGACAAATTTTTCAATTTCGACAAAATATCTGGAATTTAAAAAAAGGGGAAGGGGGTTGGAAGAGTCTTGGAAGATGTTTAATTTTTTTAGCTTATAATGATACTAAAAATAATTGCGCCTAAATTTTTAGAAAATAATTGACATTTATAATCCATAGGTGTAAATTACACATAAGGCAACATTACACATTTGTAGGTGATACACATGTCAGATAAACAAAAAAAAGATGAGAAGATCCCAGCAGGTTTACCAAAAAACTTTATGGTTCCTTTTCTTTTGCTAACCCTTCGAGGTTGGAATGTTCATGGATATGAATTAATTCAACATTTGATGAAATTCGGTTTCCAATCCATTGACCAAGGGAATGTTTATCGAACATTAAGGCAGCTTGAGAAAGAAAACATGGTGAAGTCTGAATGGGATACCTCCACAGGAGGGCCAGCGAAACGAATTTATTCTCTAACTGAAACAGGAGAACAATATTTGAAATCCTGGGCAAATTCGCTGGAGCAGTACCAAACGATGTTAGATCAGTTCTTTAATATGTACACTGATTTTTTCATGCCTTCAAGTTTGATGCAAAATCCAGGTGGAAAAGACAAGAAGAAGTAACCCATCAAGGGGGAATCTGCGGCATTAAGCCGCGATCACCATAAACAATTTTCTAAAAATTGAGGAGGTTTTGAAAATGGCAACTATTAAAAAAGCCGAGAAAGAAGTTGCAGCAGTAGCTGTTGCTGAACGCCCCGCAGAATCTGCATCTCAACTAGTACAAAGCAACACACTTAACATTGTTGATACGATTTGGGATGGTTGGTTAAATGGTTTAAGAACAATTAACGCTTACCAATATGAAATCGAAAGCTTGACTATTCAAGCAATCGAAAATCAAAAAGAAATCGTAGGCAAAAACCTTGAAAACCTTGAAAAATTAGAAGGCGAAATTAAAAAATTTGTTGAAGACGTTAAATTAGGTCTTAACAACAATGTAAAAAGCTTTGGTGGGGAACAGGCTCTTAAAACTTTTGAGCAGTGGAACAAACAAGTAGAAGAAGTTTCTTCCCGTTTAGAGCAATTATCCTTTACTCCTGGTAAAGCTTCTATCAACGTTTTCAATAAATCACAAGATCAAATTGAAGCTACAATTAAAAACATAATTGAGCAACAACAAAAAACCCGCGAAGAAGTATCTGGCTTAATCGACAACCTTGTTGATCAAGTTAAATCTACTCAAAAAGGTCTTGTGGAAACTTTTGAGGCAAACAAAAACTATACATTTAGTTTCTTCAAATAATAAGCCCTTAAAAGGGAAGATTCCTTCCACACAGACATGCTATCCATGGCCGGGAATTTTTATAGAAAATAGGTGAGGGATGCATGGACTTAATTAATAGATCGAAAAAAGTAGTGGAGAAATTATATGACGAGATACAAATTGGTGACAGAGCGGAGGTAAGTAAGGAAATCACAAGTGATGATATCCTAGACTTCGCACGACTCACTGGGGATGTAAATCCTGTTCATATCGATGATGAATACGCTCGTAAAACCTTTTTTAAGGAACGTATTGCTCATGGTATGTTAACGGCAAGTCTTATTTCTACGGTTCTTGGTACACAATTGCCCGGTAAAAATACCATTTATCTTTCGCAGAACTTGAAATTTAAAAGACCTGTGAAGATTGGGGATGTTATTACGGCATGTGCGGAAGTAATCGAAAAAAATGATGACAAAAAAATCCTCAAATTAAAAACAAATCTCCTTAACCAGGATGGAAAAGAAGTGGTTGAAGGAGAAGCGCTAGTAATGAAAATGGAGTAGCCATGCCAGTGGCTGCTCTTTTTTTTGTTTAATAAATTTATTTCTGTTCTATATACAAAAATCCTTCTTTTATTATAAAATTTTCTTTTCCTTAGTTCACTTCCTGGATTTGATAGTTAGTGAACTTTCCACATTTTTCTCCCTTTGTATCTTTGATTGTATAGAGGTTTCTGCCGTAATAATCAATGGAGATGTCTATAATTTCGCATTTTTCATTATCCCAGGGATTGACGAGAACCCATTGTCCTTTTTTTAAAGAAGGCTCTTTAGAGAAATTTTGGAGGTCAATTTCATGAAAAATATTTTTCCCCCCAGTTACATTAATTATGGAACCATTTAATTCGTAAGAAGCAGGAGAAAGAAATAAATCAAGGGTATCAATGATTGCTCTACAGGGATTCGATGGATTTACTTGTTTATCGTGGACAAGGTCATAAATCGCTGCATCTTTTTCTTTTTTGCGAATATCCCCAGGACAAATCATATTAGCTGTGATGCCATGGGGTCTTTCCTCAATAGCGAGGGTTCGTGTTAAACTAACTAATCCAGTTTTTGCACTAGCATAAGGTCCCCGATAAAATTGCTCTGTTGCTTGTTCAGCCCTGTCATAACCAAAGGTTATAATTCGGCCATATCCACGGTTTCGCATTGAAGGAATGAGGTTTTTACATAAAAAAAAGGCACTGGAAAGGTTACCGTTAATCATTTCAAACCATTCAGCGTAACTGTTTTCTGTTAAAGGTTTCCGTTCTCGTAAAAAAGGGCCAGCGGTATGGATAAGAACATCTACATATCCAAAAGTTGAAAGTACAGTTTTTACAAGAGCTTCGGTTTCCACGGGATCTGAAAGGTCTGCTTTAATGGCAATCCCATCTGATGCGCCTAAATTTTTTAAATTTTGTAGTGTTTCTAAAGCTTGTTCTTTGGATTGGCGATAATTAATGGCGATTGTATAGCCTTGTAAAGCTAAATGATGAGCGATGACCGCACCTAAACCTGTTGCACTTCCTGTGAGTAAAGCCACTTTCATTTGTGTTACTTCCTCCCGTATACATCATGATTTAAAATGATAACAGAAATATATGTTAACTTCAAAATAGTAGTTAGCTTTGTGTTATGATAAATACGGGGAAGGTGAAAATATGAACTTTAGACTAGCAGCGATTGATATTGACGGAACGTTGTTAGATGATAATTATCTTTTATCTAATAAAACAAAAGAGGCAGTCCATGAAGCAAAAAATGCGGGGATTGAAATTGTCCTTTGTTCCGGAAGGGCTCCAAAAAGTGTGTTTTCCATTATGGAACAATTGGAGATGGATGGTTTTTTAATTACCCATAACGGTGCTGTCACAACTCATTCTGAAACGAGAGATGTAATCAATGAGCAAGGATTTTTTGTAGAATCTCTTTATAGTGTGGTTGATTACTGTAAAAAAGCAGGGATTCATACTGATTTTTGCACTGCCTTTGATATGTATACAGAAAAAATTGATTCCGATGAACTTTATTCTTTATATAGTAAGTACAATATGGTACCGATTATCGTGGACGATGTAAAAAATGTGAAAGATAAATTAGTGAAATTTACATTGTTCAGTTCCGAGGACATTCTTACCAGTGCTCAGGATGAATTGCAAAAAATGAATCTTTCTTTACAAACCATCAGAAGCGGTCCTACATTTATTGATATCCTTCACAGGTATGCATCTAAAGGAATAGCACTTAAAAATCTTGCTCATCAGTTAGGGGTCCCCATGGAAAAAACAATTGCCATTGGCAATTATTATAATGACCTGGATATGATCCGAGTTGCTGGCATGGGGGTTGCTGTTGCTAATGCACCGGATGACGTGCAAAAACAGGCCAAGCTGGTAGTGCCTTCAAATAATGAAAATGGGGTAGCCCAGGCTTTAAAGCAATTAATCTTAGATCAACGTAAATATGCATAGAAATGTATGAGGGGTACTGATAGTACCTCTTTTTTAGTAAAGAACATTCTCATCTTGAAAATATTTAATAAATCACTATACTTACAGTATCTGAACAGAACTGGCACTGCTTATTCATCTGTTCATTACATATTGAGTTAGGAGTGAGCGGCCATGCGCCAAAAAGCAGTTAAGTCCAGTGTAAAGCCAATGGACCCTTTAGAAAAACATTTCAATGAAGTAATTAAATTAATTGGTGAAGATCCCGAACGGGAAGGATTGATTGAAACTCCCAAACGAATTGCAAAGATGTATAGGGAAATATTCAGTGGATTAAAAGAAGACCCTGCTGAAGTTCTTGGAAAAACATTTCCTTCTGAAGGAACGAATGACATTGTCATTGTGCAAGATATTCCTTTTTATAGCGTTTGCGAACACCATTTTGTTCCTTTTTTTGGAAAGGTCCATATTGGGTATATCCCTGAGGACCGCATTGTTGGTTTAAGCAAATTTGCTCGTTTAGTGGAAATTTTATCTAGACGTCCACAGGTACAAGAACGGATTACAAATCAAATTGTTGAAACATTGGAAGAAGTGATCCACCCTGTTGGCGCTATTGCTATTATTGAAGCGGAACATATGTGCATGACTATGCGTGGTATAAAAAAACCTGGGAGTAAAACGAGAACCATTGCACGTCGAGGGGTTTTTGCCTCTGATGGTGGTGTTCAGGAACAACGTTTTTTCCGTTTGCTTGAAAGATAGTCCGTCCTTTTTGTCCATGAGGATGCTATAATAACAGATAAAATCACTCTATAGCATGGAGGAAGAGAATGACATCGAAGGAGATCATGAACCGATTCCAAAAAAAATATAAAAATGTTGCGCGCATGCTGATTGCTTGCCCGGACCAACCAGGTATTGTTGCGGCCATTTCCCGCTTTTTATATGAAAAAGGGGCGAATATCCTCCAATCTGATCAATTTTCACAGGATCCTGAAGGTGGCATGTTTTTTATGCGAATTGAGTTCTATTTACAAGACCTGGATAATAAATTGGACCAATTACGCGACGCATTTTCCCTTGTTGGAGAAAAGTTTTTAATGAATTGGCGAATAACTTCCGCTAGCAAACCAAAAAAAATGGTCATTTTTGTTTCGAAAGAAGACCATTGCTTAAATGAAATTTTATGGCAATGGAAAGCTGGGGATTTAAATACAGATATTTCAATGGTAATAAGTAACCATGAAGATTTAAGAGCAACAGTGGAACAAATGGGTATTCCTTACCACTACATTCCTGTCACCAAAGATACGAAAGAACAAGCAGAAGCAGAACAACGGCGTTTAATGGAAGGGAATGTAGATTTTATTGTTCTCGCTCGTTATATGCAAATATTATCCCCTTATTTTGTAGAACATTATCCCAACAGAGTCATTAATATTCACCATTCTTTCCTGCCTGCATTTGTTGGTGGAAAGCCCTACGATCGTGCTTATGAACGTGGGGTTAAAATTATTGGGGCCACAGCCCATTATGTTACCGATGAATTGGATGCTGGACCGATAATTGAACAGGATGTTACCAGAGTAAGCCATCGGGATACAGTAGATGAGTTAAAAAGAGAAGGCCGACATATTGAACGGATCGTTCTTGCAAGAGGGGTTAAATGGCACCTGGAAGATCGAATTCTCGTTCATAAAAATAAAACTGTAGTATTTGTATAATTAGATGTAAAAGGAAGCGTTCGAGTTCAACTCGAACGCTTTTTTAATCATAGCGTGTCCTTTTTCCGAATATATTCTGTTAAGGAAAAGGAGGCAGCAATAGATATGTCCTTTTGGATTAGTTTTATTAATATCATTATTATAGATATTGTGTTAAGTGGAGATAATGCTATTGTTATTGGAATGGCTAGCCGCAGATTGTCCGGGATCCAACGGAAACGGGCAGTGTTTTGGGGTACAATTGGGGCCGTTGTTTTACGTATTATCCTCACTGCACTTGCAACATGGTTATTATTAATTCCTCATTTAAAAGCAATTGGGGGGCTTTTATTGACCTGGATTGCCTTTAAATTATTAATTTCCGAAGGGGAAGAAGCCTCCGATATTAAAGCAGGCCAAAATCTTCTTACCGCTATAAAGACAATTATTATTGCAGATTTTATTATGAGTTTAGATAATGTTTTGGCTGTGGGTGGAGCTGCCCATGGGGATTTCTTGCTTGTGATTTTTGGATTAGCATTTAGTATTCCTTTACTTATGTTTGGCAGCAATTTTATAGCTTCATTAATGGATCGCCTTCCTTTTTTAATTTATTGTGGAGCAGCAATTCTAGCCCATACAGGAGGAGCAATGATTATTAATGAAAAAGTAATCCAACAGATGATTTCAGATGATTATTATTATATGAATTGGCTGTTCCCTTTTTTTGTTACAATGGTCCTTATAATTATTGGAGGATGGTATCGGAAAAAGGTTTTGAAATATGGTTAAACTTTTTCCACTATTTACATAGAAGTTTCTTGTATTGATTCTGTCCTTACGTGACATTATAAAAGTACACCACGTAAGGAGGTGAATATACAATGCCGAATAACAATAGTGGTAACTCAAACAACCTTGTGGTACCTCAAGCTAACCAAGCTCTTGACCAAATGAAGTTTGAAATTGCTCAAGAGTTCGGAGTTTCTCTCGGTGCAGATACTACCTCTCGCCAGAATGGTTCTGTAGGAGGAGAGATTACAAAGCGCTTGGTACAAATGGCTGAACGTCAACTTGGCGGTGGCCAGTACTAGTAAGTAAATATTTTGGATAGGAAGGCAGCGATATAAATCGCTGCCTTCTTTTTGGGTCGATAAGAATTTACAAATTTTGTCTTATCGACATAAGGGCAACTAAGGCCGCCGCCTG
>CALNBV010000027.1 GCA_937874515.1 uncultured Paenibacillaceae bacterium | reverse complement strand
CCACACGGAAAGGGGCCACGGGAATTCCATGACCATGCAAGGTTGTTTTTTCACTTATTCTGTTTTGGGTAATGCGCAATAATTGGCTTCCCTGGGGTACATAGGATTGCTCCTCTAATACGGAAGCAACTTTTGCATCCACATTTTCAAATTCATAGGTTATCACATCACTGATTTCAGCTAATCTGGCTGCAGCTGTTACATCATCATAACGGGCTGTGATTTCTAGATCTGAAACCTGGCCACAGGGGCAATCTTCCGTCGGATCAAGAGTGGCAAACCGATACCCCATTGCCCTTCCGGAAAGGGCAATCATTCTTCCCAATTGCCCCCCACCTAAAATACCAATGGTTGCACCTGGGAGAATAACAGGATTATTTTTTCTTACATCATTCATTAGAGTGTTGCCTCCAACACAGTTTGTTTCACGTTTTCTCTTCTCTCTATAAAATTCTTCTGAATTTCAGGATATTTTATCCCAAGAATTTGTGCCGCTAATAAACCTGCATTAATGGCTCCAGCACGGCCAATAGCAACAGTGGCTACTGGAACGCCTCCTGGCATTTGCACAATGGAGAGCAAAGAATCTAAGCCATTTAAATTAGATGATTTAACAGGAACACCAATAACCGGAAGGGGTGTTTTTGCGGCTACCATGCCTGGAAGGTGGGCTGCTCCCCCTGCTCCAGCAATAATAACTTCAATTCCTCGTTCCGGCGCTTGCTCTGCATATTCAAACATTAAATCAGGGGTCCTGTGAGCTGAGACGACTTTCTTCTCATAAGGCACTTCCAGTTCCTCTAGAATAGCGCAGGCTTCCTTCATCGTTTCCCAGTCTGATGTACTGCCCATTATGATTCCTACGAGTGGATTTGCCATGGCTTTGTCCCCTTTCAAAATAATAATTTATCTGTAAAGAAAACATCTTTAAAGAAAACTTGGCTAGCGCCAGGCCTTAAGGCGAGGCGTTAGCCTTCGTTTGCTTCATAACTACTCATAAAAGCCCAGGCGGCAGATTTCCCCCGGAGGTTTGAGAGAAACCTACCGCCTGGGCTTTTATCCCTACGGTTATCCGATTTAATTCAAATATAGTGTAACAAGGCTCGACAAAATCTGTCAACCTAAAAAACCGAACGTTAACTATTATCAGATATTTATCATTCGCTTTTTAATCGGTTTTTATTCATAATAAGAGAAAAATGGACTGTCGATTCTTATCAACAGTCCATTTTTTACTTAATTAACCCTAGTTGCAAGTACATGCGATTATTACTAAAAGGATGAAGAGAACAAGGATAATGTCGAAACTTCCATCACCGAAGAATCCCACTATATATCACCCCCTTCCATCCCCAAGGGGTAAAATCAATCATGTTAGCAAAGGTCACCACATGCACAAGCAATAATGACAAGGAGAATAAAGAGAACAAGGATCATATTGAAATCCCCGTTGAAGCCGCCACAACTCATAGTTTTCCCCTCCTTTCCACCCAATTGCCTAAAGTAGGATGAAATGGAATTCATCTACTTAATACAATATGCGGTCAGAAAACTAAGGGATTGTGCTGTCGCCCTTGTACAGTCAGACAAGACCTTAAGTAAAGCTACTGCCCTATGGTAATAAAGTATGTAGGTTTGCTATTTCCTGTTAAGGACATCGGCCTAGTGAATAAAAAAAAAGAACCTGAAAGATTTACTTTCAGGTTCTTTTTGCCACGATTTTATTCCCACTCAATCGTTGCCGGTGGTTTAGAGGTAATATCATAAACAACCCGGTTTACATGGGCAACTTCATTTACAATGCGCACAGAGATTTTCTCCAATACATCATAGGGAATGCGTGCCCAGTCAGCAGTCATCCCATCAATAGATGTTACGGCACGAATACCAATGGTATAATCATAGGTTCTGCCATCTCCCATTACCCCAACACTACGGATGTTAGGAAGAACGGTGAAATATTGCCAGATTTCGCTTTCTAATCCATTCTTCGCAATTTCATCCCGTAAAACGAAATCAGATTCACGGACGATTTCTAATTTATCTTCCGTCACTTCACCAAGGACACGAATCGCTAAACCTGGGCCTGGGAAAGGCTGGCGCCATACGATTTCATGGGGCAATCCCAACTCTTCGCCTACTTTACGAACTTCATCTTTAAACAATTTGTTTAAAGGTTCGATTAAACTCATCTTCATGTCTTCAGGAAGTCCACCAACATTATGATGAGATTTAATGGTTTGAGCTGTAGCTGTGCCACTTTCAATAATATCGGTATAAAGAGTTCCCTGGGCAAGGAAATCCATATCTTTTAACTTGCTGGATTCTTCTTCAAACACATAGATAAACTCATTACCAATGATTTTTCTTTTCCGTTCAGGATCAGAAACCCCTTCTAACTTACTCATAAAGCGATCACGGGCATCAATTTTAATCACATTCATGTGGAATTTTTCCCCGAAGGTTTCCATTACACTATCAGCTTCCCCTTTACGAAGAAGACCGTGATCCACAAACATACAGGTTAATTGGTCCCCAATAGCTTTATGAATTAACACTGCAACAACAGAGGAATCAACACCGCCACTAAGGGCACAGAGCACGTTTTTGTCTCCAACTTGTGCGCGGATTTCTTCCACTTTCATTTCAATGTAGTTTTCCATAGACCAGTCGCCAGCACAGCCGCAAATTTCAAAAATGAAGTTTTTCAACATGTCATTTCCCTGTACGGAATGGCGCACTTCAGGATGGAATTGCACCCCAAAGAAATTCTTTTCAGGATTGCTAATTGCTGCTACAGGACAAGCTTCATTGCTTGCATCAATCTGGAATCCTTCTGGCAATTCAATAACTTTATCAGAATGGCTCATCCAAACGGTTTGGGTTTGATCTAATCCCTTAAAGAATGGGGTATCATTATGGACATCGATTTCAGATTTTCCATATTCACGAACATTGGCAGATTCAACTTTCCCTTTTAATTGATGGGACATTAACTGCATCCCATAACAAATGCCAAGGATTGGCAACCCTAATTCGTAAATGGCTGGATCAACCTGTGGTGCATTATCTGCATACACACTTGCAGGTCCACCTGAGAATACAATCCCTTTTGGATTGAGGGCTTTCAATTTTTCCATGGAAACATTATATGGAAGCAATTCACTAAATACACCTAAATCACGAATACGGCGAGCGATTAATTGGTTATATTGTCCTCCAAAATCAAGAACAACAATGATTTCACTATTTTTATGCATCGTAGGTTCTCCCCTTCTTCCTCTTACCTGTTTCTTTAGTATGCACAGTTGCAACGAAAATCCGTTCAACCCGAATTTTGTTCTTTTTTGACGAAAATAGTTTACCAGAGGACAGGGAATTGTCAAGATGAAGTTTATTTCTTACTTTTTAAAGAAGGAAGAAATGATTTGATCTAAGGTCATTCCACGTTCGACTTCATATGTACCTGGACGTAACTTGGTTGATAAGCCTCGCTTTTCCACTTCATCAGTAAAGATTCTTGATTTTTCAATGAGTTTTTCCTGGGCTAACGCTTTTCCCACGTCAATGCTTGTCATACCTTCAGCCACAGTAATTTTGACTTTTTCCTTTTTCCCTACGGTCGCAGTTTCACTATTTTTATCCGTTGTTTTTACACCAGATGCTTTATTCCATTCTTCCTGGGTATGAACAACATAACCTTTCGACGCTAAAGCACTTTTCATTTCTTCAACGGTGCCTGTCCCTTTACTTGGGCCTAAATAGTACACGGCACCTAATATGCCTGCCGCAACAAGAATTCCTGCGGCAAAATTACGCATTGTTTCAGCTTTCATTTTGCCACTTTTCCCCTTTCATCCGTTGCTTTCATGTAAGGAGACAACATGGATTTAACCTCATTCTTTGGCAACTTGTTCTTTGAAGCAATACTATCAAAGGAATAGCCCCGCTTATATAAGTCAAGAACCTCACGCAGCAAGACACGATTCGACCTAGAGCCTTTCAGGATCCCTGTTTCTTGTGCGATAATTTCTGTGTCGATCTCAAGGTTCCGAATTTGCTGTTGTAATTGATACACTTCATCCATAAACGACAAGGAGACTTGTTCTACTTTTTGTCCTTCCTTTTCTATTTTACTTGTTTGCCGATAAGACAACACCAGAAGAACAACTGCTGCACCAAACAAAATAAATAACGCCCATCCCATTACTTAAAATCCTCCTTCATGGCCAAACTAAAAATCTTCCTTTTCCATTATATATTTAATTGCAGGAGATGTGGGGAATAAATTGTTACATTATTCCTTTCCTTTAAACGAACTAAATAGTTCGTGAACAACAGCCCTTTTTTTTTAATCGAGTAGGAGGGATTCTTATTCTATGATTCAACCCAAAAAAAGGTAGGTTTTCAGAACAGCAGCACCAAAAAACGGAATATATAGTGTGTTCTGAGTCAAAATGACCTTTTTGGTGGCTAATCATTTTATATGTAATTCTATCTTTTCTTCAAATGTTTTTTTATTTAGTAGATAATTTATCTTAAAATATGACTTGTTTATTAAAGATTTTATTTCATTTTTATTTATACTTTTCGAATTATAAATTGGAACAGTTAACTCAAGCCCATAGTCTAAAATTGCTTGACCTTTACCCTTAGCCTCAAATGTACTATGAAGAGGAGAAGGTAAAAATAAAGTACAATCATAACTATCCCAGTCTATTCCTTCTTTGGGTATTATCGTTCCAGTTAATATCCAATCAAAACCCCGACCATCTGTCCGTTCTAATTTCCCGTTATCCAATTCGAATGAATCAGATAAAGCTGTTACTAGGTATGATGTATTTTTATTCCAGTTATTAATAAAGTAAAACAATGGGATTAATAATAGAACAATGATAACAATTAATATTGTTTTATATTTCATAAAAGAAATTCCCTCTTTATTAAAGTTAATTTGAAATCAATAACGCATAAGCATAAGCTTGAGGTGTATCTATGGCAGATGATGGATTAAAAGTAATACCAATTGACCCCCCAGATAATGGAATATTTAAGTTTGCAGTTAAAGTTGTATATGTTGTTGTATATCCATGTGCATATTTTATTTTAGCCTGACCATTAGCAGGAAATCCTCCAATTGTATACCAACCATTGTAATTACTCAAAGTAATTGACTTTGGATAATAGTTTGTTGAGTTATAATAAATATAGTCTGGTATAAACCACGCTTGAGAGAAACCATCATCTGTTTCTCCATCTCTACCTAATGTATTTTCGTTTTCATAAATTGAATGACCTTGTAGATTTCGGTATTGTACAGATATTTTCCGACTTGGGTCAGACATGCCAATTGGTGATAATTGCCATGCTAATACAACATCATCTAACTTAGAATCTTTTGAGTACACATTAACATATCTTCCTGTTTCATTAAAAAGTTGATTTGCATAAATAAAGTTTCTTTTTTTACTACCGCTATATTCACTATAGGTATATACTGAAGAAGTTACGTTTCCAACTGTTAATTTGTCACTATCACTACCAGAGGCGTACACAGTATATAAACTGGTTGATTTAACATCATAATTATTATTTTTTAATTGTTCAGATTGTTCATTTGTAATTAAATTACCTGCTGAATCTTCAATATTATACGAAATTGCAACTGAATCTAGTTCAAAAGTGTTTCCATTTTTAACAGCAGTCTCTTGTGCTTCTATCGCATTTGAATCAGGGTATAATTTATAGTTAATATCAATAGATACTAAAGGGTTCTTTTCCTTCTTTAAAGTTTCTTTATCAATTTTAATTTCATTTCCAACTAAATACTTTTGAATATCTTGCTTATTAAGTTGGATTACCTCAGTATAAGGTTGTTTTGCTTCTAAATCCAATATTGTATTACTTTTTGGACTAGCGAAACTTGGGACTGTAACTAAACTAGATACGATTACTAATGTAATAAATCCACTAAAAAACTTTTTCATTATAAACTTCCCTCCTAGTTGTAAATTTAAGCTATTACAAAATTACCCTCCCTTTAAATATTTTTATAATTTAATTATATAACAGATATTTTTTTATTTAATAACTAATAACGAACAATTGGTGTCTATTCACCTTTTTTACCAAATATAGCAGTATAGACTCAATAAATATTTACATTAAAAAAATAGGATTGCACTATCAACATAAAAGGGGCTGTTGCAAAACGAACTAAATAGTTCGTGAACAACGGCCCTTTTTTTCAAAACAATACGGGTCCCGAAGGAACCGTATTGTTAACTTATGCCCAGACCTAAAATAATTATAAAGAAAAACCGGGCATAGCCCGGTCCTTTTTATTTCTTCACATCCGAAATACG
>CALNBV010000026.1 GCA_937874515.1 uncultured Paenibacillaceae bacterium | reverse complement strand
GCTTTAAATCCTGTTTCCTCTACGAGTTCCCGTTCTGCACAGGATTTAGGATCTTCATCCCCTTCTAGTTTTCCCGCAGGCACTTCTAATAATATCCGATCCATGGGCTTACGGTACTGGCGAACAAGGACAATTTGATCTTCATCAGTAATGGCTAACACAGCTACAGCCCCATTATGATGGACAATTTCCCGGGAAGCTGTTTTCCCATTGGGCAATTCCACTTCCTCCACCCGTACCTGTATAATTCTTCCCTCATAGATTGATTGGCTAGATATTGTTTTTTCTACCATCTTCATGTTTCCTTTCTCACCTTTTTTTTATGCTCCATGTAAAGAAAACTTGGATGGCGCCAAGCCTTTTAAGGCACAGGAGAAGCCTTAGTTGCCCTTATACTATAAGAATTTTATAAATTCTTTATGTGCAAAGAAGGCACTATAAAAAATATGTAAAAAATAATACGGGTCATCTTGAAAACTTCTTCCCATGGTCTGTAAAAGGGGCCACTTTTCTTGTTGAAAACCCCGCCAATTCGCATCTTCTTTAGTATATAAAATCATTTCATGATAAGGAGATTGCCCCTGGAGTTGTTGGATTAAAATAGGATCATTAACCATATTTAGCACTAGGGGAGTCTGCCAAGAGAAATGAAGAACGGTTAAGGAATGATTGCTTATGCCTTTATGGCGTTCCCGTTTATCATTAAAACTTACTCTAGGAATAAAAATGGGCTTTCCACCTAGAAGGGTCACAGATTGAAGAAGTGACACCTGTTCCATACCACTAAACCCCAGGGCAGTTCCCGTTCCCACAACCCCTGGTCCTGGAGCAACAACGATAACATCTGCCTGACAAATGGTTACTGCAGCATGCAGGGCACTAAAGATATTCACACATTCCAGGTCTCCTCCGAAAGCGTGGCCAATGGTAATGGTATGGGTAAGGAGGTGCTCCTTTTTTAATTGCTCAACATTTTTGCTAAAGGAAAGGGGAAGGGCTCCGCTGTCTGTCATAATGTATACGACACGCAAAGGATCCCTGCCCTCTTTTTCGCTTAAATAGGATAAGCTATAACAAATCCCTGGAAGCATGCTATGCAATTCCCCAATAAGAACCGGGGTCTTCATTAATACATGATCATTTATCTGTTGAAAAACATCATGGTAAGGACTTGCTTCTTCTTCTGCAGATTGAATGGCAAATTGTAAAGGGGTGTATCTCATTTTCATTATATGACCGGAAAAAGAATCTTGTTTCTTAGTGTGCCAATTCCCCTCCTTTTCCAAACCAATAATGACAAAGTGATATCCACCACTCCCTAGGGATAAAGAACCTGCCGTGGTATTCAACAAAACACGATCATGTTTCTTTACCTTCTCCTGCCATGCAAGATAATGAATCGCCTTTTCCCGTTTTCCATCAGGCAAACGGACTTCTACCTCTTGCAAGGAAGGAGTCTCCTTCAGAATGGAAAGGATTTCTCCTGTATTCCTGGTAATCAAGCCTTTACGCTCCCAATGGCTCCCTGACAAAGGGAAAGGACTAACTCTCCTGTTTTTATCAGCTCATCAATGGGCATTCTTTCTTTCTTTGTATGAATATTCTCATAGCCAATAGCCATATTCACTGTAGGAATCCCGGCACCCGCCAGTATATTCGCATCGCTTCCCCCACCGCTGGAAAGGAGGCGCGGTGTCCGATTAATCCCTTTGACTGCCTCCATAGCTTTTTGCACCACTGGATCTTCCTCGCCAAAGGAGAAACCTGCATACATGACCTCATAGTAAAACTCGGCATCACCACCAAATTCCCGGGCTGTCTCAATAAAGGTTTTTTCCATGGTTTCTACTTGTTTCATCATTTTTTCCTGAGAAATGCTGCGGGCTTCTGCAATAATCTCCACCCGATCGCATACCACATTCGTAGGGCCTACGCCCTGAAAACTGCCAATGTTCGCTGTTGTTTCTTTATCAATGCGGCCCATGGGCATACGAGAAATGGCTTTGCTGGCTAATTGAATAGCACTAATCCCCGCCTCAGGATTTACTCCTGCATGGGCTGCTTTTCCTTTTATAATGACTTTAATTTTAGCCTGTGTTGGTGCAGAAACAATAATATCTCCTACCTTGCCATCACTATCCAGGGCAAACCCATACTGAGCATCCAGCTTCTTAACATCAAAAGCTTTCGATCCTTTTAACCCGGATTCTTCCCCTACAGTAATAAGAAACTGTATTTTCCCATGGTGGATTTGCTGTTCTTTTAAAATGCGAATTCCTTCTAACATAGCTGAAATTCCCGCTTTATCATCACTGCCTAAAATGGTTGTTCCATCAGTAACAATAAATCCATCTTGTATGGAAGGTTTTACACCCTTTCCTGGCACCACTGTATCCATGTGGGATGTGAAATAAATGGGGTTAAACCCATCCCTGGTGGCCTCCAGGGTGGCTACCAGGTTTCCTGCACCATGTCCTGTTTCCTCCATGGTTTGATCTTCTTCTACATGTAAACCAAGGGAAGTAAATTTTTCTATTAAGATATCACAGATGGCACGTTCTGCACCTGTTTCACTATCCACCTGGACCAATTCCATAAACTCATTGATAAATCGTTCTTTATTAATCAAAAAAAACACCCCCGTATCATGGTATAAAAGAACAGGAAATCTCTACCTGTTTATTATACCATACTGGGGGTGTTTTCTACTTTATGCCAGCTTCCATCTATCGCATTGAGCGACGCATCATGGAACTTCTATCTTCACCATTGTTACGGGCAACATTGTTACGCATATACATTGCACGGCTATCCCGGATTAAAGTGCGGGATTTCATTTGCAGTGTACGGCCTCCTTGTACCCAGGATTCAAAAGAATCATCGCTGTTTTCAAGAAAATTTCGTTCCAGTTCTTCATATTTCATGATTTATCACCCTAGAGCGGAATATTTCCGTGTTTTTTCGGAGGACGTGTTTCCCGTTTGTTGCGAAGCATTTCAAGAGCTTCTCTTAATTTCTTGCGAGTTTCCCGTGGGTCGATCACATCGTCAACCATGCCGCGACGTGCTGCAACATAAGGATTGGCAAAACGTTCACGGTACTCAGCAATTTTTTCTGCACGGGTAGTGACAGGGTCTTCACTCTTATCAATTTCTTTCGCAAAGATAATGTTCGCAGCACCTTCTGCACCCATTACAGCAACTTCAGAGTTTGGCCATGCATAAACGATATCTGCACCAATGGCTTTAGAGTTTAATGCAACATAAGCGCCACCGAAAGCTTTACGGAGAATAACTGTGATTCTTGGAACCGTTGCTTCAGAGTATGCATAAAGGATTTTCGCGCCATGGCGAATAATCCCGCCATGCTCCTGATTAATTCCTGGGAAGAAGCCAGATACGTCTTCGAAGGTAATTAATGGAATGTTGAAGGCATCACAGAAACGAACAAAGCGAGCTAATTTATCAGAAGAGTTAATATCTAAGCCACCAGCCATAAATTTAGGTTGGTTGGCAACGATACCAATACTGTGGCCATCGATACGTCCAAAGCCAATAACGATGTTTTTCGCAAAGTTAGGTTGAACTTCCATGAAGTCCCCTTTATCAACAATACGTTCGATTACTTTGCGTACGTCATATACTTTCGTACCGGCAATCGGCACAATTTCAAGCATTTCTTCATCCCAATCGTTTACTTCATCACAAGGAACAACTGGGGGATCTTCCATGTTGTTTTGTGGAAGGAAGCCTAGAAGACGACGAACATCTTCAAGGATTTCTGGTTCACTTGGTGCAGTAAAGTGAGCGTTCCCGCTTACAGAAGCGTGAACTTTCGCTCCACCAAGACCTTCGGAGGAAATTTTCTCCCCAGTAACGGCTTCAATTACTTTTGGTCCTGTAATAAACATTTGGCTGGTTTTCTCAACCATACAAACGAAGTCAGTAATGGCTGGAGAGTAAACCGCACCACCGGCACATGGTCCCATGATAATGGAGATTTGTGGAACAACCCCAGAATAAATAGAGTTCCGATAGAAGATGTGGCCATATCCATCAAGGGATTCAACCCCTTCTTGAATACGTGCTCCACCGGAATCATTTAAGCCGATTACTGGTGCACCAGTTTTAGCAGCTAAATCCATGACACGAGCAATTTTCATTGCATGCATTTCACCAAGAGCGCCACCAAATACAGTGAAGTCTTGAGAGAAGATATAAACAAGACGGCCGTTTACTTTTCCATAACCGGTTACAACCCCTTCACCAGGGCCTTCCAATTTATCCATGCCAAAGCTTGTTGCACGGTGTTCAATAAATGGATTTAATTCTACAAAGGTATTGTCATCAAGGAAAAGATCAATTCTTTCCCGTGCAGTTAATTTACCACGGTTATGTTGGGCGTCAATGCGTTTGTCGCCGCCCCCTAATTCTACTTTGCGACGCCTGTCGTACATTTCATCAATTTTATCGTACATGGTGCTCATGTGTTGAATAGCCTCCTGTCAATCCGAACAATCTCAATTATTCGCTAGCTTTTTCGCACAATTCAATTAAAACGCCTTTTGTAGCTTTCGGATGTAAGAAAGCTACCATATTATTGTGAGCGCCTAATTTTGGGGTTTCATTAATCAATTGAATTCCAGCATTTTTTAATGCGTCAAGACGATCTTGCTGGTTGTCCACTTTTAAGGCGATATGGTGAATTCCTTCGCCTTTTTTATCTAAAAATTTAGCAATAGCGCTTTCTTCACTTGTAGGTTCAACTAATTCAAGGCGAGTTTCACCAATTTCTAAGAAAGCTACGCGAACCTTTTCGCTTTCTACGGTTTCAATGCCTTGTAATTTCAAACCAAGCATTTGTGTATAGAATTGAACGGATTCGTCAAGGTTTTTCACAGCGATTCCGATATGGTCAATTTTTTGTGGAGCAGCCATTAAAGGTTCTCCACCTTGCCCCTGGGTTGAGCGAATATAGTTAGCCGCATCAACAGTAGAAGTACCTGGTGTAAATACTCTTGCAATCCCGTTTTGTTCAAGGAAAGGAATATCCTCTTCAGGAATTACCCCACCGCCAACAACAATGATATCCTCGGCACCTTTTTCTTTTAACAAACGAACTACTTCTGGGAAAAGTTCGTTATGGGCACCAGATAAGCAAGAAAGACCAATTATATTAACGTCTTCTTGAATTGCACTGTTTACGATTTGCGCAGGGGTTTGGCGTAATCCTGTGTAAATGACTTCAAATCCCTCATCACGAAAAGCCTGGGCTATAACCAGAGCGCCACGGTCATGTCCGTCAAGACCAGGTTTAGCAACTAATACACGAATTTTCTTTTCCATTTCTCTCTTACTCCTTCCCCGTCATTAAACTGGACGATATTCGCCGAATTCTTCTCTAAGAACTCCGCAAATTTCACCAATAGTAGCGTATACACGAACTGCATCAAGAATTAATGGCATTAAGTTGTCATTCCCTTGAGCTGCTGTTCTTAATGCGGATAATTTTTCTTGAACTTGGTCATTGTTTCTAGATTGGCGAAGTTGCTCAAGTTTCGCTTTTTGTACTTTACCAAGGTTCGGGTCTACACGGAGAAGTTCAGGTTGTTTTTCCCCTTCGATCCGGTATTGATTTACGCCGACAACAACTTCTTCACCAGATTCAACTCGCTTCTGGAATTCATAAGCTTTGTCATGGATTTCACGTTGCATATACCCTTGTTCAACTGCTGCAAGAGCGCCGCCAAGGTCTTCAATTTTCTTAAGATAATCGAGAACGCGACCTTCGATTTCGTCAGTTAAATTCTCTACATAGTAAGAGCCAGCTAATGGGTCAACAGTATCAGTTACACCAGACTCATTGGCAATAATTTGTTGTGTGCGAAGAGCGATACGAGCAGATTCTTCTGTTGGAAGAGCCAATGCTTCATCACGGGAATTGGTGTGTAAGCTTTGGGTCCCGCCAAGCACTGCAGCAAGGGCCTGAATGGTTACACGGATAATGTTATTATCAGGTTGTTGTGCTGTAAGAGTAGAACCGCCTGTTTGGGTATGTACCCGGAATTGTAAAGATTTCGGATTTTTCGCGCCATATTTCTCTTTCATTAAACGAGACCAAATACGACGAGCCGCACGGAATTTCGCTACTTCTTCGAAGAAATTATTATGTCCGTTGAAGAAGAAGGAAAGGCGTGGTGCAAAATCATCAATATTCAAACCAGCTTCTAATGCTGCATCAACGTAAGCTAACCCATCAGCAATAGTGAAAGCAGCTTCTTGTACAGCAGTTGATCCAGCTTCACGGATATGGTAACCACTAATACTAATGGTGTTCCATTTTGGAACCTGTTTCGCACAGAATTCAAATATATTGGTAATTAAGCGCATGGATGGTTTTGGTGGAAAAATGTATGTACCACGCGCAATGTATTCTTTTAAAATATCATTTTGGATGGTACCAGAAAGTTTTTCAGATGTTACTCCTTGTTTTTCAGCAACGGCAATATACATTGCTAATAAAACAGATGCAGGGGCATTAATGGTCATAGACGTACTTACTTTGTCTAATGGAATGCCGTCGAAAAGAATTTCCATATCAGCAAGGGAGTCAATGGCTACCCCTACTTTTCCAACTTCCCCGGTAGACATAGCATCATCAGAGTCATAACCGATTTGGGTTGGAAGGTCAAATGCACAACTCAAACCAGTTTGGCCATTTGCGAGCAGGTATTTGTAACGCTTGTTTGTTTCTTCCGCAGATCCAAACCCTGCGTATTGACGCATGGTCCAAAAACGTCCGCGGTACATCGTTGGTTGAACACCCCTGGTATATGGGAACTCTCCAGGAACACCGGATTTCTCCATATATTCGTCAGTCATCTCTTCAGGGAAGTAAACACGGTCTACTGGAATATCGGATGTCGTTGCAAATTGAGCTTTTCTTTCAGGTCTCTTTGCTACAGTCTCATTAACCGATTTTTCCCACTTTTCAATGGATTTTTTGTTTTCTTTTTTACTCACGGTTATATCCCTCCTTACACACTCCATCAATAAAATCTCTCTATATCTTGTGAAGAAATTATTACAATCTTTCTCTATATTCGATTTACTTTTTATAATTCCTCCTTATTTCGACAAAATTTTTTAAGAAATTAAAAAAGATTCTTTAAAACAGGAAGTCATTCCAAATACTTCGTTAAATTGTTGGACGATTTGATGGGTTATTTGCGATATTTCGACATCTTTACCTAAAATCTCTAAAATAGAGGTAACGGGGTATTGTCGAATTCCGCAAGGGATAATCCGATCAAACATCGTTAAATCACAGGATACATTTAAGGCAAATCCATGGCTTGTAATAAATTGCCGTTTGTTAACCCCTCGGTTTAGTTTTACCCCAATGGCACAAATTTTCCGGTCTCCCACCCAAACCCCTGTGTAGGGGGATTTCCGCTCGCCTCTAATCCCATGAAGGGATAAGGTTCGAATAATGACTTCCTCTAAATCCCTTAAATACTCATGGGGACCTCCTGCATAATGGGATAATTCTATAATAGGATAACCTACAATTTGCCCTGGTCCATGATAGGTTACATCTCCCCCACGATCTACATAAGCAATTTCTCCCCCTTGCTTGCGAAAGGCCTCTCTGTCAAAGAGAATATGTTCCTCTTTCCCTTCCCTACCCATGGTATAGGTAGGGAAGTGTTGCAAGAGCAATAAACTGCTATTTCTTAAACCCTGGTCAATTTCTTTCACCCATTTTTTTTGCAATTCCCAGGCCGGTCCATAGGGTATCAGTCCTTGAAGAGGGTACACCTCGATTATAGGTTTAGTATTCATATCTATTTTCATTCCTCAATATATGGTTGTTTCTTCATTAAAATTTTCTAAGGTCATTTTTAAGTGTTGCAAAAAGAGACCGCATATTTTCCCATCTAAGACCCGGTGATCTAAAGAAAGGCACAAATTCGCCATATGGCGAATGGCAATCATATCATTTATAACTACGGGACGTTTAACAATTGCCTCCAGGGTTAAATTCACCGATTGATGCTGGTTAATAATAGGCATGGATAAAATGGAACCAAAAGATCCTGTATTATTAATGGTAATGGTTCCACCAGACATATCTCCCGGTTGAAACTTCTTATGAATTGTTTTTTCTTTTAAGACATTAAGTTCTTTGGCAAGGCCAAATATACTTTTTTGATCTGCGTCTTTTAAAACAGGCACATATAATGCTTCATCTGTTGCCATTGCCACAGAAATATGGATGCCCTTATGAATGACAATGCGGTCCCCTTCCCAAACGGAGTTGATTAGAGGGTATTTTTTTATAGATTCCACGACTGCTTTTAAATAGAAAGGAAGAAAAGTAAGGGAGAACCCTTCCTTTTTATGAAATTCCTTTTTTAATTTTTCTCTTAAGCGAAACAATCCGGTCATATCCACTTCCACCATAGTCCATGCATGGGGGATTTCTGTTTTGCTTTTTAATGTCCGTTCAGCAATAAGATGGCGAATAGGGTCAACAGGAATTCCCATTTCAAAATTAAAATCATGTTGTGGTTCTTCTTGTACTGGTGCTATAGGTAAATGAGATGGCATGGGCTCCTGTCTTTGCTTCTCATCCCTTTCCTGTAGAAAGGATAAAACATCCTTTCTTGTAATTCTCCCATCCATCCCTGTTCCCGGAATTTCGTCTAAATCCAGGCCATGTTCAGCAGCTAGTTGGAGGACTGCAGGTGAATACCGTTTTTTCTGGGGTTGTTCTGTAGCTTCCATGGTTTCTAAATAACAGATTAACTCACCAACTGCTACAGTTTCTCCTTCCTGCACAACCAGTTCTTTCACTTTCCCATCATAGGTACTAGGTACCTCTGCATTTACTTTATCTGTTGTAATTTCACAAATCGCTTCATATTTTTTAACCCGATCCCCTGGTTTTACTAACCAGCGAATAAGGGTCCCTTCTGTTACTGATTCCCCTAATTTGGGCATGGTCATTTTCATTTCCATTCCGATCCCTCCTCGTATGTTCCTTTTCCTAAGCACGGTTTGACTAGAATAATGCCAGCTCTCGCATGGCTGATTGGATTTGTTCTGTATTTACAAGACAATACTTTTCTAAAGAAGGACTAAAGGGCATCAATGGAACATCTGGCGCTGCCAATCTGCGAATCGGAGCATCCAGATCAAAAAGGCACTCTTCCCCAATAATAGCTGCCACTTCTCCCCCAATTCCTCCTTCTTTATTATCCTCGTGGACGATAAGCACTTTTCCCGTTTTCACCGCAGCATCTACTATGGATTTTTTATCTAGGGGATATAAGGTGCGCAGATCAAGAACATGAGCACTAATCCCTTCATCCTGTAATTTTTCTGCAGCTTCCAAAACATTATGAAGCATCATTCCATGAGCAATCACAGTAATATCTGTGCCTTCCCGTTTGATTTCCCCTTGTCCAATGGGCACAATATAATCACTGTCAGGAACTTCTCCTTTTATTAAACGGTAGCATTTCTTATGTTCTAAAAATAAAACAGGATCTTCATCTCTTATGGCTGCTTTTAATAACCCTTTGGCATCATAAGGGGTCGAAGGGGCTACAATTTTCAGACCCGGTGTAGAATTAAACATGGCTTCTATACTTTGGGAATGATAAAGGGCACCATGAACACCACCCCCATAAGGGGCTCGAATAACCATTGGACAACTCCAATTATTGTTGGAGCGATAGCGAAATTTCGCTGCTTCACTAACAATTTGATTGATTGCTGGCATAATAAAGTCGGCAAATTGAATTTCGGCAACAGGGCGCAATCCATAGGCCGCTGCACCGATGGCAACGCCAACAAGTCCTGATTCTGTTAAAGGGGTATCTAAAACCCTGGCTTCTCCAAATTGATCATAAAGGCCTACGGTGGCGCGAAACACGCCTCCTCTAACCCCTACATCTTCTCCCAGGATGAATACTCTTGAATCCTTCTCCATTTCTTCCCGTAAGGCCATGGTAATGGCATCAATATAATTGATTACTGCCATCTCTTTTCCTCCTCTTCCTTATAAACATAACGAAGTGCTGTTTCTGGTGCTGGATAGGGGGCCTTTTCCGCATATTCTGTGGCATCATCTACTTCTTTAGTTACCCGGTCCAAAATTTTTTCTTCTTCTCTCATATCCATCAATCCAATGCTCCTTAAATAATTAGCAAAAAGAAGGATCGGATCATTTTTCTTCGCTTCTTCTACCTCTTCCCTTGAGCGATACAAACGGTCATCATCGTCGCTGGAATGGGGAACAAGGCGATAAGACATGGCTTCAATGAGGGTTGCACTTAAAAATTGCGGCGTTAT